>CAZNKU010000004.1:0-60894 GCA_964573775.1 uncultured Clostridiaceae bacterium | reverse complement strand
AAGCCAGATGGTTAGAACAATCAAATACTTCGCTGAACTTAACTAATTTAAGTTTAAAACAGTGCATACCTTTCGGGGTGCACTTTTTTTGAAAAATCCATATTAATTATATACTTGAAATTGCTTTTCTTGATAACTTATTATCGTAGTGAAAAAAAGACAATAGTACAGTTTTATGTTGTTAAGAGAATTATATTGTTGAAAAAAATATTTATTTATGTTATAATGAGTTTGCAAAGCAAACTCAATGAATAGTGAAAAATGAATAGTGAAGAATTAAGGAACAAATGCTACGCATTTGAATTAGAAGAAAATCGCATAAGGCGATTTTCAACCACAATTATTCATCATTCATTATTAATTATTCATTTAATTGAACGGCATCTAAATCGTGCACGAATTTTATAATTGACACATACGTGATATTATAAAATTCCTTAAGCCTTTTGGCTTTTTGCGGTCTTTGACCGCTGTGTCAATTAACGGCGTCGCAAAATCTCCCTTGCAAGCAAAGATTTTTGCTCCTGGTAAAATGATTTTGCTGCATCTAAATTGTGCACGATTTTTATTATGAGTTTAATTGTAAAATTGGTAATCTCATTGAATTGCCATCCGGCATGAATCGCAATAAAGGATGTCACGAATCGTACAAGTTCATATATAACAAATAAGGAGAAACAAATATGCGTAAAACCAAAATAGTATGCACAATCGGACCAGCAAGTGAAACTAAGGAAGTTCTTTCAGGTTTGTGCAAAGCAGGAATGAATGTTGCAAGACTGAATTTTTCTCATGGGACCCACAGCGAACATCAAAAAAGAATAGATTTGATCAAAGAAGTACGACAGGAACTCAATATTCCAGTTGCAATTATGCTTGATACGAAAGGTCCCGAATATAGAATAAAAACTTTTAAAGACGGAAAGGTAACGCTCGTTGAGGGCAATCGGTTTGTTTTTACAACAGCAGATGTAATTGGGAACGAAAACATCGTCTCTGTCAACTATCCCAGTCTTGCTGATGAACTTACTGTCGGCGATACAATTTTGCTTAATAACGGACTTTTAACATTTCTTGTTGAAAAAATTGAAAATAAGGATATTATCTGTAAAGTACTTTGCGGCGGAGAACTTTCAAACAGAAAAAGCATGAGTTTTCCCGGAAAAGTTATGAAACAGGAATACCTTTCTGAACAAGATAAACAGGATATTTTGTTTGGTGTAGAAAATGAAGTTGATTATATTGCATGCTCTTTTGTTTCCAATAAGCAAAACTTAATAGATGTTCATGAATATTTAAAAGAAATTAAAGCAGAAAAAATTGAACTAATTGCAAAAATTGAAAATCAGTCCGGATTCGATAATATTGTTGAAATTTGTGAATACTGTGATGGTATAATGATTGCAAGGGGAGATATGGGCGTTGAGGTTCCTTTTGAACAACTTCCTGCAATGCAAAAAAAACTTATAACAAAGTGTAGATTGCTTGGAAAAAGAGTAATAACTGCCACGGAAATGCTTGAAACAATGATTTATAATCCACGACCTACAAGGGCAGAAATTTCTGATGTTGCCAATGCAGTTTATGACGGCACGAGTGCCATTATGCTCTCCGGCGAAACGGCAGCAGGAAAATATCCTGTGGAAACCGTTGAAATAATGGCAAAAATCGCTGAAGCAACAGAAAACAACATTCACTATGACAAGCGCTTTCACAATGCAGAATTTCATATAAAAAACGAAGTGGATGCAATTTCTCACTCAACCTGTGGAATGGCATTAGACCTTGATGCAAAAGCAATTATTGCTTGCTCCTTGTCAGGAATGACTGCACGAATGGTTTCGAGATTCCGTTCGCCTGTGCCTATAATTGGACTTACTACTAATGAAAACTCATGGCGCAGACTTGCTTTATCCTGGGGAGTAATACCTGTGATGTGTGAAAAATTTACCTCTACTGATGTTCTCTTCTATACTGCCAAGAAAATTGCGCAGGAAACATTGCATTTGAAAAAAGGAGACAGAATAGTCATAACGGGTGGCGATACAAATGGTCAGTCCGGAAATACCAGTCTTATTAAGGTGGAAGAACTGTAATGTAACAAGAACATCAAGCAGATGATGATTTTATATCGATAAAAAAGAGGCATCTAAATTGTACATTAATTCTACAATATAAATATAATCTTTAAGAATGTTGGTAAAAATTATGAAAAAAAATGAAATTTCCGTATTAAACGTGATGTTTTGCTTAATGGTTATTTTTATCCATGTAACGGCAGCACCAATAATAGGACATTATACAACTGAAAATGTAAGTAGAATACTTTTCTTTATTCACCGTATGTGCGGTGTTGCAGTACACGGTTTTGTATTTTTGTCATCGCTTAAGCTTTTTTTGAAGGATACTTCAAAAATAGACTACCGTAAGTATATAAAATCAAGATTCCGCAAAATTTACATACCGTATCTTGTTTTTGCGACAATATACTACCTTTTTGAGGTTACAAGAGGGTTTTATAAATTCAATATACCTCAGCTTGTTAAATTTATTCTATTTGGCAGTGGAGAAAGTCATTTTTACTTTATATTTGTTATAATGCAATTTTATTTACTTTTCCCGCTGTGGAGAAAATTGCTTGAAATAAAAAAGGTGTTTTGGCTTTTAAGTATAGCGGCAGTTGTTAACGTGCTGTTCTACTGTCACTTGCCAGATGTTCTTGCTGCTTTCAATATAGATTTTACATATAATCACGGTTTGTTTACTTCCTACATTTTTGTATGGATTTTAGGTTGTGTATGCGGCAAATATTATAATGCGTTTAGTGATTTTATAAAAACACATTTTTGGAAGTTCGGTATAGCGGCTTTTGTATTACTCTGTGCAGATTCATATATGGCATACGGTGTAAGTTATTATTATAAGGTGTATCCTGTGCTTGATTATGTGCGACTTTTGTATTTATACACTATGTTGCTTTTTATGTACGGTTTATTTACAGTTTACAGGTCAAGGATTTTTAGAACAGAGCTGTTTGAAAAAATAAATGATGCTACATTTTTAATATTCCTGTTCCATATATATGTAATATATGCAGTTAATGGATTTACATCAAGTGTATTTTCATTCGGTCAGCTCAGAATGTACCTTATAAACTTTGTACTTGTATATTCCATAAGTGTTACCTTGTGTGTAATGTTCAAAAATTATACAAGGAGGATTAAGCATGAAAAAGAATAGACTTTTAGTTTTGCTTTGTTGTTTTGTTCTTTGTGTAAGTTTTTTGGCAGGCTGCGGTAAAAATAAAACGGATTTACCCGAAAGTACAAAGCCTGATGAAAGTGTTGTAACACCTCAGACAATATCACTACCCTTTGACCAACCGCTGGACTTTGGTTTTTCAAGCGGTGCAGGTGCATGGTATACATCACTTACACTTAAACCCGACGGTACATTTTCAGGCTCATATCACAATTCCGAAATGGGCAATGTTGGTGAAGGTTATCCTTTAGGTACCGTATACTGTGCGGATTTCAGCGGTAAGTTTACCGATATTGAAAAGACAGACGATTATTCATATAAAATGAAATTAAGTGAATTTGATATAGAGAATGAAGGCAACGAGTATATAGAAGACGAAATGCGGTATGTAGTTTCAGTGCCAAACGGTATGGACGGTACGGAATATGTTTTGTATGTACCGCAAACACCCATTGAAAATCTTTCGGATGAGTTTTTAAGCTGGAGAAAGATAAAAGATGACAGCGTAAATCAACTTTCGGTTTACGGCATAGAAAATAAAACAACAGGCATAGGATTCTTTGCTTATTAAGCTTAATTTGTCCCGAACTATTTGTTCGGGACTTTTTTGTTGAAAAAATATCTTCATTATGATACAATGATTATATGTTATTTTCAGGAGTGATAGTGTGGAAATATATGAAGTTTTGGGAGATTTAAGAACAACGAATTTACTGTGAAAGAGGCATAACTTTATTTTCGCAGAAAGCCATGTAAAATAGGTTGTTTCCGAAATTGTCGGATGCAGATGTAAAGGAAATACACTTTACACCTGCGTTTATTATGAAGAAAAAACAGACCTCTCAGGATGCTTACATTGATGTCGTAGCGGCCTTTTCAGGAGGTGTAGACATTAGCTTGCTTTTGAAAATTGCCTGCGAAAGCGCAAAAATCAACAAAAAAAGGGTGTATGCTGTTACAATTTACACTTTGTTACATACTGTAAAGGATTGAGACTTTACGGTCTAAATTGCTGAAAAATATGAAGATTCAGTACAACAAAATAAAAAAGATTGAAAGTGCAGAGGAATATTTGTACTCTTTGGGATTTAGAAGGTTTTGTAAGAGGAAGTATGGACAGGTAATTTATGTTAAATTTTTGTAAAGCCATTGATTTTGAGTTTTTTTGTAGTATAATATAAATTAGGTAGAAATTCGTAAAAATAATTTGTGGTGATAATATGTTTGAGAATTTACTTTTTAGTGATATAAATAAAATAACACTTGGCATTGATGTTGGTTCTACAACTGTTAAGATTGTACTTATCAAAGATGGCAAGCTTGTATTCAACTGTTATGAACGCCATATGTCCGAAGTACGTAAAAAAACTGTTGAGCTTGTAGAACGTATAAAGGAATATGTAGGTAATGAAAAGGTTAAGGTCTGTATTTCCGGTTCCGCAGGTTTGGGTCTTGCAAATGCTACGGGCATAAGCTTTGTTCAGGAGGTTTTTGCCACAGGTGAAATGGTAAAGACTCTTGCTCCTCAGACAGATGTTGTTATAGAGCTTGGTGGTGAAGATGCAAAGGTTATCTTCTTCAAAGGTATTACCGATGAACGTATGAACGGCACCTGTGCAGGAGGTACAGGTGCGTTTATAGACCAGATGGCAACGCTTTTGAACGTTGATAACGATACTTTGGACGAACTCAGCTTAAATTACGAAAAGATATATTCTATTGCCTCACGTTGTGGCGTTTTTGCAAAATCCGATGTTCAGCCTCTTATAAATCAGGGTGCTAAAAAGGAGGATATTGCTGCAAGTATTTATCAGGCAGTGGTAAATCAGACAATTTCTGGCCTTGTACAAGGTTATGAAATTTCCGGAAATGTAATGTTTTTGGGCGGACCTTTGCACTACTGTAAGGGTTTGAGAGAAAGATTTGTCAAAACACTTAACCTGTCACCATCTCAGGCAATTTTCCCCGAATATGCACTTGTTTCCGTTGCTTTGGGTTGTGCTTTGCTTGCAAACAAAACATCTGATGAATTTACCGTTGAAGAAATTACAGATAAGCTAAACAAGGCGAGTTATACAAGTGACAATGTCACAAAATTACCGCCTCTTTTTGAAAACGAGCAGGAATATGACAAATTTAAAAAGCGTCATGAAATGGCGACTGTTGAAAATTCCGATATCAATACATATTCCGGTGAAGCATACCTTGGTATAGACTGCGGTAGTACAACAACAAAGCTTGTGCTTTTAGACAATAAAGAGAAAATTCTCTACAGCTATTATGGCTCTAACAGAGGTAATCCCACAGATGTTATCAAGGAAGAGCTTATAAAAATATACGAAATGTGCGGAGACAAAATTAAAATAGCCTCAGGTACAGTCACAGGCTATGGTGAAGAACTTATTAAACACGCATTTGGTGTAGATAACGGTATAGTTGAAACAATGGCACATTTTTATGCGGCACGCCATTTCAAGCCCGATGTGGACTTTATTTTGGATATTGGCGGTCAGGATATAAAGTGTTTTAAAATACGCAATAATGCAATAGATAATATTATGCTTAACGAAGCCTGCTCATCAGGTTGCGGTTCATTTATTGAAACCTTTGCAAACATTGCAGGTTACCCTGTGGCGGAATTCGCAAAGCTTGCACTTACTGCTAAAAATCCTGTAGACTTAGGTTCGAGATGTACTGTTTTTATGAACTCATCCGTTAAACAGGCGCAGAAGGACGGAGCAGATGTATCTGAAATATCTGCAGGTCTTTCCGTTAGTGTAGTTAAAAATGCAATCTACAAGGTTATCCGTGCCAATAATCCTGACGAGCTTGGTAAAAACATAGTTGTACAGGGCGGCACCTTCCTTAATGATGCCATTTTACGCAGCTTTGAAATGGAAATGGGCAGAAATGTCGTACGTCCTGCAATAGCGGGTCTTATGGGTGCATACGGTGCAGCTCTTTATGCAAAAGCTGTAAAAAAGGAAAAGACCACAATTCTTTCTTATGAAGAGGTTAAAAATTTTTCACAGACTGTAAAGGCTGTAAATTGCAAGGGCTGTGAAAACCGCTGTAATTTGACAATAAATATATTTAATGACGGAAAACGTCTTGTTTCTGGTAATAAGTGTGAAAAGGGAGCAGGAGCAACAGAGGTTAAAAATAACTATCCCAATATTTATGAGTATAAACGCAATAAGATTACAGACTTAAAACCGAAGGGACATAAAGAAACTATCGGCATACCTCTTGCCCTTAGCATGTACGAAATGGCACCTCTTTGGTATACCATATTTACAACCCTTGGCTTTAAGGTTAAGTTCAGCAAGTTTTCAACTCATAAAACATACACAAAAGGTCAGCATACAATACCTTCCGACACAGTGTGTTATCCTGCTAAACTGATGCACGGTCATGTTGAGGAGCTTCTGGATATGGATGTAGATGCAATTTTCTATCCGTGCCTTACATATAACTTTGACGAACAGTCGGGTGATAATCACTACAACTGTCCTGTTGTTGCGTATTATTCAGAACTTTTAAAGTCTAATGTAAAAAGACTTTCAAGGATTAAGTTTTTAGCACCTTATCTTAATATCAACAATAACTATGAATTTGCAAAAGGTCTTTATAAAATAATAAACAAAAACTTTTCACACATTCGTTTTACAAAGGTTTTTGCCGCAGTAAATGAAGGTTGTGCCGTGTATAATCAGTGGCGTGCAGATGTAATGGAAGAGGGTAAAAAGGCGATGGAATTTGCTGCAGAAAATAACAAACGTGTTGTTATTCTTGCAGGTAGACCGTACCATGTTGACCCTGAAATTTGCCATCTTATTGATAAACTTGCACTTTCTTTGGACTTTGTTGTTGTAAGTGAAGACAGCATACCTATGGGGGAAGAAAAAATAAAGGTTGATGTCCTTAACCAATGGACATATCATTCACGTCTTTATAATGCCGCAAATTATGCAATAACACATAAAAATACTGAGCTTGTACAGCTTGTATCCTTCGGTTGCGGTATAGATGCCATTACGACTGACGAAGTAAAGGCTATTCTTGAAACCGGTGGCAAAATATATACACAGCTTAAAATTGATGAAATCAACAATCTTGGTGCGGTGAAAATCAGACTCCGCAGCCTTGCCGCTGCATTGGAAGAAAGGGAGAATTTATAATTGGAATACGCAGTATTTACCGAAGAGATGAAAAAAGATTATAAAATACTTGTGCCTACAATGCTTCCTATTCATTTTGAAATGCTTATAGGTATACTTAAAAAATACGGCTATAATGCAGAACTTTTAAAAACCGACCATGAAGGAATTAAGGAATACGGTTTAAAATATGTACACAACGATACCTGCTATCCTGCACAGGTTGTTATAGGACAGCTTATTGATGCAATTGAAAATGGTGGATATGACAAGGACAAAATTGCCCTTATGATTACCCAGACAGGTGGCGGTTGTCGTGCATCTAACTATATTTCACTTCTTCGTAAGGCACTTAGTAATGCTGGTTACGGTCATATTCCTGTTATTTCATTGAATTTTTCAGGACTTGATGCTTCTTCACTTAAAATTACCTTGCCAATGCTTGTACGTTTTATGTATGCAATTATGTTTGGTGATCTTATTATGTGCCTTAAAAATCAATGTATGCCCTATGAAGTTGAAAAGGGAGAAACCGACAGAGTTTCCCTACTGTTTATAAATGAGATTATAGACATTCTTACCAAGGATAAGCTTAATAAAAGGCTGATTAAAAAAGAGTACATCAGGCTTATTGAAGCTTTTAAAAATATAAAGCTTGATAAATCTGTTGAAAAATTAAAAGTCGGTGTAGTTGGTGAAATTTTCGTTAAGTTTTCACCTCTCGGCAACAATGACCTTGAAAAACTGCTTGTTGAAAACAATGGTGAGGTTGTAATGGGAGGACTTCTTGACTTTTGCCTTTATTGTATATATAACAGTATAGTGGACAAAAAGTTATATGGTATGGGCAAAGTAAAGGCGGCTATATACCGCATTGTTTACCTGTATGCTCTTGCAAAACAGCGCTTTTTAATAAAGGTTATTAAGAAAAACAGTGATTTTGTTCCACCATCATATTTTCGCGACACGGTAAAAGCTGTAAAGGATTATATAAGCCTTGGTGTAAAAATGGGTGAAGGCTGGCTTTTAACTGCGGAAATGTTAGAGCTTATACATATGGGTGTAAAAAGTATTGTCTGTACTCAGCCATTCGGCTGTCTGCCAAACCATATAGTAGGTAAGGGTATGATAAAAATTATCAAGGAAAATAATCCCGATGTTAATATCGTGCCTATCGACTACGATGCCAGTGCATCAAAGGTTAATCAGGAAAACAGAATAAAGCTTATGATGGCATCAAGCCGTGAAACAGCTAAAATTTAATTCAAACACATACTCGATTTGAGTATGTGTTTTTATACAAATAAATTTATATAATTTTGTGAAAAAATATAGTTAAAATACTATGTTTTTTTTATTTAATGTGTTATAATATTTATGGTTATGTACTTAGGGATATGAGTTATGAAGAATCCTTTTTGAAAAATTTTGAGGTGATAAAAATGAAATGTGAATTGCTGTTTGGAAAAATTGATGAACTTAGTGCCAAGTACCTTGATGTGCTTGAAGATGTTTGTAATATAGAAAGTCCAACCAACTTTAAGGAAGGCGTTGATGCCGTAGGGAATTACTTTGTTGATTTTGCTAAAAAACGTGGTTGGAAGGTAGAGGTTTTTGAACAACCCGTTTCAGGAAATGTTGTGTGTATTACCTTAAATCCCGATGCAAAAGGTCAACCTGTCAGCCTTTCGGGACATATGGATACCGTACAACCTGTGGGTTCCTTCGGTACACCTGCCGTACACCGTGATGAAAAAAATATGTACGGACCCGGTGTTATGGACTGTAAGGGCGGCATAGTTGCGGCACTTTTAGCTATGGATGCTCTGGAAAAATGCGGTTTTAAATCACGCCCTGTAAAACTTTTGTTGCAAAGTGATGAGGAAGTAGGAAGTTCCTTAAGTGGAAAGGCAACTATAAACTATATTTGTAAAAGGGCGGAAAATTCTGTTGCATTTTTAAATCTTGAAGGGTATGTAAAAGATACTTTGGTGCTGGAACGAAAAGGAATACTTCGCTATTTATTTGAAGTGAAGGGCAAGGCTATGCATTCATCCCGTTGTCACGAGGCTTCGAATGCTGTTGCAGAGGCGGCACATAAAATAATTGAGCTTGAAAAGCTTAAAAACCCCGATGGTATTACCTGTAATTGCGGGGTTATAAACGGTGGCACAACTGCAAATACGGTTGCGGAAAATTGTGTTTTTAATGTGGATATTCGTTTTTCTACACCTGAAGAACTTTCGGAAGTAAGAGAATACCTTAAAAAAGTTGCAAATACTACATATATAGAAGGTTGCAGCTGTATAGCAAAAGAAGTAAGCTACCGACCTGCAATGCCTTATTCGGAAAAGAATTACGAACTGCTTAAAATAATGAATGAAATATATGTGGAAAATGGCTTGCCTGTACTAAAAGCAAGAAAGAATTTAAGTGGCTCCGATGCAGCGTATGTAACGGAATGTGGAATCCCCTGCGTAGACAGTATTGGCACAGAGGGCTTTAATATACATTCCACCAATGAATATATAGAACTAAAATCTATGGCAGAATCCGCCAAAAGAATTACTGCAGTTGTGTACTGCATTTAAAAGAGAAAAATTTTTTTCGGTTGTAACATGACACAACTGTAGTGAGGTTGGAAGTGATGACAACTAAATATGCCATGAGTGAGTGAAAAATGGGAGGAAAGTGTATAATGATTAAATATGATGTTTTTGAAAAAGTTGGAGTTGAGTCAGAAGATATACCATATATTATGGAAATTGACAAAATCTATGGCGAAAAGGTTGAACAACTTGCAAATGATTATAAAAAGGAACTTTGCAAACATCCATTTGAACCAATGGACATTAAAACGCTTGATGAAAAATTGAGAAGGTCGAAGGAGGTTGTGACGATAGTAGGAGAGCTTTCTTTGGAGCATAGCTATACATTACAACTTATTTTCTGGCTGTATCTTGTTCCATATATGGAAGAAAACTATAAAAAATATAGTATTGATATGGAAATATTTAGAGATACTGTAGCGGATATTTCATATAAAATTAAAGAATGTAAGAATCTTTATGGTGTGGTGGGAGTTTTTTCTTCGTGGTATGTTGTGGTACAAGAGCTTAATTTATTTGCACTTGGCAGGTTGCAGTATAATTTAAGAACGTATGAATTAGATGACTATAACTGGGGTGATTATACACTCAAGAAAGGCGATACAGTATATTCGTGTCATATTCCGTCGTCGGGTCCGCTAAAAGTGGAAGATTGCGTTTTGTCGTTTAAAAAAGCATATGAGTTTTTTGGCGGGGCAAAGCTAAAGGGAAGGATATTACCAATCTATTGTAATTCATGGTTGTTGTATCCTCCGTACATAGAAAAGGTATATGGTGAGAACTCAAATCTGAAAAAATTTTCACAGATGTTTGATATCGTCAATTGCGTAGAGGAAGGAAATGACTTTACGGCTTGTTGGCGAATATTCAATAAATCGTATGAGGGTTCTTCAAAAGGACTGCCTGATGATACAAGTTTGCGTCGCAATATGAAAAATTATATAGATAACTACGGTGTGTTTGGTAGAGGAGAGGGAATTATCCTGTTCGATGGTGAAAAAATAGTGAATAAAAAATGAGTCAATGTTCTTGACTTGATATGAACCTATGCGGTCGGATACCGCAGTGATATAAATCTCTAACGAGATTTTCGATATGTCGTACATTGATTTTAGCGGTAAATTTGTCTGAAAATGTAAAAACGAAATAGTTTAATTTATTAATTTACATCATATAAAATGTTGAATTGAGAGGGAGGAAAATGAATGTTTATAAATGCAATTGATACACATTGTCATTTGAATTATGGTTCAAAAGAGAGTATAGCACATAATTATCTTTCTAAAATGATGCAAGAAGGTGATTTTTATACTGCCTATTGGGATGTATTATCAAAAATGAGTGAAATGGCACATATAGGTAAGGTGTTTGTTTCACCATTTGATGGATTACTTGATAAAGAAAGAACTGAGACTTCAAATGAGTATATGTTTGACTTAGCAAACAAAACAGAGAATTTATATCAATGGGTTATTATTGAACCAAGAAACGAAAATACATTTATGCAAGCCGAAAGAATGCTTAAATCTGAAAAATGTGTAGGAATAAAAATTCATCCGGTGTGCCATGAATATTCTATTGCCGAATATGGTGATAAGATTTTCTCGTTTGCAAATAAACATTCTGCGATTGTGCAGATTCATCCTGAAAAAGTTGCTGATAATATTGTTCCTTTTGCAAACAAATATCAAAATACAACTTTTATTATGGCACATTTGAAAGGCATACATCATATTGAAGCAGTCAGAAATGCGAAATATGAAAATGTTTATGTAGACACATCAGGTATAGCGAGTATTCAAAATAGGGTAATAGAGTATGCTGTATCACAAATAGGCTCTGAACATATTTTATTCGGTACAGATACCTATTCTGCTGCTTCACAAAGAGGAAGAATTGAGTTTGCAATGATTGCTCAAAGAGATAAAGAAAATATATTATTGAATAATGCAAAAAGGCTTTTTAATATATAGGAAGTGTTGTAAATGTGAAAAAATACTACTTGTAGGCGATAGCATAAATTTGCATTATGATATTATATAGTGAATCATAATTAAAAATGAACGGAGGAAAATGTTAATGGCACTTCATATTTTAGACGAGGCTAACCGTTGCCTTCAATGTAAAAATCCAACATGCCAAAAAGGATGTCCCATAAATACGCCAATTCCTAAAGCTATTGGTCTTTTGAAGGATAATAAGTTGGATGAAGCAGGAAAGTTATTATTTGAAAACAACCCCCTCACCACAGTTTGCAGTTTGGTTTGTAATCATGAGAAACAGTGTGAAGGGAACTGTGTACTGAACAAAAAAGGTTCGCCGGTTCATTTTTCTGCAATCGAAAGCTATATATCCGGTACATATGCACCTAAAATGACTAAGGGACCTGCAAAATCAAATGGTCAGAAAGTTGCTATTGTTGGCTCAGGTCCTGCGGGACTTACCATTGCAATTATTCTTGCCCGCTATGGTTATCAGGTTACGATTTTTGAGAGTAAGGATAAAATAGGGGGAGTTTTGCGCTATGGCATACCTGAGTTCAGATTGCCCAAAAGCGTGCTTGATGATCTTCAGTATCGTCACATAGAACTAAAGGGTATAAAAATTCGTCCAAACATTCGCATTGGCGATGCTATAGGCGTGGATGATTTATTTCGGGATGGGTATAAGGCTATTTTCATAGGCACAGGTGTATGGAGTCCCAATACATTGCATATCAAAGGTGAAACCCTTGGAAATGTTCATTTTGCCATAAACTATCTTAATAATCCCAATGTATACAAATTGGGAGAAAAAGTAACCATAATCGGTGCAGGTAATGCTGCTATGGATGTTGCAAGGACAGCGGTACGCAGCGGTTGTAGGGAAGTAACCTGTTTTTCTTTGGAAAAAAAGGTTGCGGCAAGTGATTATGAATACAGCTATGCAAAACTTGAAGGTGTAAAATTTCAATACAATCTTAAGCCGATAGAAATTCTTGATGATGGTGTGATTTTTCGGGATATCATAGAGAATGACGACGGGACTATTGAAGAGGTAAAGGGAAGTGATAAATTTTATCATTCGGATTCGGTTATCATTGCAATCAGTCAGGGACCTAAAAATATAATAGTGTCTACCACAACGGGACTTGAAGCAAATAAATCCGGACTTTTGGTAGCAGACGAGGTGGGCAATACAACTCGCCCGGGAATATTTGCATCGGGCGATGTGGTAAACGGTGCACGTACCGTTGTTGAGGCAGTTGCTCATAGCAAGGTTGTGGCAGAAACTATGCATAAATATATACAGAACTTAAATAATGACATATAAATCTTTTTGGCCTGACTTGACACGAGCGTTGCAAAGCAACGCAGCTAAATTCGCCTGACGGCGAGCTAAATGTACTAAAGTACGCTAAATTACTTTGTAGATAAATTGACCTACGGTCAGCTTAAGGCGAATTTAATTTAGCTACTCCAAAGGAGTTATTTAGCTATGGGCGAAAAATTTAGCTAAAACAGGTTTGCATCTAAACCTTATTTCTCGCAATTAAAGATTGTTAAATAATGTTAAAATAAAAAGCCTCCACTGTGTACGGTAGAGTATAAATTGGCAAAAAGCAAGTAACCGCAAGGAAAATTTGATGTTTTCCTTGCGGTTTTATAGTTATAATTATTTTTGGCAATAAACGGTTTGAAGCGTAAAGCTTTTTCTATGCCTCATATATATTTGTAGAGCCCATTTTTCGTTTCCAGGTGCCTTTAAGTAAAATTGTAGACTTACATTCCAATGACTTTGGAACGTCGATTATATTCTGATTTGAAGAACCACGGAAGATAAGGGAGGGGTCTTTAAGTTCTTCCACAAACTTTCCGTCTACCAAAACGTCTATAAGTGAAAGGAGTTTTTTTACGTTTTCACTGCCGTTCATCAAATCTTTTTCAAAAGTAAAGCCCGTGTAGCACCATACATTTTTATCGGGTAGTTCACTTTTCAACTTTTCAAGGAGTTTAATAAGACCCTCTTGATTTTCAGGTTCAAAGGGCTCACCGCCCAAAAGGGAGATGCCTTCCACATAGTCGGGTTTTAACGCTGTAATTATTTCGCCGATAATCGCATCGTTAAATTCCTTGCCGTAATTAAAATCCCATGCTTCACTGTTAAAACAGTTTTTGCATCTGTGACGGCATCCGCTTACGAAAAGTGAAACACGTATTCCGGGACCGTTTGCTATATCGTTTTTTTTAATTGTAGCGTAATTCATAAAATCAATCCTTAAAAAACGGACGCTTTTTAGGCGCCCGTTATTAAATTTACAGTTTTACATCCCGTTTTATAAGTGAAGAACTCGTTCTTTAATTTCCTGTGTTCTTCCCTGATTCCAAAACTGTGTACCGATGTAACCGCAGGTTCTTCTTGCAACGTTAAGCTTTGTCTGGTCATTGTTGCCACAGTTAGGGCATGTCCAGATAAGCTTGCCGTCTGCGTCTTCCTTAACTTCTATTTCACCGTCAAAGCCGCATTCCTGACAGTAGTCACTCTTTGTGTTAAGCTCCGCATACATAATGTTGTCGTAAATAAATCTCATTACTGATAGAACAGCTTCAAGATTATTTTGCATATTAGGAACTTCTACGTAAGAAATAGCACCACCCGGTGAAAGAGCCTGGAATTTGGATTCCAAAGCAAGCTTGTCGAAAGCATCAATGTTTTCTGTTACATGAACATGATAACTGTTTGTAATGTAGTTTTTGTCTGTAACACCCTTTATAATACCAAATCTGCTCTGTAAATTCTTGGCAAATTTGTATGTTGTGCTTTCCAAAGGTGTACCGTAAAGTGAATAGTCTATGTTTTCTTCAGCCTTCCACTTAGCAGTATATTCGTTAAGTTTGCGCATAATTTCAAGGCCTAATTCTTCACCCTCAGTCTCTGTAAGCTTTTTGCCGATAAGACTATACACACATTCCCAAAGACCTGCATAACCAAGTGAAAGTGTAGAATATCCACCGTGCAGATACTTGTCAATGCTTTCACCTTTTCCAAGTCTTAAAAGTGCACCGTGTTGCCACAAAATAGGCGCGGCATCTGATAGTGTGCCTGTAAGCCTTTCGTGTCTGCACTGTAATGCTCTGTGACAAAGGTCCATACGTTCGTCAAATATTTCCCAGAATTTGTCCATATCCTTGTTAGCGGAAAGACCAATATCAACAAGGTTTACGGTTACAACGCCCTGGTTAAATCTGCCGTAATATTTAGGCTTGCCGTTTTCATCAACAAAAGGAGTAAGGAAGCTTCTGCAACCCATACAAGTGTAGCAATGACCTTCACCGTTTTTGTCAATTTTGTTCTGAAGCATTACCTTTTCTGAAATATAGTCGGGTACCATACGTTTAGCAGTACATTTTGCCGCCAATTCTGTAAGGTAGTAATATTTGCTGTCCTTGTGAATGTTGTCTTCTTCCAAAACGTAAATAAGCTTAGGGAATGCAGGAGTAATCCATACACCCTTTTCGTTTTTAACACCCTGATAACGCTGTTTCAATGTTTCTTCAATAACCAAAGCAAGGTCTTTCTTTTCCTGCTCGTTTTTAGCTTCATTAAGGTACATAAATACAGTTACAAAAGGAGCCTGTCCGTTAGTTGTCATAAGTGTAACAACCTGATACTGTATCATCTGTACACCGCTTTTAACTTCGTCACGAAGTCTCTTTTCGGTAATTTCGTTAATCTGTTCTTCAGTAGCATCCTGATTTATTGATTTAAATTCTTCAATAACCTGCTTTTTAATCTTTTGACGGCTTACGTCAACAAATGGAGCAAGATGTGTAAGACTTATGCTCTGACCGCCGTACTGACAGGAGGCAACCTGTGCAATAATCTGTGTTGAAATGTTACAAGCTGTTGAAAAGCTGTGTGGCTTTTCAATCATAGTACCGCTTATAACAGTACCGTTCTGCAACATATCCTCAAGGTTTACAAGGTCACAGTTGTGCATATGCTGTGCAAAGTAGTCTGCATCGTGGAAGTGGATAATACCCTGTTCATGTGCAGCAACAATGTCGGTCGGAAGAAGAATACGTTTTGTAATATCCTTACTTACCTCACCTGCCATATAGTCACGCTGAACGCTGTTAACAGTAGGGTTTTTGTTGGAGTTTTCCTGTTTAACCTCTTCGTTGTTGCATTCAATAAGACTTAAAATCTGTTCATCTGTAGTGTTTGATTTACGAACCAATGCACGTGTATAACGGTATGTAATATAACGTCTTGCCACTTCAAAAGCACGCTGGTTCATAATCTGGTCTTCCACCATATCCTGAATTTCTTCCACGCTTAGTGAACGGTTTATGTTAAGAGCTGCACTTTCAACGTCTTCGGCAATTCTTTTAATCTGTATAGGTGTCATTCTTGCACTTGGAACAACACTGTCATTAGCCTTGGAAATAGCAATAATAATTTTTTCCGGGTCAAAAACAACTTCCGCACCGCTTCGCTTGATAATCTTCATAATAAAATCTCCTTTCCTCATAATTTATATCGTATTTCATTTCTTCATAGACTAAAAAAACCCAACATCTTGGGTTTGCGTGCATTTATATTATAACAACATATAGTTACTTTGTCAATAGTAAATAACAATATGTTGTTATAAATTTATTTTGACAAAAAAATGAGCAAAATGCTTGATTTAATGCACTTTGCTCAACTTTATAAGATGTTTTTTATTAATTTTTTTATCAGCCTGTAATAATATTGTAAAGGAAAATATCATAAGTATAAGCCCAAGATATAGTGTATATAGGGCATAACCAACAATTAGTAGCACAATAGGTAGAATATAAACACAGAAAGCAGAGAGTAACACAGTTTTTGTATTTGTTTCAAGCCTTACCTTGTCACCTACCGCGAGTTTTATATCAGTTTCTACTGTAATAAGCATGTCCTTACCCGGGCAGGCATTGCACATAGCGCAGTTCTCACCGCAGGCAGAATCACGCTGTATTTTCACTGTTACCTTGTTTCCATCAACCTTTTCCACAATACCATTCTTATTCAATCAATCACGACCTTTTAAGTTTATCTGCCAATTCCAACATTTCTGATGCCGCTTGAATTGTAATGTCGGTAATCTGTGCACCGCCGATAATTCTTGCAAGCTCATTTTTCCTTGAGTTTTCGTCAAGAGGAGTAACATTTGTATATGTGTGCTCTGCCTCAACATTCTTTTCTATAAGGAAGTGAGTACCGGCCATAGCAGCAATCTGTGCAAGGTGTGTAATGCAAAGTATTTGTTTGTTACCTGCAATTTTGTTTATCTTTTCAGCAATCTTCTGGGCTGCACGTCCGCTTACACCTGTATCAATTTCGTCAAATATCAATGTATCAACAGGGTCAGAATCTGCAAATATAGACTTTATTGCAAGCATAATTCTTGACATTTCACCGCCCGATGCTATTTTGGAAAGTGGCTTTAAAGGCTCCCCTGCATTTACGGAAATTAAAAATTCCACACTGTCACAGCCGTTTTTGTTATATTCACATTCTTTTATCTGTACGTCAAATTTAACCTTAGACATATCAAGGTCTGCAAGCTCTTTGCATATTTTGTCGCTAAGCTCTGTTGCATATTTTGTACGTGTTTTTGTTATTTCAGCAGCAATCTTGTTGCGTGTTCCTGTTGTAGCTGCAAGTTCTTGGTTAAGCTTTTCGGTTTCTTCATCACTTTTTGTGATGGAGTATAATTTGTTTTCAATGTCATTTTTATATTCAATTATTTCTTCAATAGAATTACCGTATTTACGCTTTAATGTATTTATAAGGTCAAGACGTGATTCAATGCTGTTGGCTTCACTTTCGTCAAAATCCATACCATCACGATAGTCGCGTATTTGATAGATTATGTCGTCAAGCTCAATTGCTGCACTGTTAAGCCTTTCATATATTTCATTAAGTTTTACATCATATTCCGCAACAGACATAAAGCTGTTAGCAACGGAGGATATGGTGTCGTATACATTTTGGTCGCTACTGTAAAGCGCTTCGTGAGAGTAGTTCAAAGCTTCTGAAATTTTACTTATACCGCTTATGAACTTTCTGCGTTCTGCAAGCTGTTCGTCTTCGCCGATAACCAATTTTGCATCTTCAATTTCTTTTATCTGGAAGCTGTAAAGGTCGGTCATTCTTTCCTTTTCAAGTTCGTCAACCTGCAGGGAATTAAGCTTGTCGTAAATTTCATTTACCTTATTATAATATACTCTGTATTCATCAAGCTTTGATGCAAGGTTTGCATAGCTGTTCAAAAAGCTGATGTAGGAAGAAGGTGTTAACAATGCCTGATTATCCTGCTGACCGTGTATGTTAATAAGCATATTTGCAATTTCACGAATGCCCGATGCTGTAGTCATAGAACCGTTTATTTTACAAAGACTTTTGCCGTCTGTGTTAAGGTCACGGTAAAGTATTAACATTCCATCTTCAACTTCAATGCCGTTTTCATCAAGTGTTTTTATAATTTCGGAATTATCTATTGAAAACATGGCTTCAACTACAGCCTTTTTCTCACCGTTACGGATAATAGATTTGCTTGTACGTTCACCCAATACCATATTTATAGAGTCAATGATAATAGACTTACCTGCACCCGTTTCGCCTGTAAGTACGTTAAAACCTTTATTAAATTCAATTTCTGCCTCATCAATGACAGCTATATTTTTTATGTGTAGTCTCTCAAGCATAATTTACATCCTTTATTTTATAAGCTGAGTAATTTCTTTTTTCACCATTTCTGCCTGTTCAGTATTTTTTACAATTACAAGTATTGTATCATCACCTGCAATTGTGCCTAAAATCATAGTGTTTGACATTGCATCTATTGCAGAAGCCGCTGCGTGTGCAGTACCGCTTAGAGTTTTTACAACCAATAAATTTTCAGCACTTTCAACGGATACAACGCTGTTTCCGAAAATGTCTATAAGCTTTACGGTGTTGTCTGTTGTAACTTCTTCAGGCAGTACATATTTTATAACACCGCCTACGGATTGTTTTATAAGGTTTAAATCTCTTATATCTCTTGAAACTGTGGCCTGTGTAACCATATAGCCCATATCGTTAAGCTTTTTTGCAATATCTTCCTGTCTTTCAATGGCCTCGTTTTTAATAAGCTCCAATATTTTAGCATGACGTTGTTTTTTTGTATACATAATCAAATTTCCTTTTCAAATATTTTTCTTTTAAGTTTTTTGTAAAAAGAATTTTTGCTTTGCCTTACAGTATTCAAATATCCACCTTTTTTAATAATTATTTCACTGTTTCCGTTAATTTCTTCAATTAAATTGCCGTCTACAGAGAATGTGCACAGTTCGGAATCCTTGATTTCTATTTTTATTTCCGCCTCGTTTGATACTACAACACTTCGTATATTTATGTTGTGAGGACAAACGGGAGTAACTACAAAGGCATTTAACGACGGGTCAATTATAGGTCCCCCTGCCGCAAGTGAATATGCAGTAGAGCCGGAGGAGGTAGCAACTATAAGACCGTCTGCTTTAAATTTATTCATTGAAACATTTTCAATTATAATGTCAATATCAAGCATTTTGGGAGAATTACCTCTGTGTATTGATGCTTCGTTTATGGAATAATATTTTCTTCCGAGGTGTTCAACCTCTATAATAGGCCTTTTTTCAACAGAATAGTTACCGTCTATAATGGCTGCAAAGCCTTCGGTATCACCCTTTTCTAGCTCTGTTAAAAATCCTACGTTACCATGGTTTATACCAAGTATCGGAATATCGGTGTTTATGTACTTTTTACTTGATGCAAGTATTGTACCGTCACCACCTATAATTATAGCCATATCAATGTCCTTGTATGTTTCAAGGTCTTTGTATTCAACATCAAGGTTATATTCCCTAAGAATGTTGTCTGCAATAACATAAATGCCTTTCGACTTCAGATATTCAATTATTTTTTTTGTACCCTCAAAATTTTCATCTCTTAAGATGTTGGGTATAACTGCAATTTTTTTCATAACAATTCTCCTTTATAAAGTATGAGAATTTTCAACAATATCTGTAATATCTATTTCGTTATCTTCACCCTGTTTTGAAATATGCATCAGATATTCAATGTTGCCTTCAGGTCCTTTAATGGGGGAATAGGTAACTTCTGAAACTTTAAAACCAAAGCTTCTTGTAAATTCCAATACATTTTCAATAACTTCCATATGTACGTTTTTGTCACGTACAACGCCTTTTTTTCCTACTTTTTCTCTGCCTGCCTCAAACTGCGGCTTTATAAGTGCAACCACTTCGCCGTCATCCTTTAAAAGATTGTATACAACGGGAAGTACAAGCTTTAAAGATATAAATGCAACGTCAATTGATGCAAAGTCAAGCTTTTCGTCAATGTCACTTTCTGTAACGTATCTTATATTTGTACGCTCCATATTGTGCACTCGTTCATCTTGCCTTAATTTCCATGCAAGCTGTCCGTAGCCTACATCAACACAGTAGACCTTGCTTGCACCGTTTTGTAGCATACAGTCCGTAAAACCGCCTGTTGAAGCACCTACGTCCATACAAACTTTGCCCTCAAGTGTAAGGTCAAAATTGGTTATTGCCTTTTCAAGCTTAAGTCCGCCACGGCTAACGTATTTTAGTGTGTTGCCACGTACTTCAACGTTGTCGCCATCGCTTACCATGTCGCCGGCTTTCATTGCCTTCTGATTATTTATATATACAATACCCTCCATAATTATGCTCTTTGCTTTTTCACGGCTTTCGGCGTAACCGTTTTCCGTAAGGTATATGTCTAATCTTTCCTTCAAATATTGCACATCCTTTCAATTTCGTCTGCAATAGACTGTGCATCTACTTTGTTGTCTTTATAAAGTGTTTTTAAATCACCGTGGGTTATAATTTTGTCATTGTAACCTATTTTGCTGACCTTTGCACCTATTACACCTTCAACAATACTGCCAAGTCCTCCGCATATTGTGTTGTCTTCAACAGTAATTATTTTGCCTGTTTTGGTGTAAGATGCTTCTATTGTTTCTGCATCTATGGGTTTAATAGTTCTTATATCTATAACTTCAACACTGTATTTTGAAATTTCTGCCGCTTCCAAAGCGTGTTCTAACATATTGCCTTCTGCTACAATTGTAATGTCATTACCCTCTTTTTCCACAACAGCCTTACCGTATTCAAAAGGATAAACAGATTTTAAGTCTTTGTAGAATATCTTGGGGTATCTTATGGCAATAACGCCATTGTGCTTATTTACTGCATATTCAAGCATTTCCTCAAGCTGAGCAGAGGAGGATGGAGCTAAAACAGATATGTTTGGTAATGCCGTAAGATATGAAATATCAAACATACCGTGATGAGTTTCTCCGTCTTCACCTACAAGACCTGCTCTGTCAATTGCAATTACAGCATGTACATTTTGTAAAATGAGGTCGTGGTATATGTTGTCATAAGCACGCTGTAAAAAAGTAGAGTATATAGCTGCAACCGGTACAGCACCGCCTTTTGCAAGACCGCCTGCAAATGTTATGGCGTGTCCTTCTGCAATACCTACATCGTAAAATCTTTCGGGATACAGACTTGCAAATTCGCTTAGCCCTGTTCCGTCAGGCATTGCCGCTGTAATAGTAACAAGGTTTTTGTTTGTCTTTGCTATTTCAACCATTTTGTTACCGAATACTTTTGACGGAGATACACTGTCTGATGGTTTACCTGCACATTCTCCAACCTTAGGGTCAAATTTTCCTATGCCGTGAAATTTACTTGGGTTTTCTTCTGCAAAGGTATAGCCTTTGCCCTTTTGTGTGTACATGTGGATTATAGCAGGGCCCTTTATCTGCTTTGCACGTTCCAGTGCTTCACAAATATCTTTGATGTTGTGACCGTCAACAGGACCAATACTTTTAAATCCAAGTTCTTCGTAAATATGTGTATGATTTTTTGTAACAATAAATCTGAAAACGGATTTTATACCGCTTATCGTTTTGTATATAGGCTTACCTATAACTGGAATTTTGTTAAGAGTAGAGGATACATCAATTTTTGTTTTCATATATCCCGGTCTTGTTCTTAAGTTGTTAAGGTATCTTGACAAGCCACCAACATTTTTTGAAATGGACATTTCATTGTCATTTAAAATAACAATAAAGTTAGTCTTAAGTCTTGTTGCATTGTTTATACCCTCAAATGCAAGACCACCGCTCATAGCACCGTCACCTATAACGGCAACTACACTGTAATCCTTTTTTTTCAAATCCCTTGCACATACATAACCCAGTGCGGCAGAAATAGAGTTACTTGCGTGTCCTGCATCAAATACGTCGTGTTCACTTTCGTTTCCGCGTGGAAAGCCACTTAAACCCTCATGTTGACGTAATGTATCAAATCTGTCTTTTCTGCCTGTAACAATTTTGTGTACGTATGCCTGGTGACCGACATCCCACACAATTTTATCTTCAGGAGAATTAAAAACCTTGTGAAGTGCCAATGTAAGTTCAACAACACCAAGACTTGATGCAAGATGCCCACCTGTTTTTGACACGTTTTCTACAAGAAATTCTCTTATTTCGGCAGAAAGGAGATTAAGTTCATCATTATTGAGTTTTTTTAAATCTGACGGATTGTCAATATGTTCTAAAACACTCACGGATTTTATATCCTCTTTTCATTAGTTCTTTCTCTGTAATAACATATCTGCAAACTGCAGTAAAAAATCAGCCTTGTTACCAAAGGGTAAAAGTGCATCTTTAGCCATTTTTGTATGCTCATCAAGTTTTTCTTTTGCACCTTCTATGCCAAAGAGTGTCACATATGTTGTAAGGTCACGCTTGTCATCACTGCCTATTGGTTTTCCAAGCTCTTCGGTTGTGCTTTCAACATCCAGTATGTCGTCTTTAATCTGGAATGCAATACCTAAATTGTCTGCAAATTTGTCAATGACGTCAGCCTCGTCTGCTGTACAGCCTGCGGCTATTGCACCAAGATGTGCTGAAAGTCTTATAAGAGCACCTGTTTTCATTTTGTGTACGGTTTTAAGCTCTTCATAATTCTTTGCACCGTTTATATCTATAACCTGGCCGCCTATCATACCTGCAATACCTGCTGCTTTTGATATGGAATTTATTGCCTTCACTGTAACCGATGCATTGTTTTTTGACATTGATGCACATTCAAATGCGTAAGTAAGCAAAGAATCTCCTGCCAAAAGAGCAATTGCTTCACCAAATACTTTGTGGTTGGTTGGCATACCTCGTCTTAAGTCATCGTTATCCATACAGGGCAAGTCGTCGTGAATAAGTGAATATGTATGGATAAATTCGACAGCACAGGCATAGTGCATTATATTTTCAGCATTTCCTCCAAGCATTTCGCATACAGCATATGCAAGTATGGGACGTATGCGTTTTCCTCCTGCCATTACAGAGTAATTTGATGCATCATATATAACCTTGTGTAAGCCTTCACCTTTTGGTGAAAGATCATCAATCCAACTGTTTACAGTATTAAGTTTTTCATTAAATCGGGTTTTGAAATCCATTATTTATTCCTCCGGTAAAGCAAAATCCTGTTTTACAATTTGACCATCTTTTTTCATAAGTATGTTAAGCTTTGCTTCGGTTTCATCAAGGACCTTGTTGCAGTCTGCAACCAATTTTGTGCCCTGTTCAAAATACTTTAGCATTTCATCAAGGGATATGTTGCCACCCTCTAATTTTTTAACTATATCTTCAAGTTCTGCCAATGATTTTTCAAAATTAATTTTTTCAGCCATTATTATTGCTCCTTGTTAATGTTATCTACTGTACAGTCAAGTGTTCCGTCCACAAGTCTTACTGTAATTTCGTCACCTTTTGCTGAATTTTCAACACTTTTTAAAATTCCGTCTTTTCCAAGTGCCACAGAATAACCTCTGGTCATAACCTTAAGAGGACTAAGTGCATCAAGCTTTGCAACGTTCAGTGTAAGCTGTTTTGACTTTTCGGAAAACAGGTTTTCCGCAGAATTATTTATTCTCTGTAAATACGTATCTGTTTTGTTACGGCTTTTTATAAGTGATTCCGTCATAATGTTGGTAATCTTCTGCATAGCAATATCTGTACGCAATCTGTTTTGGTTAATATAATCAACAGGACTTTTAAGTGAAAAACTTTTTACGATTGAACGTTTAAGGTCAATAGCCTGCTTTGTGACAGAAATCATTCTGTTTAAATACATGGAAATATTACCCTTAAGCTCCAAAACGGAAGGTACGGCAAGCTCAGCAGCAGCGGAAGGGGTAGGTGCCCGAAGGTCTGCTGCAAAATCCGCAATTGTAAAGTCTGTTTCGTGTCCTACAGCGGATATTATGGGGATTTTTGAATTATATATTGCATATGCAACAACTTCTTCATTAAAACTCCATAAATCTTCTATAGAGCCACCTCCTCGTCCTACAATAAGAACATCTGCCATGTTTTCCCTGTTCATATATTCAATTGCATTTGCAATCTGCTTTGCGGAATTTTCTCCCTGCACCAATACGGGACAAACTATAATTTCAGCTAATGGATAACGTCTTGTTGCTACATTTATAATATCACGTATTGCCGCACCGGTAGGGGATGTTACAACACCTATTGCCTTTGGTATTTTTGGTATAGGTTTTTTGTGAGCCACATCAAATATACCCTCAGCAGTAAGCTTTGCCTTTAACTTTTCAAATTCAACATGCAAATCTCCAAGACCGTCAGGTTGCATAGAAAAAATATACATCTGATACTGACCGTCACGTTCATATACGGAAATTTTGCCTGTTGCCGTAATCTTCATACCGTTTTCGGGTGTGAATTTAAGGGCAGAGGCGTATGTTTTAAACATAACTGCCCGTATCTGTGCGGTTTCATCCTTAATTGTCATATAACAATGTCCCGAAGAGTGTAGTTTAAAATTAGATATTTCACCTTTAACGGAAACTTGTGACAGGTTAATGTCTGTTTCTAAAAGATTTTTTATATATTTGTTTAGCTGTGTTACAGTAATAGCCAACTTAAGGTCATTCCTTTTCTTTAATTACAACAGATAAAATACCGTTTACAAATTTAGCGGCTTCTTCACCCTCGTAAAGCTTTGCAAGACCTACGGCTTCATTTGCCGCAACCTGGTCAGGAATATCTTCACAGTATAAAATTTCAAATATTCCAAGCTTAAGGCAGGCAAGAGAAATTTTGGAAATTCTGTTAATTTTCCAACCTTCTGATTTTTCGGATATAATTCCGTTTATGTTTTCTGCATTTTCTTCAACACCGTATAATATGTTGCCGATGTATTCTTTGGATTTATCGTCAATTTCGTATTCTTCCTTGGCGATATCAAATACAACCTCACCGTCTTCTTTTTGAATATCAGCCTGATATAAAAGTTTAAAAGCTAAATCTCTGGCAGTTTTTCTGTTCATAATATCATTCTCCCATAAAATATACATTATAAATAATTATACAATAAATATGCAAAAAAATAAATAGTTTTTTAAAAAATAATTAAATAAATTATTTTTTTAATTTAAAAACTGTATTATGAGGTTTTGCAATTTATAAATTTATGCAAAAACCACAATACATTTTAAATTTATACAATTATTTTTTGTTTTACTTTTTATTTTTTCTGTGCTATAATTTTATACAATATCTATTTGGAGGTTTTCTAATGAGTAAGTTTGAAAAGGTTTCGCTTTTTCCTGCAGACATTTTGTTGCCGAAAGATGCGGATATGAATAAATGGAGTGTGGTGGCCTGTGACCAATATACATCACAACCTGAATATTGGGAGGATGTAAAAAATACAGTTGCAGATAAGCCCTCAACATATAATATTGTTTTGCCGGAGCTTTATCTTAACGGCAATGATGTTGATGAAAAAATTAAAAATATAAATGCCAATATGCATAACTATGTTGATAACGGTATTTTTGCTGAATATAAAAATTCGGTTATGTATATAGAAAGAACTCTGAATAATGGTAAAGTAAGAAAGGGTATTGTTGCTGCAATAGACCTTGAAAATTATAAGTTTGAACCGGGCAACACTGCTATGATTCGTGCTACAGAAGGTACAGTTTTAGAGCGTATTCCTCCAAGGGTAAAGGTAAGGGAAAATGCCTGCCTTGAACTTCCTCATGTTATGCTTCTTATTGACGATGCTGATGATATAGTATTCGGCAGCATTGACAGCACAAAACTTGAAAAGGTTTACGATTTTGAACTTATGAAGGAAAGTGGTCATCTTTGCGGTTGGAAGATAGATAATTGCGATAAACTTGCAGATAAGTTGGCAAAACTTTACGAAAAAAATTATACACAGAATAATACAATGCTTTATGCAGTAGGTGATGGTAACCATTCACTTGCAACAGCAAAGGCGTGTTGGGAAAAAGTTAAAAAGTCAGGTGCCGATGTTAATAATCACCCTGCTCGATATGCACTTGTAGAGATTGAAAATATTCACGATAACGCACTTGATTTTGAACCTATACACAGAATAATTATAAACTGTGATGCAGATGACCTTTTAAAAGAACTTGATAATTACTGTGGCATTAGTGATACAGGCAGTGAAAATGACCAGCAGATAAGTAGTGTTGTAAAGGGTAAAGTAACAAAGCTTTACATCAAAAAACCTACATCAAACCTTGCTGTAGGTACATTGCAAAACTTCCTTGATAAATATATAAGCAATAAAAATTGTGAAATTGACTACATACACGGTGACAATGTTGTTGCAGACCTTTCAATGAAGGATAACTCAATAGGATTTTTGTTACCGTCTATGGAAAAGTCAGATTTGTTCAAAACTATAATTAAAGACGGCATACTTCCACGCAAAACATTTTCAATGGGAGAAGCTTGTGATAAAAGATTTTATGTAGAGGCACGAAAAATTAAGTAGGTGGTTTTATGAGGGGTTTAGGAACTATAATAAATATTGTAACCATTTTAATTGGTGCAACAATCGGTATGCTTTTAAAAGGTGGTTTGCCCTCAAGGTTTGAAAAGACTGTTAAGTCTGCAGCGGGGCTTTCTACCATTATAATTGGTGTTACAGGTACACTTTCGGAAATGTTTTCAGTTAATGCTGACGGCACAATTTCTACAAATGGTATTATGCTTATGGTAATATCTTTAGTGCTTGGTGCAATAGCGGGGGAAGCTGTTGATGTTGAAGAAAAGCTTGAACGTGTAGGTAATTTCTGTAAGAAAAAAGCCTCTTTTATGGCAAAGGATAATCCAAAGTTTGTTGAGGGCTTTGTGTCTACATCACTTCTTTTTTGTGTTGGAGCAATGGCAATAGTAGGATCTATTCAGGACGGATTGGTTGGAGATTATACAATACTTGCGGCAAAAGCTGTGCTTGACGGTGTAATGTCAATTGTGCTTGCGGCATCATTGGGAGGAGGCGTATTCCTCTCTGTACTGACTGTTGGCGTTTATCAGGGACTTATAACACTTCTTGCAAGTGTTTTAGAATCGGTTATGACAGATGCTTTAATAGGTCAGCTTTCACTTGTTGGCTCAGTATTGGTAATGGCAATAGGCTTTAATTTACTGTTTGATAAAAAAGTAGTAAAGGTAGGTAATCTTCTGCCTGCGGTACTGATTCCTGTTTTTTATCAGTTAATACTAAAAGTTATTAGCATACTTTAGTAAAAATATATAAATTTTATCTTGACGAAACGTGTTGGCTTTTGTTATACTATAAGGTAATAACAAAGAACCATAAAAGGAGGAAAATAAAATGGATTTTAATGAAAAGTTCGGAAAAGAAGGTTATACGTTTGATGATGTCTTGTTGGTTCCTCAAAAATCAGAGGTTACACCTGATATGATTGAACTTGGCACTAACCTTACTAAAAAAGTAAAACTTAATATTCCTATTATCTCAGCTGCTATGGATACTGTTACAGAATCTGCTTTGGCCATTGCAATTGCCAGAGAAGGCGGTTTGGGTGTTATTCATAAAAATATGACTATTGAACAGCAGGCTATGGAAGTAGATAAGGTTAAGCGTAACGAAAACGGAGTTATTGTAGATCCATTTTATCTTTCACCTGATAATACATTAGAAGAAGCCGATGAGCTTATGGGAAAATACAAAATCAGTGGAGTGCCAATTACTGTTGATGGCAAGCTTGTTGGTATTTTTACAAACCGTGACTTGCGTTTTGAATCTGACCTTTCAAAGAAGCTTGGCGAATGTATGACAAAGGATAACCTTGTTACTGCTCCCGAAGGCACAACTTTGGAAGAGGCTGCAGTTATTCTTCAGAAGAAAAAGGTTGAAAAATTGCCTATCGTCGACAAAGACGGTATGTTAAAAGGTCTTATTACAATTAAAGATATTGAAAAATCCAAGAAATATCCTAACTCTGCACGTGACAGTCAAGGCAGACTTGTTGTTGGTGCGGCTATAGGTGTTACTAAAGATGTTTTGGAAAGAGCAGGAGCTTTGGTAAATGCAAAGGTTGATGTTTTGGTACTTGATTCTGCTCACGGTCACTCTAAAAACATTATTGATGCAGTTAAAAAGGTTAAGGAAGCTTTCCCTGATACTCCTGTTATTGCAGGTAACATTGCAACAGCAGAAGCTGCAGAAGATTTAATCAAAGCAGGTGCAGATGCCATTAAAGTTGGTATCGGTCCCGGTTCTATCTGTACAACTCGAGTTGTTGCAGGTATCGGTGTACCTCAGATTACAGCAATTTTTGACTGTGCTCAGGTTGCTAAAAAATACGGTATTCCGCTAATTGCTGACGGTGGTATTAAATATTCAGGTGACCTTGTAAAGGCTATTGCCGCAGGTGCGGATGTTATCATGATAGGTAGCTTGTTTGCAGGTTGTGAGGAATCACCGGGCGAATGTGAAATCTATCAGGGCAGACAGTTTAAGGTGTATCGCGGTATGGGTTCTATTGCTGCTATGAATAAAGGTAGTAAGGACAGATACTTCCAGACAAACACTAAAAAGCTTGTTCCGGAAGGCGTAGAAGGCCGTGTGCCGTATAAGGGTGCTCTTTGTGATACAATTTATCAGTTGCTTGGCGGTATCCGTTCAGGTATGGGCTACTGCGGAACAAAAACAATTCCTGAGCTTAAGGAAAACGGCAAGTTTGTACGAATTACAGGTGCAGGTCTTATTGAAAGTCATCCGCATGATATCAACATTACAAAAGAAGCACCTAACTATTCAATAAGTGCGAAGTAAGGTAAAAAAATGAGAATTGCGATTATAGATTTGGGTTCAAATTCTATACGTATGAATATAATAGAAGTTATAAACAACAGTGCAACCGTTTTGGAAAATATCCGAACGGTTGTACGTTTAAGTGAGGGTATGGGAGACGAAAAGCTTTTAAGACAAAATGCTGTTGATCGTACACTTACTGAGCTTAAAAAATTCAAACGTATAATAGATGATATGTGCGTTGATGAGGTAAGAGCTATTGCTACTGCCGCACTTCGTACAGCCAAAAATGCAGAACTGTTTTTAAAGCCAGCATCTGATATTGGTGTAGATTTTGAAATTATTACAGGTGAAAAAGAAGCATATTACGACTTTATGGGTGTTGTAAACACATTGCCCGTTAAAGATTGCCTGATAGTTGATATTGGCGGTGCAAGTACAGAACTTATATATGTAAAGGACTGCGTCAATATTAATGTGGTAAGCATTCCAATGGCTGCAGTTAATATAACCGAAAAATATTTTTCCGGTACAATAGCCGATGATAACGAACTTTCTTATGCGGTAAATCAGTTTAAATGTAAAATTGACGAGGCTGAATGGGTTAAGGATATTAAAAACGTCGATGTTGTAGGTATGGGTGGTACAGTACGCTCACTTACAAAAATGCAGGATGTCCCTGACCATAAAGTGCATGGATATACAATGAGCAAGGAACATACATTCAGTAAAATTTATGAACTTGTAAAAATGCCTATTGAAAAACGTATTAACATTAAAGGCATAGGAAGAGGCAGGGCAGATATCATACTTGGCGGAGTTGTACCCCTGCTTGCTATTATGGAATATATTGATTCGCCAAAACTTATAAGCTGTGTCAGCAGTTTACGAGAAGGAGTAATGTATGATATCCTTAAAAAATAAAGTAATTCTTGCTCCAATGGCAGGTGTTACCGACAGAGCATACCGTGAAGTGTGTATGGACTACGGTGCAGATATGTGCTTTACCGAAATGGTTAGTACAAAGGGGCTTTTTTATAATGATAAAAAAACAGCCACTCTTTTAGAAATATCTGAAAAAGAACAGCCCGTTTATGCACAAATATTCGGTCACGAGCCTGAAATATTTGCAAAGGTGTCTGCCAAGGCAGCTTCTTTTGGTGCAATTGGTATTGATATAAACTGCGGTTGTCCTGCAAATAAAATAATAGGCAATGACGACGGTGGCTCACTTATGAAAAATCCTCAGACTGTATACGATATTGTGTGTGCAGTAAAGGAAAACTGTGATTTGCCCGTATCCGTTAAAATCCGTAAGGGTTGGGATGATTCGTCTGTTAACGCCGTAGAAGTTGCAAAGCTTGCCGAAAAGGCAGGAGCTTCCCACATAACTGTTCACGGCAGAACAGTAAAACAGGAATATCGAGGCAGTGCAGACTATTCAATAATTAAAGATGTTGTCAGTGCAGTGAATGTTCCTGTTATAGGTAACGGTGATGTAAAGTCACCTGCTGATGCTGAAAATATGATGACGCAAACAGGCTGTGAAGCTGTAATGATAGGCAGAGGAATTTTGGGTAATCCGTTTTTGTTTAAAAGAATAAAGCACTATCTTGAATTTAAAGAACTTCTTCCTGAACCTTCGCAAAAAGAGATTATAACAACTGCTCTTGAGCATATAAAGAAAATTGTGGAATATAAAGGTGAATATGTTGGAATCAGAGAAGCACGCAAACATGCCATATGGTATATAAAAGGGATGAAGAATAGTGTTGCTGTAAAAAACAAACTTACTGCTGCAACATCCTTTGATGAAATGGCAATGTTGCTTACCTCTCTGAGTGATATTTGATTTCTTCGTCCTTAAAAATAAAATCGTCTAAATCTTCAATAGGTTTAGGCGTTTTTTTGCTTTCTTCATTTTCCTGCTTCATTTTATCACTCCCTTTTTGATGTACTGATAAATATTATATGTTACAATACTGTTAATATTCTTGTTTTTTGATTTTTTTTATGATATCATTAAATAAGTATAGGTAGGTGATGTTGTGAAAAAAATCATATGTTCTTTGCTTACAATTTTAATATTAGTAAATTCTTTATTTGTAATATGCTATGCAGATAATGAATCTTTTGTTACGAAAGCTGTTAATGTTGTTAAAAGTAAAATAGATATCCCTGAAAATTATAGTGAATTCAACAGTAAGATTACGGTTGAACCTGGTGGGCAATATGCGTATCTTACTTGGTACGGTGATGATGATGAAAATAATCCGGGAGGACAGATCAATGTTACTGTTGACGAACGGTTTCGCATAATATCATTCAGCCGCTATTTCTACGGTGAATTTAACGGTAACTACAAGCTTTCTTCATATACATCCGAGGATGCTGAAAACGAGGCAAATAATTTTCTTTCTATGGCGTGTCCGGAATTTTATCCTCATACAAAGCTTGTTAAACAGGAATATTCCGTTCACAGAAATTTTGAACCCTATGAATTCAAATTTGTAAGATATGAGAATGGTTTGCCCTGTTATGATAATTATATTGATATAACAGTTGATGCATCAAGCGGAAAGGTTTCATCCTTTGATGTTAAATGGATTGATTATGACAAAGTATACCCTTCAGGTACAAGACTTAACTCTGCTGATGCAAGTGCAAGTATGTTTGAAAACATAGGTATGGTAAAAGAGTATGCTAAAAAATCAAATGGTGAACTATATGTGCGCTATGCTGATTTGTCAGACGGTATAAACTATGTGAACGCATATACCGGAAATATAGTTAATACAAACAGTGTATCTGACGGCTCTTATAAAAATGCATTGACAGTTGAAAAGAAATTTGATTTTTGGTATTCCGATTATGTGTATGAAATAGACGGTGCCGTATTTGCTGTTGAAGACAGTAGCTATGTTTCACCGGGTAGTGATTTTACTCTTACGGGCATTCAGTATTTGCAGGACGATTACGGAAATTATCTTTATATGTATTATGATAATTTCAACGGAAGCGTAAAAACATACATTGTTGATGTTGAAAAAGGCGATATAAGATATTTTGATTATTATCAGCATGAAATCGGTGATGAAAATTTAAATTACAGTATGGAACACTGCAAGCAGATAGCTGACCGTTTTATGTCAATACATAACAGTTCTTTTGTTTCCAATTGTAAACTTTTGAATTATAATAATCAAAATAATTACATTGGTGAGGATATTTATTATTTCAATTATGCCCGATTTATTAATGACATTGCCTATGATGATAACGGTGTTGTAGTTGGTGTATCCCGTTCAACAGGAAAAATCATAAGTGTAAATTCGGGTTGGGATGTTCTGGAAATACCTGAATATTCATTGTCTGTATCAGTTGAACAGGCTTTTGAAAAGTATATTAATGTGGCAGGTTTTGAACTTCAATATGTTACAGCAGAATCAATGACAAAGGAAATGGAGCTTCGTGCTGTGTATGCACCAAATCCTCTTTTAGATTTATACATAAATGCCGTTACGGGTGAAGTTGTTGATTCATACGGAAATGAAATTGATGTTGAAAAGACTATGTATACAGATATATATAAGGATGCTTCTGAAGAACAAATTAAAACATTGTATGCCTGCGGTATTCTTGATGAGGCAGAAAAATTTTGTCCCGACGACAATGTTTTACTTTGTGACTATTTACTTTGGATGTGTCGTGCGGTAGATTGTGAGGATTACAAAAATATAAATGAGGTTGCAGATGATCTTGTAGGCAAAGGTATTGTTACATATGATGAGCTTACGTTAAATTCTTGTATAACTACTGAAATGGCTATTAAGTATATAGTAACTTATCTTGGATACGGAGACATTGCAAAATTACCTGATACTTTCAAAACCGGTTATGTGGACGAGGGTATGATTTCAACAGATTTAATAGGTTATGCGGCAATTGCCAAGGGTCTTGGAATATTCCGCGGCAACGCCTTTATGCCAAAATATTATGTTAAACGTGATGTTGCAGCACAAATAATACACAATTTGATTTCAAACTGAAAGAAGGATTAAAATGACCAGAAATTTAACAATGCTTACGGATTTTTACGAGCTTACTATGGCAAACGGTTATTTTGAAAACGGAATAGGTGACAAAGTGGGTTATTTTGACATGTATTTCCGTAAAGTACCGGATAATGGTGGGTTTGCTATAATGGCAGGTGTTGAACAGGTAATTGAGTATATCAAAGATCTTAAGTTTACAGATGAAGATATTGAATACTTAAGAAGCAAAAACATGTTCAGCGAAGGGTTTCTTGATTACCTTAAAAACTTTGAATTTGTATGTGATGTATGGGCGATAGAAGAGGGAACACCTATTTTCCCAAATGACCCATTGATAGTTGTACGCGGACCAATCATACAGGCTCAGTTTTTGGAAACTATGATTTTACTTACAATAAATCATCAGTCGTTGATTGCCACTAAAACAAACCGTATCGTACGTGCCGCAGAGGGGCGTCCTGTTATGGAATTCGGGTCAAGACGTGCGCAGGGTTATGACGGTGCTGTATACGGTTCCCGTGCCGCTTATATCGGCGGTTGCGCAGGTACAGCCTGCACAATATCTGAACAGCTTTTTGATGTACCTGCACTCGGTACAATGGCACACAGCTGGATACAGACTTTCCCTGATGAATATTCTGCTTTTTGTGCTTATGCTTCTGTTTATCCTGACAGTTGTACACTTTTAATTGACACGTATAATGTATTAAAATCCGGTATTGTTAATGCTATTAAAGTACATAATGATGTTTTGGTACCCGCAGGTTACAGACTAAAGGGCGTAAGAATAGACAGCGGTGATATAACATACCTTACAAAAAAGGTTCGTAAAATCCTTGACGAAAATGGTATGGAGGACTGCGGCATTGTAGTTTCCAATTCACTTGATGAATATATTATCCGTGATACTTTGCTTCAGGGGGCACAAATTAGCAGCTTTGGCGTTGGTGAAAGACTTATTACTTCAAGGTCAGAACCTGTGTTTGGCGGTGTATATAAGCTTGTCGCTATAGAAAGCGGTAATGAAATTATACCGAGAATTAAGCTTAGCGAAAATGTTGCAAAAATTACAAATCCCGGCTTTAAGTCACTATACAGACTATATAAGGACGGTAAGGCAGTTGCGGATGTAATTACAAAACACGGCGAAGTTATTGATACATCAAAACCTTATACAATATTTGACCCTGAACATACATGGAAGAAGAGGACTCTTACGGATTTTGAAGCAAAGCCTTTACTTACTAAAATTTTTGATAAGGGTAAATGCGTTTATGAATCACCTGACCTTAAGACTATTCAGAATAAGTGCAGGGAAGAAATTGAAACATTGTGGGATGAAGTAAAACGTTTTGAAAACCCACACCGTTATTATGTGGATTTGTCGAAAGATATGTGGCAGATGAAGCAAAATCTGCTTGATCAATTCGGTTGATTTGTATAAAAATATATTATTTAGTTTGTTGACAAATTTAGTATTGCAGGCCTTCCACAACAGTTGTTACAAGAGGTAAACTTGAAGTTTATAATAAAGCAGGCAAAGAACTTTCTAACTGCTGGGCTTTGGATGCTAAGGAAAGCTCATACAAATAAAATTAAAAAATAATCATATTTAAACACTTTCCTGATATAAATAAGATATCAGGAGGTGTTTTTTTATTGCAAAAAGGTAGTTTGTTGGTAAGAACATATATTGCAGATATGCTTATACCTGTGCGTGATGTGCGTGTTACCGTTACTGAAAATAATGGTAACGGTGAAGAAATACTTGCTTTCAGACTTACTGATGAAAACGGTAAGACGGATATTGTAGAAATTGATACACCCGATATGGAGCTTTCTTTGGACCAAAATAATACTTTAAAACCGTTTACCAGTGTAAATATAAAGGTTGAAAAAGAAGGTTTTGTGATTTTTGTCATACAGAATGTACAGATTTTTGCAAACAGACTAAGTGAGCAAGATATCGAGATGATACCTTTGCCCGAAAAGTCCGAATATGACGAATTCAGTAATACATTTACCGTAACACCACAAAATTTGTAGAGGTGATTTCATGCCAACTGTTATACCTTACATACCCGAGGAAATAACGGTACATTTAGGGGCACCGTCACAGGTGGCGGAAAATGTAACCGTATCATTCAGAGATTACATAAAAAACGTTGCTTCAAGTGAAATATATCCCACTTGGGATGAAGATGCACTTTATGCCAACATACTTGCACAGATATCTTATGCATTAAACAGAGTTTATACAGAATTTTACCGTTCTCAGGGCTACAATTTTGACATAACAAATAACACAGCATATGACCAGAAGTACACTCAGGGAAGAAATATTTTTTCAAATATATCGGATATTGTTGATGAAATATTTGATTCGTATTTGCGTATTATGGGACGTGTAGAACCGCTTGCAGCAAAGTATTGCAACGGTACTACGGTAACTTGTCAGGGGCTTTCTCAATGGGGCAGTGAATATCTTGCACGGGATGGACTTGACTATGTACAGATACTCCGTAATTACTACGGAGATGATATTGAAATTGTCACAAATGCTCCTATACGAGGCATTAATGAATCTTATCCGGGCTACCCGATACGCAGGGGTGATTCCGGTGTGTATGTGCAGATAATTCAGGTGATGTTAAACAGAATTTCAAATGACTATCCTGCTATACCAAAAGTAAGACCTATAGATGCCATATTTGGAGAAAATACAGAGGCTGCTGTTAAAAAGTTTCAGGAGATTTTCAACCTTACTGCTGACGGAATAGTAGGAAGAGCAACATGGTATGAAATGGTATATCTGTATGTTGGTTTACTTCGGCTTTCCGAACTGTATTCAGAAGGTCAGACATTTGTTGGTATAGACCTTCAATATCCTAACGGATTGGAAATTGGCGACAGAGGTGAAAAGGTTGCGGCACTTCAGTATATGCTTGCAACACTTGCACAGTTTGATAATCGAATTCCCACTGTTACGCGAGACGGAATATATGGGGCAAATACTGCTGCGGCAGTGGAAAGTTTTCAGGCAATTTACGGTTTGCCTGTAACCGGTATTACTGATGCAGAAACGTGGGATTTAATGTATCGTGTTCTTAAAAATTCTTATGATATTGTACTTTTCGATAGCCGTGAATTAAATATTGAAACCATACCGTTTCCGGGGACAGTACTTCAGATTGGTTCAACAGGTGATAGTATACGTACCTTGCAGGAATATATAAATACTATTGCTACCGTGAATAGTAATATTATGCCAGTCAGTGTAACAGGTGTGTACGGCAGGGCAACACGAAGTGCAGTTATGCAAATACAGGGTGAAAATGGACTTATACGTACTGGAAATGTAAACGAATCAACATGGAATGCAATAGCCAATGAGTATAAAAATGTAATATCTTCACAGCAAACAGAAAGTATGCAGTTTCCCGGCAGTACATTACGGCAGGGTGATTCTGATTTTTAAGAGGTGATTGTATGATAGTGGAAAATACCGATGCAAAGCCTGTGCGAGGCTTGCAAAGTATGCTGAGAAATATTTCGTATTATGTAGAGGATGTGTTACCTGTTATTCCGGACGGAAACTTTACTCAAAATACTAAAGACAGCGTTATATCTTTTCAAAAAGCTTATGGATTAGAACCTACCGGCGAGGTTGACAACATAACATGGCAAAAAATACGTGATGTCAATATGGAGCTTAACAGAATATATGTATTACCGATTGCTTTTCCGGTTTTCGGCAAAAGAATACTTATTAATGAGGGCGATGAACGCTCGGAACTTTATGTAATTCAGGCAATGTTATATGCAATTTTTCTTGTTTATCCAAATGCACCAAATGTAGACATAACAGGTATTCACGATGAAAATTCCGTTAATGCAGTTTTGTTTGTACAAACATTAACAGGATTAGAACCTACAGGTGTAATAGACACTCTTACCTATAACAGCATTGCAAATCTGTATACATCAAGTATAGCAAAAAAAACAAATCCCACAAATTGAGCTTGTGGGATTTTTTGTTATCTCATTATTCTTTGTAAAGAAAATATTAATCTTTAATTATGTTATTGACTTAAAAATTAAAAATGATATAATTAAATTATATATTTAAAAACGAGGTACAAAAATGGCAGAGCATTTTGAATTAGAACAGCAAAAAATTGAAAAAATAGAAGCAGCATTCGGTGAGTTTAATAAATTCAGACAGTTTATGATGATGTATAACTGTGCTATGAAAGAAGTGAAGACAAAGTTTGAAATTTTAAATGATGAACTTTCTACAATGCATAACCGAAATCCTATAGAAATGATTAAAAGTCGTATAAAATCACCCGAAAGTATAATTGAAAAATTATACCGTAAGGATTTTCCAATAAGTATAGAATCTGTACTTGAAAACGTAAACGACGTTGCAGGTATTCGTGTAATCTGTTCCTTTATTGACGATATTTATGAGGTTGCCCATATGTTTGCAAGCCAAGATGATGTAAGGCTTATTGAAATAAAAGATTATATCAAAAATCCAAAAGAAAACGGTTACCGAAGTTATCATATGATAGTTGAAGTTCCCGTATTTTTCACTAACAGAAAGCAGTATATGAGGGTAGAAGTACAACTCAGAACTATTGCAATGGACTTCTGGGCAAGCCTTGAACATAAAATGCGTTATAAAAAAGATATTGCAAATGCAGATGAAATTTTTGATGAACTAAGATTATGTGCAGATATTATTGCCAAAACAGATACTAAAATGCAGAATATTAATAAGAGAATATCAAAATTATAAAAATTTATCGTATTTTCAGATACAATTTTATATTGTTTTTCACCTCTATGATATATAAAACCATAGAGGTGTTTTGTTTGTGAATGTGAAAGTAAGTGTAATGGCTGTGCTGTATGAATGTGTGTTCTAAACAGTCTATTCCAATAGAATGGCTTATACATTAAATGGTTTTAAAAATGAACTTAGATACTGCTTGTAAAAATGATAATATCTTCAAGTTCTTTCATTTGTAATTGATTGACATTTGTAATATTTTGTTATATAATGTCACTATGTTAGCGAATTGTCATTTTTTGAAATTGACGATTCGCTTTTAAGGAGTGCGTATTATGATTTGTGAGAAATGTGGAAGTAATAATCCTAAAAACTCTGCCGCCTGTCCCAGGTGCGGTGCAAATATGCCGGATACTGAAATGTGTGGTGGATTCGGAGATATACTTAGCTATGAAGGTCCAACTACAGTTGTTAATACGTCCGTAAGTAATGGTGTGAATGAAAAAATCGTTCAAAATCTTGAAAAAAAGCTCAACGTAGCAATTCAAACACAAAGAAAATTTAAAATTCTTTCTATTATTTCATGGTCTTTCAGTTTAATTATACTTGTTTGTTTAATATTTACAATTTGTGCTTCCTGTAGCAAAAATAAAGCTACAGAAAACAGCGGTGAATTTGGAGGTAAATCTTCAGTTGATTCTGCTGTTGATACAATGAAACGAAGTGATTTTGAAGAAAATAAAGGTTCGGCAGGTTATATTTTTTCAGAGGTTATAGAAAATATCGAATCAATTTTTAATTAATAATAAATTTAAAAATATGTGGGGGAAGGAAATATGGCTTCAAATTTCAAATTAACTTACAATGTAGATATGGTATTCTGTATTGACTGTACCGGTAGTATGGATAATATTATTGATATCGTAAAAAATAATGCACTTAACTTTTATCAGGATGTTACTCAAGCAATGGAAGTTAAAAGTAAACACATTGATCAGCTAAGAGTTCGTGTTGTAGCTTTCCGTGATTATCTTGCAGACGGTAAAGATGCAATGCTTGTTACCGATTTCTTCAAGCTTCCCGAGCAGGCAGTGGATTTTGAAAAGTGTGTTCGCAGTCTTAAAGCAGATGGTGGCGGCGATGATCCTGAAGACGGTTTGGAAGCTTTGGCTTATGCTATTAAATCAAAGTGGGATACAGAAGGCATGAAAAAACGTCAGGTTATTGTTGTGTGGACAGATGAATCAACACACAAACTTGGCTTTGGCAGTTCAAGTGAATATTATCCAAAGGGTATGTCAAGAGACCTTAATGAACTATCAGCATGGTGGGGCGCGGGTCAGTATACAGGCTTTATGGATAACAATGCAAAACGTCTTGTTTTGTATGCACCGGATGCACCGGATTGGAATATTGTTTCAAGAAACTGGGATAACGTACTTCACTTTCCTTCACAAGCAGGTAACGGTCTTAAAGAACTTGAATACAATCAGATTATAGATGTAATAGCTAATACAATTGGCTAAACAGATATGGTGTTATGAGTAGAATTAAGAATAACAAACATAGTTCAAAAAACGGCTTTGAAAAATTAGATACAATTTTCTGTGTAGAAAGAGAAGTAAAACCCGAAAATGGTGAAGACAGTTTTTATTACAGTGTAAGAAAAAACAGTGCTATTGTTTCTGTTTTTGACGGATGCGGTGGTATTGGTTCAAAAAGATACAACAATTATTCCGGAAAAACTGGTGCTTATGTTGCGTCCCGTGCAGTATGTGGCGGGGTAAAGGCGTGGTTTGATTCCGAGGATGAAAATACAGATAACCTTATGGGGTATATTAAACAAACTTTAAATATCTGTGAAGCATATGCCGATAAAGAAGAAAGCCGTTTTATAGGCAGTCTTGGTAAATCATTTCCTACAACTGCCGCAATAATCAAAGTTGCTGAGGAAGGCAAAAAAATAAGAGTAACTTGTTTATGGGCGGGTGATTCTAGATGTTATGCACTTAATGCAACAGGCTTACATCAATTAAGTGATGATGATGTCAGCGGTGAAGATGCTATGAGTAATCTTTCGAATGACGGTGTACTTACCAACTTCATAAGTGCAAGCGTTCCTTTTAAGATTCATAAAAAGGAATTTGTGTTAGATTTGCCTTGTATTCTTTTTACGGCAACGGATGGGTGTTTTGGTTATATGGGTACTCCTATGGAGTTTGAATATTTGTTGACTAATCTTCTTATGCACTCACGTAGTATTGCTGAATGGAAAAATGCTATTTATGAAAATATCGGAAACTTTGCCGGTGATGATTATACGATGAGTGTTGCAATATTTGGTTACGGTTCTTTCCGTAATATTCAGGCTGCATTTGATATGCGTAACAAGTATGTATATAACACTTTTGTTTTTTCTGATAAAGATTCTTCTGTAAAGTGGGAGATGTATAAAAATGGATATTATTCCATTTAGATATATCTTTTTAATTGACATAAATAATATTAAATGGTGATAAATAAATGAATATTAACGGTTATACTTTAAAAGGTGAACTTAATAACGAAAACAGCGGTTTTTCAAAATGGGGATTTGCCGTTAAGGGTGGAAAGGAATATTTCATAAAGGAATTGATTACTCCTGTATATCCTGTTGATAAAGGTGTAATGTCTGATGAACTTTTTGCCAGTAAACGTAATTTTTGTAAAAATTTTGAGAACAGATACATAAACCTTTATTCGGCAATTAACAATGCAAGTTGCGGTAATCTTGTTCGCATAGAAGAATTCTTCAGATGTGGAAGCAAATATTATCTTATAAACGAAAAGGTAGCAGGTGAATCAGTAACTATGGAACAGATTGCTTCTTTATCGGAAGAAGATAAGCTTTTGTTGGCAAAATCTATTGTGTATGCTTTTTGTTGCCTTCACAGATGGGGTATAGTTCATTTTGATGTGAAGCCTTCCAACATTCTTGTTAAAAAGACAATGTCAGGAAGATATGTTGGTAAGATAATAGACTTTGATGCAGGATTTTCACAAAATGAAATCCGTGATGATGTAGAACTTGGTGGTGACCTTACATATCTTGCTCCGGAAACCTTTCTTGCCATCAGAGGTGATGATGTTAAAATTGGTGAAAAGGCAGATATATATTCACTCGGGCTTGTTTTGCATGAATATTTTTCAGGACATTTGCCGAATTTTGATAGAAATGAATATGAATATCCTTTTGAGGCAGTTTTAGATGGTGGTGGAATTTCCATTGATTCAGCATCGATGCCAACAGAAATAAGCGAAATGATTTTAAAAATGATAAATGCAGATCCTGACAAAAGACCGTCTGCAGACGAAGTTTTAAAGGAAATAAAGAAGCTCTCAGGTGATACAGAAATTACTGTGCCTCCTGTCAATAATCCTGATCATGTTCCTGTGGCAGCCGGTGGTTTACGACTTATAATTAATATGAAACAGAATGAAAAGTCAGTAGCTGGTGCTGAAATTTCTGCACCTGTGTCCAGTCCTGCAAATGTTGCTCCGACACCTGGTGTTGTAGCCAATAATGATTGGTTTGCTTCAGGCGGTGACTTATAATTATTAAAAACAAGATTTAAAAGAATCTTGTTTTTTTATATTTACAAAGTAAAATCTTTGTGCTATAATTCAAACTGTTGTTGAATATTAGGGGTGTTTTTATGAGTAAAAAAATAAAAAGTTTTTTATTAATGAATATAGGTATTGTTCTTATGGCATTGGGTATATATTTCTTTAAAATACCTAATGGTTTTTCGACGGGTGGTGTTACAGGCATAGGTACAATTCTTGCACAGTTTACACCTATAAGTCCGGGTGCATGGATATGGATTTTGAATATCGCATTACTTGTTTTAGGATTTATTATTCTTGGAAAGGATACTGGTATAAAAACAGTGTATTGCAGTATGATGTATTCTGCACTTACATATTTGTTTGAAGTTTTTATTCCGCTAGATTCACCACTTTCGGACCAACCGTTTTTGGAACTTGTATATGCAATGATGCTGACTGCAATAGGTTCTGCTATTATCTTTTATTGTCAGGCATCATCGGGGGGGACGGACATTGTTGCGCTTATTCTTAAAAAATATTCAAGTCTTGATGTTGGTAAGGCTTTACTTTGTACAGACTTTATAATTGCAACAAGTGCATTTTTTGTATTTGATATCAAAACAGGATTGTTCTCATTACTTGGTTTGTTTGCAAAAGCCTTTATTGTTGATGGCGTAATTGACAACCTTAACAGCTGTAAATACTTTATAGTTATTACATCAAAACGTGATGAAATATCAAAGTTTATTATTCAAACACTTCATCACGGTGTAACCGTCAATGTTGCTACAGGAGAATTTACAGGGGAAGAAAGATTTATGTTGCATACAGTTTGTAAGCGAATCGAAGCAATAACACTTCAGCGTAAAATACGTGATATTGACCCACATGCTTTTACAATTATTACTACAAGCAGTGAAATAATAGGACGAGGTTTCAGAAGCATATAAACGGGATGTAAAAAAGTTTAGCTTTTAAACCGTCTTTACCACCTCATATCCAAAAAGACGGGGTTAATTGTACATCTTTTTTATAGTGTAAAAGTAATTTATATTGAAAAGGAGTCTATAATGAAAAAAACTTTTTTTACAAATACGTTATCTGTGATGATATTTGCTCTTATATGCACAGCCTTGTGGGGAAGTGCCACACCATTTATAAAAAACGGATATTTGTGCCTCAAGGTTGAGGGAACACCGTCTATTATACTTTTTGCGGGAATAAGGTTTACTATTGCTGGAATTTTAACTGTTTTGATTTATAGTATTATTGAAAGAAAATTTCTTTACCCAAAAAAAGAAAGCATGAAATATGTTGGGATTATTAGCATATTCCAGACTATTCTCCAGTATATATTTTTCTATGTCGGTCTTGCCAATACCAGCGGTGTCAAGGGGACAATCCTTAGTGGTTCAAGTGCTTTCTTTTCTATTCTTATTGCAAGCCTCATATTCAAACAGGAAAAAATTAATCTTAAAAAGATTTTTGCTTGTATTATAGGCTTTGCAGGAGTTGTTCTGGTGAATTTAAACGGACTAAAACTCAATTTCAACTTCTTTGGAGATGCTTTCGTCATATTTTCGGCGATATGTCTTGCATTTTCTTCGGTGTTTATGAAAATTTATTCTAAGTACGAAAGTCCGGTGGTTCTAAGCGGTTATCAGTTTTTTGTTGGTGGACTTGTTATGGTTACTATAGGGCTTAGCTTTGGTGGAACAATTAGTTTTGAAAGTCTAAAAGGCATAATCATATTAATATATCTTGCATTTCTTTCTGCTGTTGCGTATGCTTTGTGGGGAATGCTTCTTAAGAATAATCAGGTATCAAAAGTTTCGATATATAGTTTTATGACTCCGGTATTTGGTGTTATACTATCCAAATTTTTACTGACAGAAGCAAGCGCAGTTCCATTTTTAAATGTTTTAGTTGCCCTTGTGCTTATATGTATTGGTATCATTACAATAAACTATCAGAAAAAGAAGTTCTGAGCAATATGTTGTGTACTATATTATTTTTTTGTTACTAACTTGATATGAACCATATAAAGAATGTTTGAATTTGTAGAAATAACTGATTGGCGGTGATACAATGAAGAAAAGTTCATTATGTAAAAAGAATATTCAAAAAATCGTGTATTCTGCGGTGTTTTTATCACTTGGTATGGTATTACCATTTTTGACAGGGCAAATTAAAGAAATAGGAGATACATTACTTCCAATGCACCTTCCTGTTATGCTTTGTGGGATTATATGCGGTTGTAAATATGGTTTTTCCGTTGGACTTATTCTTCCTTTTTTAAGATCAGTGGCAGTAGGAATGCCTCCGATTTATCCTAATGCTGTATGGATGTCGGCGGAGCTTGCTACATATGGCTTTACGATTGGATTCTTATATTTTTGTTTTTATAAAAAACAGATGTGGTGGTTATATTGTTGTCTATTCATATCTATGATTAGCGGACGCATGGTATGGGGAGTTGCAAAAGCGGTTCTGCTTGGAATAGATGGTAAAGCATTTACAGTTCAGGCGTTTATAGCAGGTGGGATATTGGATTCACTTCCGGGAATTATATTGCAGTTTATTCTTATTCCTGTTATAATTAAATTAATAAATATTCACTTAGAGAGGTAGTGCCTATAATTATGCAAGATATCGGTAGTTGTACAAAAATAAAAGGATAAGGAGAATTGATATGAATAAAAATTGTGCTTATTGTATGGAAAACGAACTTTTGGATGCATTTGGGATTAAAATCTGTGAATTATCTCAAAGCAAAGTTTACTTGTTTAAGGAACAAAGCCATAAAGGGAGGGTTATTGTTGCTCACAAAAAGCATGTGAGCGAAATTGTTGACCTTACCAAAGATGAAAGAGAAGGATTTATTGAAGATATTGCTAAGGTAGCAAAAGCCATTCATAAGGCATTTTCACCACAAAAGGTTAATTATGGTGCATATGGGGATACCGGATGCCACCTTCATTTTCATCTTGTTCCCAAGTATGAGGATGAGTTTGAATGGGGCGGAGTGTTTGCAATGAACCCGCAGAGAGTAACTCTTTCTAATTCTGAATATGACGAAATCATTCAAAAAATTAAAGATAACCTGGGCTGATTACAACTAAAGTTGTCAAATATTGAATGATAAGAGATGTTATTTTATGGAGCTATATTTATGAACATTAATTATCAAAAAGTATTGGAAGATACAATCAGTAAAATAGGTGATATAAAGCCGAATTTACTTTTGCACGCCTGCTGTGCACCTTGTTCAAGCTATGTGCTGGAATATTTAAGTAGTTATTTTAATATTACTTTGTATTTTTATAATCCAAACATATATCCGTACAGTGAATTTGAATTCCGTGCAGATGAGTTAAAACGCCTTGTTTCAGAAATGAAGCTTGATGTAAAAATAGTGGTGGAAGAGTACGATAACGATAGCTTTGAAGCTGTTGCAAAGGAATATGGGGATTTGCCTGAAGGATTGACAAGGTGTATAAATTGTTATAAACTAAGACTTGAAAAATCTGTTAAATATGCAAAGGATAATGACTTTGATTTTGTTACAACCACCCTTTCAATAAGCCCACACAAAAATGCGGCAAAGCTTAATGAAATAGGCGGAGATTTGGCAAAGAAATATGGCGTAGAATACATGTTTTCGGATTTTAAAAAGAAAAACGGCTATAAACGTTCTTGTGAACTTTCCCAGCAGTACAATTTGTACAGACAAGACTACTGTGGTTGTATTTATTCTAAAATGTATAATGATAAGAAAATGGAAGAAAAAATATTGTACTGAACCTAAATAAAGAGTAAAAGGACTGTTAAACAGTCCTTTTATTTTTTATCTAAATATTTTCTTACGTCTATAGATACGGCAAGAATTATTATCAAGCCCTTGATTATATATTGAAAGTATGGGCTAATACCCACGTAGTTAAGACCGTAGTTTATAAACTGAAGTATTACCGTACCAATCAGTACGCCTGGTATTGTCCCGATACCGCCCGAAAATGATACACCGCCTACAACACAAGCGGATATTGCATCAAGCTCGTAGTTAATACCGGTATTACTTGTTGCAGAGCCTATTCTGCCCGCCTCCAAAAAACCTGCAGTACCGTATAATATACCCGATATTATAAATATAATCATAATATTTTTAAAAAGGTTTACTCCCGATACTGCGGCGGCTTCAGGATTACCACCTATTGCAAACATATTTTTACCAAGCACGGTTTTGTTCCATATAAACCACATTACTATTGCTACTATAATGAGATATAAAATAAGATACGGCAATTCAAAACTACCTACTTTAAAACTTCCGTTTACAAAGTTTGTGTAACGTTCATCAAGATTTGCAACAGGCTGTGCACCAAGCGGAGGTCTGTCAATGTATATGCAGGAAATACCGTATGCAATAAGCTGTGTACCTAAAGATATAATAAAGGCATGGAGTTTAAGCTTTGCAACACCAAATCCGTTTATTGCACCAAATATACCGCCAATTGCTATTGCAACCAAAAAAGGTACTATCAAAGGTAGTTGCGGCAAATCTGAATACATTCTTGATGTATACGTAACAGATTGCAAAAGAGATGCAGATACAATAGCTGTAAGGCCTAATATTCTGCCGGCTGATAGGTCTGTACCCTGTAGTACAATTAAACCTGCAACACCAAGCGCAAGTATTCCTCGTGTCGATGCCTGACTTAAAATGTTTGTAATATTTTTTGCAGATATAAAGCTTGGTTCAGTTATAATTACTGCAAGAATCATTACACCAAGAACTATATAAAGTGAATAGTTAATTAAAAAATCACCTATATTTATTTTTTCTTTGTTCATTAATCTCACCTATGTTAAATAAATTTTGAAGCAAGCTTCATTATTGTTTCCTGGTCTGTATTTTCATTGTTTTCAAGTATACCAGCAACCTTGTAGTTAGACATTACCATTATGCGGTCACATATACCCAAAAGCTCAGCCATTTCCGATGATACAACAATTATTCCCTTGCCATTTGAGGCAAGCTCGTTTATAAGCTGATATATTTCGTATTTTGCTCCTACATCTATGCCTCGTGTAGGTTCATCAAGTAGCAGTATTTCCGGTCTTGTGAGCAACCATCTGCCTAAAATTACTTTTTGTTGATTACCGCCTGACAAGGTTTTTATTTTTGCTTTGCTGTCTGCTGTCTTTATTTTTAACTTTTGTATTGTTTCGTTAGTTACCTGACGTATAAGAGAATTATCTATATAAAAGGTTCTGTTATAGTCATTAAGACTTGATATTGTAGTATTTGCTTCAATGCTTAAAGATGGGAATATACCGTTAGCACGGCGTTCTTCCGTAAGTAGCGCAAAATCATTCTTTTTAGCCTGAAGCGGATTGTTGTTTACAACCACTGTACCGTTAACGGAAATTGTACCGCTTTCTATTTTTCTCATTCCGAAAAGAGCTTCCAAAATTTCCGTTCTTCCTGAACTTACCAAGCCTGCAATACCTAAAATTTCACCTTTTCGTAAACTGAAATTTATATCTGTAAGACGAGGTTTGTATTTTGTATTTAAGTTTTTAACCTCTAAAATTATATCGGATGGTGTATTGGCTTTTGGTGGAAACCTTTCGTTTAATTCTCTGCCTACCATAAGATTTATAATTTTGTCTGTTGTAAGATCTTCGGCCTTGTGAGATGAAACTGACTTACCGTCACGCATAATTGTTACTGTGTCGGAAATTTCAAGTATTTCAGACATTTTATGAGAAATATATATAATGCCGCAACCAGCGTCTTTTAACATATTCAGTATTTTAAATAAATGTTCAACTTCACGTTCGTTAAGGGAGGAGGTAGGCTCGTCCATTACAATAACTTTTGCGTGATATGATACTGCTTTTGCAATTTCTACCATTTGTCTTTGGGATACGGAAAGAGTACCTATTTTTACATCCGGGTCTACATCTATATTTAAATTTTTGAAAATATTTAATGTTTCACCGTACATTTCTTTTTTTTTGATTATTCCAAATTTGTTTTTGTATCGTCCTAACCATATATTTTCCAAAACAGTTTGTTCAAGCACCTGATTAAGCTCCTGATGCACCATTGCCACACCGTTTTCAAGTGCCTGCTTTGGATTAATAAAGTTGATTTCCCGTTCATTAAGCCTGATTATACCCTTATCTTTACGGTATACACCAAAAAGACATTTCATAAGGGTAGATTTACCTGCACCGTTTTCACCCATCAACGCATGGATAGAACCTTCCTCAAGCTTTAGTGAAACTTTGTCAAGTGCTACTGTGTTTCCAAAGCACTTGCAGATATTTTCCATTGTAAGAAGCATTTATTTTTCACCTTCGTATGATTTGTAAGGAATCCTTACAGATTTACCCGATTCGTCAAATTCATAAATTGTATCCAATAAAAATTCATTACCTTTTGAACTGTTAATTGCAATATTGTTTATTGCTTCTGCCATGGCTTTTCCGTCTTGCAGAACAGTTGCAGTCATATATCCTTTTGAAATAAGGTCTTTTGCGGCATCTGTTGCATCAACACCTATAACGGGGATATATTTGTTTTTATCATCTTTGTTGTATCCGGCTGATTGTAATGCGGAAACGGCACCCTGTGCCATAGCGTCGTTATTTGAAATTACAAATTCTATTTTATCACCGTATTTTGTAAGCCAACCTGACATTGCACTGTTTGCAAGTTCTGTATCCCAATTACAAACCTGCAATCCCAATTCTTCAATATCTATGCCTTTTTCTTTTATTGTACTTATCGAATATTCTGTTCTTGCAACAGCTTCAGGGTTATCCGGTTCACCTTTTAACATTACATACTGTAATATGCCGTCGTTATTTTTGTCGTAATCACCGCTGTTCCATGTATTTGAAACAATTTCACCCTGTATAATACCGGCTTCTTTTGCGTTTGTACCTATAAAAATTGCTTTATCGTATGAATTTAAAATATCAGCACCTGGTTCTCTGTTAAAAAAAATAATCGGTATATCAGCTGTTTTTGCCTTGTTTATAACTGTTTGTGCCGCACCTACATCTACAAGATTAACTACAAGCACATCAACACCTTTTTGAATCAACAAATCTATTTGATCATTTTGTGTACCTTGGTCACCTTTTCCGTCATTAAGGTACAAATCAGCCTTGTCTTTAGCAAGTTTTTCAAGTTCTTGACGTACTGTTGAAATGTATGTGTCATCATACTTATATAAACACACACCTATTTTGGGTTTATCTGATACATTTCCATTACATCCGCATAGTGATAATATTAAAGAAATTGTAAGAATACTTAGTGCTGCTAATTTTTTCATGTAATTACCTCCGTTTGTTTTATTTTGGTTATTATTGTACAAAAGAATAATTTATATGTATCAAAAAAAATAAAACCACAGAGTGGTTTTATGATTTAAAAAAGATAAGAAGGTTTTTGATGAGAAATTTTAAGCTTTTGATATAACTTTTTGATTTTTTTTCAACTACACCATACTTGCTTATAATAGGAGAGGATGCAATAACCTTGCCGTTCAGTAATATTTCAGTATTTCCTATTACCTGGTCTATGTAAACAGGTGCTTTTATGCTTTTCGGATAGTTGTATTTAATTTGTAGATTTTTGTATTCTTCATCATTTAGTGTTAAGTTTATTGCTTTACAGTTATATAATTGCAGTGTGTTAATTTCGGAATTTTCTATATTTACAGAACATATATAATCATTGCTGTTAATGATGTTATATGATTTATACATACTAAAATATTCTTCGTATAAATATATGTGATCATTCCAATCATCGGGTGCATTAAGTGTAATGGCAATTAACTTTACACCTTCTCTTTCTGCATATGATACTAAACAACGGCCACTCTTTTTTGTAAAGCCTGTTTTTACACCTTTGCACCATTGATATTTTGATAAAAGTTTGTTATGGTTTGTTAAATATCTGTATTTTTCTGACTCAGAGGTTTCTGTTATTTTTTGTTTGGTGGCAACAATTGCTTTGAATTTTTCGTTTTTCATTGCGTATTTGGTAAGCAGTGCCATATCATATGCAGTTGAGTAGTGATTTTCATTATCTAAACCGTGTGGATTAGCAAAGGAGGAATTCATCATTCCAATTTCTTTTGCTTTTGCATTCATAAGGTCTGAAAATTTTTCAATGTTTCCGCTTGTATGCTCGGCAAGTGCTGTTGCTGCATCATTTCCTGAATTCAACATTAAACCATACAGTAAATTTTCAACGCTTATCTTCTCGTTTGGTTTTAAGTACATGGAAGAACCTGCTGTTACAGCGGCATTGTATGATACGGTTACTGTGTCGCTAAGATTGCAATTTTCCAGAACAACCAGTGCGGTCATAATTTTTGTTGTGCTTGCAATACCTTTTTTAATGTGTCCGTTATGTTCAAATAATACTCTGCCTGTTTCAGCATCCATCACTAATGCATTTTGTGCAGATATTGCACAAACGTTAACAATATGTAATAAGATTAAAATTAATAATGTAACAGATTTTTTAACCAAAAAAACAACTCCTAATCAATCATCTTGTTAATTTCTTTTCTTAATCTGTTAATTATTTTCTTTTCAAGTCTTGAAATGTAAGACTGTGAAATTCCAAGCATATCTGCCACTTCTTTTTGAGTCCGTTCTTCCGATATACCTATTCCGAATCTCAATTTTATTATTTCAAGTTCACGGGGTGTAAGCTTGTGCATTGCCTCTTTTAAAAGCTGTCTGTCAACCTCATCTTCAATTTTACGGTGTATAATGTCGGGATCTGTTCCCAATATATCCGATAATAAAAGCTCGTTACCGTCCCAGTCTGTGTTAAGTGGTTCGTCAATTGATATTTCTGTCTTTGAATTGTTATTTTTTCTTAAATACATCAGTATTTCATTTTCTATACAGCGTGATGAATAGGTGGCAAGCTTTATGTTTTTTTCGGTGTTAAAGGTATTTATAGATTTTATAAGACCTATTGTACCAATTGAAATGAGGTCTTCTATATTGATTCCTGTATTTTCAAATTTTTTAGCAATATATACTACTAGTCGTAAATTATGTTCAATTAATTTGTTTTTTGCATCGCTTTCGTTGATGTTATTAAGCAAATCTTTTTCTTCGTTTGCAGAAAGGGGAGGAGGCAAAACATCCGTCCCCCCTATGTAATGTATTTCATTGCTTTTTTGACTAAGTAAAATTTTTATAAGTGTCTGAAATAAATTGCCTATAGTGTTCATAAAAACCTCCGTTTATATATTATGTGGATTAACTATTGCGTTGTAGCTTTTATCATTTGACATTACATCAGATGATATTCCTATTATGGCCTTTTTTTCTTCTCCGTCAATTAATATCTCTGATGGTACAAAGCCGAGTATAACCCCTTTTTCTGTTATTGTACGGTATGGTATGATTTTAAGCTTCAAATCTTCAAAGTGTGAGATGTATATTTTCATTATATCTGTACCGTGCATAAGATGGTATGTAATATGTTCGGGCAAAATTTTTTTAACAGTTTTTATATTTACTATTATTACCGGAGTTTTTGTGATAGGATCTTTTAAATTGTTACCTGTGTCATAAAAGCATTCGGTTTCAATGGTTTTATCATTTAAAGTAATGCTGAGTTTGTGTATCAGGCTTCCGTATTTAAAGTGTTTTTCGTAAACTGATGTTATAACATTTAATATTACATATGATAAAAAAACTGTAATACATAAAAGTTTTGCTGTGTCTGTATATTGACTGTTTCCTATCAGGCTAATAAGTGCGTATGCGCATCCGCCCATGGTAAAGCTTACAAGATAGAAGACAGACAGATTCTTAAGAAAAATTTTAAAAGATGAAGATTTAAAGCTTATGCCTGTAAGTACTAAAGAAAATATGGTTTTTCCAAATATATTTGTAAGAGGTTTTACTTGTGGAAAAAGCATAAGTATTGCAAATAAAGTACCTGCTATACTTGAAATCAAAAGTCTTGGGTTGGAAGATTTTGATTTGATAATTGACTTTGTAATACGCAATATTACAAAATTCAGTATTATATTTACAATTATGTATTGGTCAATGTAAACAGTCATTTTACCCTCCATATAACTATTATACACACAACCGTTACTGAAAAATGTCAAAAAAAGGATACCGAAAAAAATTTCGGTATCCTTTTATATACGCCCCGCTGTTACCAGAGGATGATTACTAATTAGATATTTTATTTATTATTTTTAAAAGGGGTTTAATCAATATTATTACTGTAAATATAATTACCATTTGTATTATGCACATAGGTAATCTCGATATAAGAAATACATTTAATGCTGTACCGTATGCTGCTGAAAGAACAGCAGTCTTTAGGAAAATATTTGTAATAAACTGTATTGTATCGCAAATCAAAACAAGTGCGACATAATTTTTTTTGCAGGTCTTATAAAAAAATAAACCATATATAAATCCGAAAACAAATTCAATTAGCGTAATTTGTATCATCAGCGGACCTACAGGGTTAACAAAGCATGATATTAAATCTGCTAAAGCACCTACCAAACCACCTGTAATTCCTCCAAAAGCATAGGCGGCAATAAATACCGATACAAAGCTTATTGAAAGTTTGCTTATGTTTCCTATCCTAAGATGTCCTGAAATTATTGATAAAACAACGGTAATTGCAATCAGTAGTCCTAACGAACAAACCGTATTTGTCGTTAGTTCTGGAAAATAAAATATCCTTTTTAAACTCCAGAATTTTTGTGAATTTTTATTTTTTGACATAAAAAACCTCCTTAAAATAAATCTGCACATTTACGGAGATTAATTTTAAGAAGATAATCCTCGTATAAGGCAGCGGGATGCAGAATATGTATCGCTACAAAAAGTATTCGTTCAACAGCAACTCCCCGTCTGTTGACACTATACGCACATATCCTTACTCTGCGTTTCGGATGAGGTTATTATATTACTTTTTTTATGTTATGTCAATAATGTGTTCTAAATTTGTTGTTTTGAAAATAGAATAAAGTCAAGAGGTGAAACAAATGAAGAATATATTATCACAATTGCCGGACGGATTGGTTAAAAAAATCAATCTCGATAATATAAATGAAATTACCTTAAGGGCAGGAAAAAATGTAACAGTAAAAGCGGACAACATCTATTATAAAATCGATTATATTATAAATAGTTCAGAAGTGTCAGAATGCTTTAAAAGATTTTGTGATTTTTCCGTGTATGCATATATTAATGAAATAAAGAACGGTTTTATAACTATAGAAGGAGGACACCGTATAGGAATTTGCGGCACCGCCGTAATGGAAAATGAAAATGTTTTTAATATAAAAGATATAAGTTCTGTAAATATAAGGGTTGCAAAAGAAGTAATGGGATGTTCGGATAAGCTTGAGTTTGACATAAAAAATCTACTTGTAATTTCTCCACCCTGCTGTGGAAAAACAACTATTTTACGGGATTTGTGCCGCAGGATCGGTAACAGAAGAAAGGTAAGTGTTGTTGATGAACGTGGAGAAATTGCAGGTATGTATAATTGTATACCATGCTTTGACATTGGAACCATGACAGATGTTTTATCGCTGGTACCTAAGAAAAAAGGTATGGAATATATGCTCAGGAGTATGTCGCCGGAATATATAGTAACAGATGAAATTGCAGATTCTGACTGTGAGATACTTAAAAAAGCAGTTGCATCAGGGGTATACATTGTTGCAACTGCACATGGGAACAGTATTTCGAAAACACTAGAAAGACTGAGCATTGATAAAGCAGTATTTGACAACATAGTTTTGCTTGGCAATAAATACGGCATAGGTACAATAGAGGAGGTATTTTCAAATGATTAAGTTAATTGGTTTTATTATAATTGTGATATCATCAAGCAAAATTGGTTTTGACCTGTCTGCAAAATATATCTGTAGAGTTAAGGATTTGAAAGCATTTATAAGCGTACTTGAAAAAATTAAAAATGAAATTAAATTTTCTAATTGTGTAATATCTGATGCACTTGTAAAAGCATCTGATGTAAAGTCTAATACAGTAAGTAATTTGGTTGCATATATTTCAAAAAAAATTGAGGATGGAAACATAGGACCGGCAGATGCTTTTGGGTGCTATGTTAATGAGAATACCACCTTTTTTGAAAAAAACGATATGGAAGAGATATATAACTTTTTTTCTGTTTTCGGAAGCGGAGACAGAGATGATGAAATTAAAAATATTTCAAATACAGTAGATAATATAAAATCACATCTTAATGAGGCTTTGGAAAATGAAAAGAAATACGTGAAAATATTTCGCACTTCCGGAGTACTTGCCGGTTTTCTTATTGCGATAATTTTAGCTTAGGTGGTGATTTTGTGGATAACGGAATTGATTTAATATTTAAAATAGCGGCAATTGGAATTATTGCATCAGTGTTACATAATCTGCTTAATCAGGCAGGCAAAAGCGAGCTTGGTTTAATGACGTCTCTTGCAGGCCTTATGATAGCACTTGTTTTAATTGTTCAAAAAGTAAGTGAGCTTTTTGAAGCTGTTAAGACTCTTTTTGAATTATGATTAAAATTATTTTGGTTGCTTTTATTGGTATAGCTGTATCTGTTTTGTTGAAGCGAACCTGTACTGATATTGGTTTTGCCGCTGCCATTATAACAGGCACAATAATAGTGGGACTTTTGTATACCGATATTAATAATATTCTTAATGTTTTTAAAACCTTCAGTTCGGGTTACGGTGTTTCGGAAGCTCATATTAAGCTTTTGATTAAAGTGATGGGAATTTCTTATATAACGCAGTTTGGTGCATCGGTTGCAGAAGAGTGTGGAGAAAAATTTGTTGCTAAAAAAATAGATCTTGCTGGAAAAATTTTGATTGTCTCGCTATCAGTACCTATGCTTATCAATTTACTTGACAGCATTAATAATTTACTGTAGGTGTATTATGAGAAAATTTTTTTGTTTATTTTGTGTTCTGTATTTGTTAATATCTGTACAGGTTTGTGCCGACGGATTTGATGATGTTCTAGACAGTGAAATGAGATATGATATCGAAAATTCCTTCGAAGCATCAGGTATTGAAATCGATGCACTTGAGGTAATAGATCAACTCAATAATGGCGATTTTGATATAAATTTTAAAAATATAGGTACATATATCAAAAATATATTTGTTGATTTGGTAAAGGAAAATATCGGTTTTGGAATTACTGCTTTTGTGTTGATAATGCTTGCGTCGATGATTGAAAATATGAATCAGTCTTTTAATGAAAATAAGACTGTTAATTTAATAGTTATAGCTGTTGTTGTACTTTCGCTTATCGTAGTTGTTGACAATATTTCAGAATATTCCCTACAGTTTATTGATAATCTTATTCTTTTTGTAAATTCCCTTACTCCAACACTTATGCTTTTGCTTGCAACAAGTGGCAAAACCGAAACAGCAGGGGTTTTGAATCCTGTTATGATTGGGGTATCATCCGTAATTGTATTGTTTGTTAAAAACTTTGTTGTTCCGTTAAATACCATAAGTCTCGTGCTTAAGCTTACGGGCTGTGTGACTGAAAAAAATCATCTTACCAACTTTGGTAATCAGATGCAGAAAATTTTAAAATGGTCGCTTGGATTTGTTCTTACAATATATGTTGGTATTATAGGTGTTGTTGGCGTTGCGGCACCAAAGTTAGATGATATTACCGTTAAAACCGCAAAGTATGCGGTAAATAATTTTATACCTTATGTCGGTGGTATGGTTGCTGATTCTGTTGACCTTATACTTAACTGTTCGTCGGTTGTGAAAAATTCTGTTGGAATTGCCGGACTAATAGGCATATTACTTATTGCAGTTATACCGTGTCTGAAGGTACTTATAAAGTTAATTGTCATAAATATACTCGGTTTTTTTATTTCACCTGTTGCAGGAAAAAACGTCATTGAAGTTATTAACAGTATATCTTCGGGTATAGGCATTTTGTTTGCAATGAACATTGTCGTTTCCATTATGTATATTATTTCCGTTACAGTTATTATTTATATAGGCGGTGCATAGTATGAATAGTGTAGGTATATTTGTTAAAACGCTGGTTGCACTTACTTTACTTTGGTGTATTGCAGAAAATATCTTGCCTGAAAAATCAATAAAAAAATATTCATCATATATATACGGTCTGATTGTTATATCTATGGCAGTATCTGTGTTCACATCAATAGATTATAATAGTTTTTACACTAATGACTACAATATGGAATCTGTCGGCTATAACAATAATTATATTAAGAATTTGTACGAAGAAAAACTTGAAACAATTCTTAGGGAAAAATTTGATGATGAGTCGATAAGAATTGAACTTACAGATGAGTGTAAAATCAAAAATGTATATTGTGACAGTAAAGAAACATATGACAATGTTGTGGGGTATCTGTATGAAAATAACTGATTTTTTAAACAAAAATATCAAATATTTAATTTTGTTACTCGCAGGAATAATATGTGTAATGCTTACAAATGGACCGTCTGTTGGTACGGATTCTCGTACAAGTCTTGAAAAGAAACTTAAAACAACACTTGAAATGGCAGAGGGAGTGGGTGATGTAGATGTGATGCTTACTTTTGATGAAAATGACAGGGTTGAAGGAGCAATTATTGTTGCTGAAGGTGCGCAGAATACATCTGTAAAAAAGAATTTGCACGATTCTGCCGTTGCAGTACTTAATCTTCCCGATTATAAAGTTCAGATTTTAATTAAAAAAAAGTGAGGAGAAAAATATGAAAAAACCAAAATTTTCAGGTATAAACAAACGCCATTTGACATTAATGGGTATGGTGGTCGTAATTGCAGTAGCGGGCTATGTAAATATTAATTACAAAACATCTGATACGGTGGAAACGATGTCAACTGCTGCAGAGGTTGATGTTGATAAAACCACAGATGAATATACTGTGGCAGTTATGGAAAGAGATAATAAACGAAGTGAAAGTATGCAGGTTTACAGAGATATAATTGATAATTCTGAGTGTGATAAAGAAATAAAAGAAAATGCACAGAAGATGTTGACGCTTTCAGCGGAATATATTAATGCGGAAAGTACAATAGAAAACACGCTTAAGGCAAAAGGCTTTGAAAAAAGCGTTTTATACATAGACGAAAATGAAGCAACAGCCATAATATATGATAAAAAACTTGATGAAGTATCAGTATCTCAAATTAAGGATATAATATCTAATATAACCGGATTTGTTGCTGAAAATATAAAAATAATTGAAAATAAATAAAAAAAGTCTTTTATTTTTTAAAAAAGTATGGTAAAATATACTTAATGAAAGGGGCTGAAGGTAATGTACGAAGAAAAATCTATAGATAATATTGGTAAAATAAATATTTCTGAAGAAGTTATAGCAGTTGTTTCAAGTGTTGCTTCACTTGATGTTCCGGGTGTAGCAAGTATGTGCACAACTTTGGTAGAAGGAATAACAGATTTTTTCGGTAAAAAGAATTATTCCAGAGGTGTCAAGTCTGTTATAGAAGGGGAAGAAGTTAAAATTTCTGTTTTTATTACAGTTGATTTTGGTTGCCATATTCCTACTGTTTCCTGCGAAGTACAGGAAAAGGTTAAGAGAGAAGTTGAAACAATGACGAGCCTGAATGTTACTGCTGTTGATGTTTATGTTAACGGTATTTCTATGCCAAAGACTGAAAAACCAAAGAATTCTAAAGAAAAAAAATAATAATTAATATACCAGGGTGCCTGTTTGCACCTTGGTATAAAAATTTTTAATAAAATACTTGACAATATAATATAATAGTGATATAATGTTCGAGTGGTTGAAAGTTGACCGTGAAATTAAATATCGCGGGATGGAGCAGTCTGGTAGCTCGTCGGGCTCATAACCCGAAGGTCGTTGGTTCAAATCCGGCTCCCGCAACCAAAATAAGAAGGACATCAGAAGATGTCCTTCTTGCTTGTTTTTTAGTTTGAGTACGAATCAAAAATTTAAACGAAAAAGAATTTATACAGAATAAAATAAATGATCTGCTTTAGAAATTTATTCTTGAGATTTAGATAATGATATGATAAAATTAAAATATAATATTATAAGTTATAAAAGAGAATTATAACATTTAAAATCAATAATTAATTTAATATTTTAGGAGGAAAAATGTATAATATAGTAGCTTTCGGAGCAAAAAATGATGGAATAACAAATTCGACTGAGGCTGTTCGTGCGGCAGTAGCAGAGTGCGTTAAAAACGGTGGAGGAGTAGTATATATTCCTAATGGCACATACGTTATAGCCTCTGTTCAAATTTTTAGCAATATACATTTTGTTTTTGAACCAGGTGCAAAAATTTTAGGAAGTTTAAATCCTGATGAATTTGATGAAAGAGAGCATATTGATTATCCCTTATATCAGGACTATTCACATTCGTATTTTCACCGAGCTATGTTTTGGGGCGAAGATATAGAAAATATATCTTTCAGCGGATTAGGAACAATTGATATGCGAGAGGTTTGGGAAAATACCCCTGCCGAAGGTGAGGCAGAACGACGCGCTTACAGAGCAATTAAAATTTTTTCCTTTAAAAATTGCAAACATATTGATATATCAGACTTAAAGCTTTACAATGCTACAGATTTGGCAGTATATCTTGCCGGTTGCGAGGATGTAAAAACTACAAGATTAACAATGCATGTCAATATTGATGGAATAAGTCCTGATTGTTGTAAAAATGTGGTTATTTCTGATTGTAACATTGTAGCAGGGGATGATGGTATAGTTTTAAAGAGCTCCTATGCATTAAACAGAAAGCAACTATGTGAAAATGTTGTGATTTCAAATTGTAATGTATCATCAAGAATGTGTGCTATTAAGTTGGGAACCGAGTCAAACGGAGGTTTTAAAAATATTGCAATAACTAACTGTGCAGTATATGACACATGTTATACAGGTTTAGCTTTAGAAATAGCTGACGGCGGTGAAATTGATGGAATAACAGTTACAGGGATAGTTATGAAAAATGTAGGCACACCGTTTATTATAATACTTACTGACAGAAGACGTGCACCGGAAGATGCAACCATTGGAAAAATAAAGAATGTTGTAATTGACAATTTGGTTGCTACAGGTCCATATGGTTATATCTATCCTATACGATATACAACTATACTACCTGATGAAAAATTGTCCAAAGCACCAAAGGTGGTTACATCAAGTGTTGTTGGACAAGTGGATGAAAAATTAGAAAATATAAGTTTATCAAATATCTATCTTACAGTGCCGGGAGGAAGAGGAGAAGCAGACAGAGAAATTATTGTGCCTGAAAACCCAAAAGCAACACCATCAGCAGTTACGCACGGAGAAGTTCTTCCTGCAAGTGGAATATTCTTCCGTCATGTAAAAAATCTTTCATTACAAAATATTAATATTTTTACCATTGATGATGATGCAAGAGAAGACATGATCTTCGATGATGTTGAAGGATTAAAAATATATTAATTGAGCATAGTTTGTCGGTTCTGCTAACAATAACGCTGGTAAAATCGTGAAAGCAATAACAAATAGAGTAATTGATACAATTTATCAGCTACTCTATTTGTTTTTATGCCTTTTATAGGAATTTTACGAGAATGAGGGAGCATTTGATGTTTTGCGTATACGTATCTGTTGAATTTTTATCTTTATTTTTGATTTTATTAAAGTTTTTCAAGTTTTTCAATTATCTGCTCAAGTCCTGCTGTATCGGCAGTTTCAATTGCACCGCCATCAACTAATTCGGCAAGTTCAGGATTAATAGGCAGTGTGCCTATTGCCGGTATGTTGAATTTTTCAGCAATTTCGTTTATGTGACTTTCACCGTAAATATAATGTTTTTCATTACAGCTAGGACACTTGAAGTATGACATGTTTTCAACAATACCGAGAACAGGTATATTCATTAGATTAGCCATTTTAACTGCTTTTTCAACAATCATAGATACAAGCTCTTGTGGAGATGTAACTACAACAATACATTTAATTGGAATAGACTGAAATACAGTAAGAGGAACATCACCTGTGCCGGGAGGCATATCAACAAACATATAGTCAACATCTTCCCATATAACATCTGTCCAGAACTGTTTTACTGTACCTGCAATAACAGGACCTCTCCATACAACGGGGTCTGTTTCATCAGGTAACATAAGATTCAAAGAGATAACATCTATTCCTGCAGTTGTTTTTGCAGGAATAAGACCGTCATCTGTTCCCATAATCTCAGAATGTATACCAAATGCTTTTGGAATTGATGGTCCTGTAATGTCTGCATCTAGAATTGCAGTATGATATTTTTTGTTATTCATAGCAACGGAAAGAAGAGAAGTAACCATTGATTTGCCAACGCCACCCTTACCGCTTACAACTGCTATAACATTTTTGATATTTGATTTTGCGTTAGGTGCTTCTAAAAAACTGTTTGGTTTTCTGTCTGAACAGTTTGCAGAGCATGTTTCGCAATTGTGTGTACAATTTTCACTCATTGTAAAATCCTCCATATATTTATGCTTTTATTATTTTACATCTATTCTCAAAGTATGTCAACAAATGCCTTTAATTTAAAATGGCTTCAATTTAATAATTTATTTACTATAATTTTTTATATAGTAAACTTGACATAAAAAAACAAAATTGCTATAATATAAGGAGCTATATAACGTATATTTAATATATATTGCAAGGAGGATGTTTTATGGCAAGAAAAATGAAAACAATGGACGGTAATAATGCTGCTGCATGGGCATCATATGCATTTACGGAAGTAGCATGTATTTACCCGATTACACCGTCATCTGTTATGGCTGAAGTAACAGACGAATGGGCAGTTGACAAAAAAGAAAATATTTTTGGACAACCTGTAAAAGTTGTGGAAATGCAATCTGAAGCAGGTGCGGCAGGTGCTGTACACGGCTCATTGGCTGCAGGAGCTCTTACAACAACATACACAGCTTCACAAGGTTTGCTTCTTATGATTCCTAATATGTATAAAATGGCAGGTGAACTTTTGCCTTCTGTTATACATGTAAGTGCGCGTTGTGTTGCATCACACGCTCTTAATATTTTTGGAGATCATTCCGACGTTATGAGCTGCCGTCAGACCGGCTTTGCGATGCTCGCT
>CAZNKU010000003.1:0-86917 GCA_964573775.1 uncultured Clostridiaceae bacterium | reverse complement strand
AGGGCTTTGGATAATGCGTACTTTTTATTGTCTACTTTTACTTGACATATTCACTGCAAGAGCCACACACCGAAAAATGCATGACTCCTTGTCGCCAAACAAATTCTAACATATACGATAATAGGTATGTCAAAATTGAGCATGCATTTTTACCAAAAAGTAAAAAGTCATACCTGATCATCGTATTTAATTCAGAATTTATTTGGCATATTTATTGTATCATATTATTTTTTGAATTGCAATATTTTTATATACAAATAAAACCCATAAGGTTAATGACTTATGGGTTTTAATGTTTTTAAAGTAAAATTTTTCTTAATTCTTCAATATCTTTTGCAAGATATGTGGCATTTTTAAGCTCCTCGGCGGTATCTGTACCGTAAAGGACACCTATTGAGTCTATGCCGCATATTTTTGCACCTATGATGTCAAATGATGTATCGCCAATCATTAAAATTTCTTCTTTATTTTTAACAGATGTCATTTCAAGTGCTGACTTTATAACATCAAGCTTTGTTGTATTTGCCTCATCCATAGGGCAGGCAGATATGCAGGAAAAGTATTTTTTTATATCAAAATATTCCAAAATCTGTTTTGCATACACATCGGGCTTTGAAGTGGCAAGCACAAGCTCATAACCGTTTTTGTAAAGCGCATGCAAAAGCTGTTCCATACCCTCAAAAAGTCGATTTTCAAATATACCCTTTTCGGAAAAATATTCACGAAAAAGTTTAAGTCCAAGTTCAGCTTCTTTTTGGGTAAAGCCAAAATATTTTTTGTAGGAATCCATAAGAGGAGGACCTACAAATTTTTTAAGAATTTCTTTATCTGTAATGGTTACATCCATTTTTTCAAGTGCATAAATAATAGAGTTTATTATGCCTTCGGAGGAATCTGTAATTGTTCCATCAAGATCAAAAAGTAAACTTTTGTATTTCCTCATTTTTTTCTCCTGTTTATTATGCAAGTGATACTATGAATTCTGCAATTTCTTTAGCAGCGTCAAGATTACGGAACTTCTTCTGATGCTCTTTTATATCCATAAGCTTTTCTGCATCGTTTTCCAAAAGATTTTTTACAGTTTCTTTTATTTCATCAATTTTACGAGCCTGACAACCTAAAAGATTTTCTTCAAAATATTTTGGATTTCCCGCTTCCTGACCGGGCAGAGCATCTGTAATAATAACAGGCAAACAGCAGTTTATGGCTTCAAGTATTGTATTTGGGCTTCCTCTCATAAAAGCAAGGTCGCTGGAAAGCATTAATTCTTCAATTGCATCAATAAAGCCGTAAACATCCAGTCTTTCACCGTATTTTTCCTTTTCGTGCTTTTCAAACTTTTCTCTTAGTGCTTCATTTCTGCCTGCAAGCACCTTGACACGGCAGTTAAAGTTGTTAAGCAGCATTCTTGAAAGTTCAATCATATTACCCGAACCTTCTCCACCACTCATTATAAGGAAGGTTGGTATTTTTGACGATTTAAAAATCTGACTTCCTGCCACAGGGTTACCATAAGTGAATCTTTCACGTACAGGGAAGGAAAACTTTTTGATTTTTTCTTCAGGTATGCCCATTTTCAGTGAGTAGTCAATAGCCTCCTGAGTGTAGCATATACTGTAATCCGCACGTGGATCTGTCCACAAATTGGAAATTGAAACAAGATCCGCATACATACTGATGAAAGGGATTTTTACATTATTTTTTTCCAATATATCAATGATACAGCCTACAAACATCGGGTGTACGGAAACTATTACGTCAGGCTGTACTTCGTCAATAATGTTCATAAACTTTTTTTTGACAAAAGTCTTTATTGCATTGTTTATTGTACTGAATGAGTGTTGGGTAAAACTCCATGTTATGGCCCATGCTTTTTTAGATGTGCGTGTAAGAGGACCGTATGATTTGCTGAGCTTCATACCGAATTTACCCATCATGTTGAATCCTTCCAGAACGAAAACATCAACATTATCAATTTTGTTAAGCTGTTCACAAATAGCATCTGTAATGCTTTTGTGTCCTCGTCCCGTAAATTCGGAACTTATAATCATAATTTTTTTACTCATATTTCAAACCTCTACAAATTAGTTGTATAGATATTATAACATAACTTTGCAGAGAAAACAACAAAAAAATTAAATTCCGTACCCATTTGTAACGGGATCTCTAAATATGTTTAAAATAGGAGGATAAAATGTAAAAAACCAGAACATAACAATAATTAATATTATAAGCAAAACAGCAGCCTTGTTTAATGTTTTAGAGCTTAAATATCCCTTTGTCAGCAGATAATAATTTATAATATACGCAATAATTACCCCTGCAACAAACAGTGAAATGTTAAATATTGCACCGCTTTGTCCGATAGCACCCACATAGGTACAGTAAACAACTGTAATAAAAAGCATACCTGTAATCACTGATACAAGCTTGCACGCCCAAAAATCCGGGTAATTTTTACCGTATATAAAAAATTCGGCAACAGCAAATATTACCATGGGAAAAAATATAAGCTTTAAATGCTCCCATATACTTTCGTTAACTGCACTGAATATTGCAACAAAATCGGAATTCCCGGAAAGATCGTAGGTAAAATGCAAAAGTGTACCTAAAAGTATTGTGAATATCGTGCCCGCTATGTTGATTTTTTTTAGATTCATAAAATCACCTCTTTTATTATTTATGAATTAATTTTGTATTTAATGTCAACAATTAGAGCACGGAGGTAATTACTATGAATTTTGAGAAAATTTTATCCGAAAGAAAAGTAAAGCTTTTTTTAATGTCACTTGTTATCGGGGTGTGCGTAACAAGCTCGTTGCAGGTATATTCACGCAATGTGGTGGATGGGATTTCGGATAGTGTTGTAAGACTTCACATAGTTGCAAACAGTGATTCGGCAGAAGACCAAAGTCTTAAATTAAAGGTACGTGATGAAATAACCGGCTATCTTAAGCCAATGCTTGACAATGCCGAAAATGTTGAAGAAACAAAAAATATTATAGCATTTAATCTTGAAAATATAGAGGAAGAGGCAGAAAGAATAATAAAAAAATACGGCTACACATATGGTGTAACCGTAAGCTTAGGTAATTTTGACTTCCCTGCAAAAGAGTATGGAAATGTACGCTTTCCTAAGGGAAACTACGATGCTTTGAAAATTGTAATCGAAAACGGCAACGGTAAAAACTGGTGGTGTGTTTTATACCCACAGCTTTGCTTCAGTGAAAACGTAAATGGTATTTTACCTGAAGAAAGTGAAACAAAGCTTAAAAATACTCTTTCCGATGACCAATATGATGTGATTACAAATAAAAGCAAAATAAATTTTAAATTCAAAATAGTGGAGTGGTTTTCCTTTTAATATGCTTCAAGCCTGTATATAGGCTGTCCCATTTCTGAAAACCTTTGTTCGTATTCGGTCATAATATTTCCTTCAAAGTTGCTGTTGTGTAAATCTAATGACACATTTTTAAGCTTGAAATTATTCTGAGCAAATGAACAGATGGAAAATTCAAACAGGTGCATATTATCTGTTTTAAAGTGAATTTCCCCGTTATCTGTTAAAATACGGCGGTATATCAAAAGAAAGTCCTTGTATGTAAGTCTTCTTTTATAGTGTCCGCTTTTGGGCCATGGGTCGCTGAAATTAAGGTAAACCCTTTCACATTCTCCGTCAGCAAAGCAGTCACACAAAAGTCTTGCATCCGCATTTATAAACTTTACATTGGATACATTTTTGTCATTTGCTTTTTCAACTGCAATAACCATTACATCAATACACACTTCCACCGCAATATAGTTAATGTCGGGGTGTGCTTCTGCCATACCGGAAATAAAGTTACCCTTGCCGCAACCTACTTCAATGTGTATGGGGTTTTCGTTGCCGAAAAGCTCACTCCACTTACCTTTGTATTCGGTGGGATTTTGCACATAAAAACCATCGCATTTTTCAATGCGTTGTTGTACATTTTTCTTTTTTCGCATTCTCATAGGATGTTATGCCCCTGTATTAGTCTTCGTTTTCGACAAATTCGTCAATTTTTACCTGCTTTTTAAGGCTTGCTTCCTGCATTGCAAGTCTGTTGTCACGAAGAGTGCTTAGTGTTCTTTCCAAAACCATTTCGGAATCCTGCAAAGCATCGTCAATATACTGCTTTGTAGCATTTCTTATTTCTTTAGCGCGTGTATTCGCATTTTTTACAATTTCTTCTGCAGCTTCGTTAGCTTTCTTTGTAATTTCACTTTCGTTAATCATAGAAATTATTTTATCTTCTGCAGATTTTATAATTGTAGTTGCTTCCTTTTGAGCTTCAAGAAGAATTCTCTGTCTTTCGCCTTTAATCCATTTTGCCTGTTTAAGGTCGTCCGGCATTTTAAGTCTTAACTCCTGAATGATGTCCAAAAGTTCATCCTTGTCTATAAGTGCCTTGCCAAGTAGCGGCACTGTTTTACTACTTTCTATAATATCTTCTAACTGATCAAGCATTTCCATACCTTCCATGCTGATACCCTCCTTATTTAAATTTTTTGTATATTTTTTCTATTATTACATCCGGCACCATACCCTCGATTGAACCTCCATACCGTGCAACTTCACGCACAATACTTGAGCTTAAGTACATATTTTCGGATTTGGTGGTCATAAACAATGTTTCCACATTGGGGTTTAGTTTATTGTTTGTAAGAGACATCTGAAATTCGTATTCAAAGTCTGAAACCGCACGCAAACCTTTTATAATAATCTTTGCCTTTTGTTGCTCTGCAAACTGTGCAAGCAAGCCGTTAAAGGTCATAACTTCAACATTAGGTATGTGTTTTGTAGCGGTCTTTAAAAGGTCCATACGTTCTTCCACAGTAAAGGTAGGAGTTTTACTGCTGTTTACCAGTACTGCAACTATAACCTTTTCGAAAATTTTTGAACTTCTTTCAATAATGTCAAGATGTCCGTTTGTGCAAGGGTCAAAACTACCCGGATAAATAGCTATATTTTTCAAATTAATCATCCTTTACAAAAACCGAAAGCAAAATTTTGCCGTATTTGTAGTCCTTCTTTTTTGTAAAATCCGTTGTTATAACTTCACCGTATTCGGTTTCGCACATTATAACACCGTCATCTTTTAATAAGTTTCTTTCAAATATAATTTTCATTGCCTCATCACACATTTTTTTGTTGTATGGCGGATCAAGTAAAATTACATCAAACTTTTCATCGGCAGAATTTAAAAAAGCCTTAAAGTCCATAACCTTCAGTACGGCATTTTCGCCACTGTTTGTCTTTTCAATATTCTTACGTACAATGTCTGCAGCCTGTTTTGAGTTTTCTACAAACCAGCACTTTTGGGCACCACGGCTTATTGCCTCAATACCAAGCGCACCACTGCCGGAAAATAAGTCAAGCACAGTACCGCCGGGAATATTAAAATTTAATATAGAGAACATAGACTCCTTTACTCTGTCTGTTGTAGGGCGTGTATGACTGCCCTCTAATGAATAAAGAGAGGTGCCTCTTGCCTTACCTGATATTACTCTCATAATTATACAACACCTCTACTATATTTTACTCCATATATAGAGTGTTTGTCAACACTTTTAACATAATATATTGTAGTTTTTTGAAAAATAGGGTATTTATATTGTGTTTTTGGTAAAAAAATAAGTAACCATTGAGAGTTTTTACTTTGGTTACTTAAAAGAACGACTTTTTCGCGATAAAAGTTCGTATTGCGAAAAAGGAAGTTATAAATTAAAATCTTTTTTCGTTAATTTAAATCTTTTATTCTTGATTATAAAATAGAAAAATCATTTATAAAACAGAAAAAAACACTTGCGGTAGAACGGCTTTTTCGCGATACGAAAAAAAGACGGTCTGCTGTTTGACCGTCTTTTAGCTGCTGTATAAAATTTGTGTGTTTGGGACTTTAAAGCCCCTGCTGTATTAATAAAAATAATTATCAGTCTGTTGTAAATGGAAGCAAGGCAATAATTCTTGCTCTCTTGATTGCTGTTGTTAACTGTCTCTGGTGCTTAGCACAGTTACCGCTCATACGGCGAGGAACTATTTTAGCACGTTCTGTAAGATAACGACGCAATTTTGCAACATCCTTGTAATCGATATCTGTAACCTTATCAACGCAGAACTGGCAAGTCTTCTTGCGAGCTTTTCTGCGCATTGGACGTTCGTTTCTTTCCTTTTCAGCCATTAATAAACCCTCCTTTTAAAATTTCAATAGTTTTAGAACGGCAAATCATCGTCTGTATCAATAGGTGTAAAGCCTCCTGATGCAGGAGCCTGCTGTGTGTTGGCAGCAAATCCCTGATCCATGCCCATGCTGTCTCCCTGAGGAGCAGCAGAACCGTTTCTGTTATCGCCGCAGAAGTTAACTTCGTCAGCCACAACCTCGGTTGCATATCTTTTAACACCCTGTGCATCGTCCCATGTACGTGTCTGCAGTGAACCGCAAACATTTATCATTTGACCCTTTACAAAATACTTGGAAACAAATTCCGCAGTATTTCTCCATGTTACGATATTGATAAAATCTGCCTGTCTTTGTTCGCCGGGTCTTGCGTAGCGTCTGTCAACCGCAATTGAAAATGAACATACTGCTACGTTAGAAGGCGTATACTTAAGTTCGGGATCACGGGTAAGTCTACCCATCAAAATAACCTTGTTAAGCATAGTTTTTACCTCCTTTTACTCTTCATCTTTTCTTACTGTGATATAACGCAAAATACCGTCGGTAATACCGTAAACACGTTCAAGTTCCTTTGGAAACTCAGGCTTTGAAGCGAAGTTTACAAGAACATAGAAACCTTCAGTTTTGTCGTCAATCTCGTAAGCAAGACGTCTTTTACCCCAGCTGTCAACACTTTCAAGTGTTGCGTTGGATTCGATTAATGACTTCATTTTTTCAACGATAGCGTTAACTTCGTCTTCTGTTTTAGTCACATCTACGATAAAAATTGTCTCGTACTTGTTGATTACTTCAACCATTTTTTCGCACCTCCTTCTGGACTCTGGCGTATGTAAGCATACGCAAGGACGTTAATATTTTACACTATGTTTGTCCATTTGTCAAGGAATTTTGAAAATTATTTCAATTTATCCTTCAATAAACTCACTTTTTTCAATTATTTCTGCTTCGCATAATGGTTTACAGCTTTGAAGTGAGTCCCAAACCATAACCTTTATTTTCTCTATGTCGCCCTCAAGTGTATATGGCCAATTTTGCTCGTTATGTGGAACTCTTTTCATCGTAACGAATTTATTATCTTTGTAGCCAACAATAAGTATATCATAAGGTGCTACAAAATTATATACTTCGGCATCTATCGTATGCTTTGTACCTGATTTTGTAACCGTCGCTTCTATACATGGAGTTGCTGTTTCCCAATAAGCATATAAACTCATATTTGATGTAACAATGGTTTCGCTTGTTACTTCTTCGCCGTCGATTTCTTTTGTATACCATCCTTTGAAGATAAAGCCGTCTTTTTCAGGTATAGGTAATTCTCCGCAAGCAGAACCGTAAGCAATTATTATTGGCTCAATTTCTTCTGTTCCGTCCATTGGATTAAATGCTACAGTATATTTGTTTACTGTTGATGTGAACTTTGCAGTAATTACGGTATTGGCTGTAATGTTAGTAAGTGCTTTATCCCACCCTGAGAAAGTGTATGTGTATTGTGCATCAGCTTTCCTTGTCGGTGTTGCTTCACTGTATGTTACAGCGCTACCGTAATCTGCTGATTTTGTTTCGAGTACAGTTCCGTCATAATTCTTAAATGTTACTGTATAGGTGTTTATTGTCCATTGAGCATAGAGAGTTTGAGCAGAAGTAATTAAAACTTTTGTACTGCTTGTTATCTGAGTTCCGCCACTTGCAGAAGTGTACCAACCTTTAAATGTATGACCGTCTTTTGTTGGCGTTGGTAATGTTCCGTAAGTTGAATCATAGGTAACATTTTTGCTTGCAGTTGGTGTTGTACCCCCATTTGCATTAAAGGTTACTTTATGTGTATTTGCAGTCCATTTTGCGTACAAAGTTGTAGCAGATGTTTTATCCCAACTTCTCGCGCTTTCTCCGCTTGCTGTATAATATTGTGTTCCACTACCGTTTGTTCCATTGTAATAACCACCGAATGTATATCCTGTCTTTTTAGGAACAGTTATACTCGGCATTGCTGAACCATAAGTTGCACTAACAGAAGTTGTTCCGGCTGTTGTAGCACTCTGATTGTTTAATGTAACGGTATATTTATTAGCAGTCCACTTTGCATACAAAGTTGTAGCAGATGTTTTATCCCAACTTCTCGCACTTGCACCACTTGCTGTGTAATATTGCGTTCCGCTACCATTTGTTCCGGTGTAATATCCCCCGAATGTATATCCTGTCTTTTTGGGAATAGTTATACTCGGCATAGCTGAACCATATGTTGCAGTCACAGAAGTTGAACCTGCTGTTGTTGCACTTTGATTATTTAATGTAACGGTGTATTTGTTAGCTGTCCATTGAGCATATAATGTTGCAGCCGAATTTGCCGTGTATGAGCCACCGGAACTATATGATGTGCCACTTCCATTCGATTTTGTATTCCAATTTTTGAAAGTATATCCTGTTCTTGAAGACTTTGTAGTGCTTAAGGTTAAAGTTTTGTTATGTAGTTTGGTTTGTGATGATGGTACTCCACTGCCGCCATTTGCATTATATGATACAGTATATGTTTTGTCTTTAACTGTAAATGATACTGTATTGCTTGTTTTGCCATGATAATAATTAACAGTATCGACATATGCTGTGTATGTTCCGGCAGGAAGCACTATGTCATATGCCGTACCACTTATTCCTTCAACTTTTTTATACACTCCACTTGAGTTTTTAATTGTAATTATGTAATAACTTTCTCCATATGTTTCACTCCAAGTGAATTTTGTATTAGTAGCAGAGTTGCCAGCAGATACAGATAATGATGGACTTTTTAATTGTACATCATCAGCTTTGTATATCGACCAAATTTGTGCATTGCCATTATTTTGTGTATTGATATTAATTGATGTTCCATCAGCAGTATAATTGCCATACAAATCCATTACTTTGTTTTGTTCTTGATAATGCTTGGATTTAATTATGTAACCATTTCCTTGAGGGTAAATAAACCAACTTTGATATGCTCCACCCCAGTATACATCGTGAACTCGTAACGGACTAGCATCATTAGTTATTCCGTTATACATTTCTAATGCCTTCCCGTTTATTGCAGAAGTTATTGCATAACTTCCATCAGACTGCTTTTTAAAATACCAAACTTGATTACTTCTTTCGGTTTCTGCCCTCAAACGCACATATCCATCATCTTCACAAGTAATAGGCTTCCAAGAAGCTGTATTAAGTATAACTCCATAGAATCCTGTCCCAAAGTCTGCATAATCAGCAGGGAAATCGGGGCGCACAACTCCCCAAATTCCAGATGTGGCACAGGTTCTTTTCGAACAATATGAACCTTCGTAGTTTTGTTCAACTATTGTAATATTCGAACCACTTACGGCGGTTATTATTGCAACGTGTCCGTATCCGCTTTCCGTATTTGTCCAAACCGCAACATCTCCAGACATTGGTGAAAAACTTCCTGAATTTTGTATTCTTGTCCATCCGGATGGCAAAGCATTAGTGGCATAATCTTTGCCATTACCTGATACTTGACTTTGTCCCAAGTACCCATAATAAGCTTTTGCTAAGTCCACACATTGGTATCCGGATGCACCATCTGCATCTATAGATTTGCCGATTTGCGAAATAGCCCAATTTACTGCCTGCTGTTGTGTATATCCGTTTGTTGAAGCATTGACAACGCATGGTGTTGTAATAATTCCCGACAACAGTGTTACTGCTAAAATAAGGGATAAAATTCGATGTTTCATTTGTTGTTGTACCTCCAAAAAATAAAAAATGCGCCAACCGAAGCTGACGCACGAAAAACGCAAGCTCCAATTGTCGCCAAACAAAATCTTTGCATAGTCCAAAAAGTACATGCAAAAATAGAGCAACTGCATTTTTACCATATTCAGATAAAAATACACCTACTTTTTGAACTAAAAATATTAAGATTTTGTTTGGCAAGAACAATTCTAACATAAAAATGCCTACTTGTCTACAAAAAATATTTTGACAGTAATAAATTTGGTTTTTATGGTTGAAACTTGTCATATATTATGTTATCATAAAATAAGTATATACTTTTTTGGGAGATGACGAAAAATGAAAATTAAGGAGTTTTTAAAGAAGAAGGATATAGAGTTTTCTTTTAAAAGATACTTTATAGATGCTTTGGGTGCTATGGCACAGGGTTTGTTTGCATCACTTCTTATCGGCACAATTATTTCTACAATAGGAACTCAGTTTAACATTCCTGTACTTGTTGAAGTAGGCGGCTTTGCAAAGTCTGCACAGGGTACGGCTATGGCTATTGCTATAGGTTATGCTCTTAAGTGCCCTCCGCTTGTTTTATTCTCACTTGCGGCTGTTGGCGGTGCGGCAAATACACTTGGCGGTGCAGGAGGACCTTTAGCGGTTTTGTTTGCTACAATTGTTGCGGCAGAATTCGGTAAGCTTGTAAGCAAGGAAACCAAGATTGATATTATCGTAACTCCTTTTGTTACTATATTTACAGGTGTTGTATTTTCAATGCTATGTGCTCCGTACATAGGTAAGGCTGCAACGGAAGTTGGTAAGGCAATTATGTGGGCTACGGAATTACAGCCATTCCTTATGGGAATAATAGTGGCGGTAATTGTTGGTATTGCACTTACACTGCCTATAAGCAGTGCAGCTATTTGTGCGGCACTTAATCTTACAGGACTTGCAGGCGGTGCTGCACTGGCAGGTTGCTGTGCACAGATGGTAGGATTTGCAGTAATGAGCTTTAGAGAAAATAAATGGGGTGGCCTTTTTGCACAGGGCTTAGGTACAAGTATGCTGCAGATGGGTAACATTGTTAAAAATCCACGTATATGGATTCCGCCAACTTTAGCATCTGCAATTACAGGACCAATTGCAACATGTATATTCAAGCTTGAAATGAATGGTGCGGCAGTATCTTCAGGTATGGGTACCTGCGGACTTGTTGGACAGATTGGTACAATTGAAGGTTGGTTTGCAGGCGGTGTAGTGGTAACACCTATGCATTGGATTGGACTTATTTTAATTTCATTTGTATTGCCTGCAATATTTACATGGTTAATTTCCTTACCGCTTAGAAAATGGAATTGGATAAAACAAAATGATTTAAAGTTGGATTTATAATATGAAAAAAACTTTTCTGCCTGTGTCAAAGCAGGATATGGAAAAATTAAATATTGAACAGCTTGACTTTGTGTATGTGGTAGGTGAGGCATACGTTGACCACCCATCATTCGGACATGCCATAATTTCACGTGTTCTTGAAAGTGCAGGCTATACTGTTGGTATAATTGCACTGCCAGACTGGCACTCAAAGGAAGACTTTATGCGTCTTGGCAAGCCAAAGCTGGCATTTTTATGTTCTGCAGGTAATATGGACAGTATGGTTAACCGCTACACTGTTAACAAAAAAACACGGTCAACGGACAGCTATGCCCCAGGTGGCAAGGCAGGTATGCGCCCTGACAGGGCAACCGTTGTATACTGCAACAGAATACGTGAGGCTTACGGTGATGTGCCAATTATTATAGGCGGTGTAGAGGCAAGCCTCAGACGCTTTGCCCACTATGACTATTGGGACAACAAGGTACGCCGTTCTATGCTTTTCGACAGCCGTGCAGACATACTTATATACGGTATGGGCGAGCAGCAGATTGTGGAGCTTGCAGATTTGCTAAGCGGTGGTACACCAATAAATGAAATTACCAATGTTGACGGCATTTGCTATATAAGTCGGGAAAAGCCCGAAGATGCAAAGGAGATACCCTCTTTTGAAAATGTAAGGGAGGATAAAAGAGAATACGCCATATCCTGCAAAATACAGTACGAATTTTACGGAAAAACCGCACAACAGCATGGTGACAGATGGCTTGTTGTAAATAAGCCTTCCGCACCACTTACAACAGCGGAAATGGACAAGGTGTACGAGCTTCCATATATGAGGACTTACCACCCTATGTATGAAAAAGAGGGCGGTGTACCTGCAATTGAGGAAGTGAAGTTCAGTATCACATCTTCAAGAGGATGCTTCGGTTCGTGTAATTTTTGTGCAATAGCCTTTCACGAGGGCAGAAAGATTTCCGCACGAAGTCACGAATCTATTATAAAAGAAGCAAAATTAATGATTAAAGACCCTGACTTTAAGGGTTATATAAACGACCTAGGCGGACCTACTGCAAATTTCAGACACAGCTCTTGTGATAAAAAAGTGGCTTGCCCGGGTAAAAAGTGTCTGTACCCGAAACCTTGTGAAAATATGAGGGTTGACCACAGAGATTACCTTAAACTACTTAGAAAATTACGTTCACTTGACGGAGTTAAAAAGGTGTTTGTACGTTCAGGCATACGTTATGACTATTTGCTTTATGACAAAAATACGGACTTTTTTGAGGAACTTTGTAAACACCACGTAAGCGGTCAGCTTCGTGTTGCACCTGAGCATATTTCTGATAACGTATTGCAATATATGGGCAAGCCGGGAAGACAGGTGTACGACAGATTTGTAGATAAATTCTACAATATAAATAAAAAGCTTGGTATGAATCAGTACGTTGTACCGTACCTGATGTCATCACATCCGGGCAGTACACTTAACGATGCGGTTATGCTTGCGGAATATTTGCGTGACCACAGGTTAAGCCCCGAGCAGGTGCAGGACTTTTACCCGACACCGGGTACAATTTCTACATGTATGTATTACACAGAGCTTGACCCAATGACTATGAAGCCCGTGTATGTACCAAAAACCTTTGAGGAAAAGCAGATGCAAAGAGCGTTGTTGCAATTCAGATATCCTGAAAATTACAGACAGGTTGAAAAGGCGTTGATAACTGCTAACAGACAGGATTTAATAGGATATTCACAAAAGTGTTTGATAAAACCGAGAGGAGAAAATAAAAATGGCAAAAATATTGGACGGAAAAGCAGTATCCCAAAGAATAAAGGACGAACTGAAAACAGAGGTGGAAAACCTAAAAAAAGAAGGTAAAACGGTTGGACTTGCAGTAATTATTGTAGGTGACAACCCTGCAAGCAGAATATATGTAAATAACAAGAAAAAGGCTTGCGAACAGTTAGGTATCCATTCCGAGGAATTTGCACTTCCTGCCGAAACTACCGAGGAGGAATTAAAGGCATTGGTTGAAAAGCTTAATGCTGACAATAACATTGACGGCATACTTGTACAGTTGCCTTTGCCTAAGCATATAAATGAGGAAGCGGTTATAAACACAATTTCTGCTAAAAAGGATGTGGACGCATTCCATCCTTCAAACGTAGGTAAAATTATGATTGGTAACTACGACTTTTTGCCTTGTACACCTGCAGGCGTTATGGAGCTTATTGCCGAAAGCGGTATTTCTGTTGAAGGAAAAAACTGTGTGGTAGTAGGCAGAAGTAATATTGTAGGCAAGCCTCAGGCTATGCTTTTGCTACAGAAAAACGGCACTGTTACAATTTGTCATTCACGTACAAAGGATTTGGCAGCTGTAACACGTGAGGCTGATATATTGGTAGCCGCAGTAGGCGTGCCCGAGCTTATAAAGGGTGATATGATTAAGGAAGGCGCAGTTGTAATTGATGTAGGTATGAACAGACTACCTGACAAAAAGCTGGTTGGCGATGTTGACTTTACGGAATGTGAGAAAAAGGCGGCGGCAATCACTCCTGTTCCCGGTGGAGTAGGGCCTATGACAATTGCTATGCTTATGAAAAATACTGTTAAGGCGGCAACATTGAAATAAAATTAAGGAGAAGTTACATGCACTATATTGCTGTAGACTTTGAATGGAATCAAGCGGGGTACTACCGCAAAAGCAACGTACAGCTTGACGGTGAAATAATACAGATTGGTGCGGTTAAAATGGACGAAAGCTTTAATGTTTTAGAATATTTTGCTGCAGATATAAAGCCTGTTTTTTACCGTAAAATCCATAAAAAAGTCAAAGAACTTACGGGTATTGACCAAAAACAACTGAATAGCGGCAAGGACTTTTTGTCAATAATCGAAAAGTTTAAGCAGTGGTGTGGTAAGGAACATGTTTTCCTTACCTGGGGCCCTGATGATTCCCGTATTATGATGCAAAACCTCCTTGTGCATAAGCTGGATACACAGTGGATGGGAAAATGGATTAACCTGCAGGTTATCTATTCTATGCAGGCTGTTGGCGAAAATCTGCCAATGGCTTTGGAAAAGGTTGTTGAATTTTACGGAGTTCCTGTGGAACTTGAGGTTCACAATGCGCTTAATGATGCAAGGTACACCGCTATGCTCTGTGAATTTTTAGATGTTAAAAGGGGTATGGAGGAATATTCAAACAATGCGGATTTAAGCGGGCTTAAACGTGTTTCCTGCGGTAATTACAAGGTTATTTACGGCTGTACAAACAAGCAGGCAATTTTTGCACACGACAAGGTGAAAAATCTTCGCTGTCCATACTGCGATGTTCCTTTAAGTGAGCTTAAGGCATGGGTTAAACAAAGCGGTGACCGCTATATTACAATAGGCAGATGCAACAAGCACGACCTTTTTGTGGGTAAGCTTAAATTTTCACGTGAAAAGGACGGCAAGCTTTCTGCAAAATATATGATGTTTACTGCCGACAAAGCAGACGAGCAATATTATATGAACAGACTTAAAACCAATAGCGAAAAATCCAGAAAAAAACGCAAAAAGAAAATAGCCGAAAAAAAACTAAAAGCAATTTGATTTTTGTCAGCATATCGTTTTGGTATGCTGATTTTTTGTGCAACGAAAACAGCCACCCTGACGGATGACTGTTTTTATTGGCAGGGGGCAGAAGGATACGGTTGCTACGCACCCTACTTGCTTGACGACCAAATGCTACGCATTCGGTACCCGTCTGCGCACCTTTTCGTTACAAAACAGTTCACAGGACTGTTTTGTTTAACACTCAAAGCCCTCTTAGGGTTCAAATCCTACTTTTAACAAAACAAAAACAGTCACCCTGACGGATGACTGTTTTTATTGGCAGGGGCAGTAGGATTTGAACCCACGACACACGGTTTTGGAGACCGTTGCTCTACCAGCTGAACTATACCCCTATTTCAAACTGCATTTAGTATTATATAACATAAGCAGCTGTTTGTCAACCTTTTTTTGTAAAAATATTAACATAATTTGTCCTGTGGTTTTTGAGTGGTTTCTATTGACGGAAGGCTATGGATTTTGTATAATGAATATATGGATTTGGAATGGAGGGGAATATTATGAAGGTTACTTTAAATCAGAATGAAGAAGTTGTAAAGACTGTAAAGGAAGGTTTGGAAAGAACAGGCGGATATTGCCCTTGCAGACTTGAACGTACAGAGGAAAACAAATGTATGTGCAAGGAATTTCGTGACCAGATTAAAGATGAGAATTTCGAGGGCTATTGCCACTGTATGCTATATTATAAATCAAAGTAAGGGAGGAATTATTATGTCAGAAATTAAACTTACAGCACAAAATTTTGAAAATGAAGTGTTAAAGGCGGACAAGCCTGTTTTGGTAGACTTCTGGGCGCAGTGGTGCGGACCTTGCAAAATGCTTGCACCTGTAATTGCTGAAATTGCGGAAGAATATGAGGGTAAAATAAAGGTTGCAAAGCTTAATATTGATGAGGAAATGGCACTTGCTGTTCAGTACGGTATTGCAAGTATTCCTACAGTTTTGCTTTTTGAAAACGGTGAGATTGTTAAAAAGTCCATAGGCTTTGCACCAAAGGATGCTTTAATTGAAGAACTTGGAATTTAACACTTGACAAATAATTTTTGCGGTGATATAATCTAGTAAAATTAAATATTTGGGGAGCTTGCCCGGCAGGCTGAGAGGAAGTAATCGACTTCGACCCGTGAACCTGATGTGGATAATGCCACCGTAGGAATTTTGGTATATATACTACTATACTATGCGGAGATGCTTTATCGTGTCTCCGCATTTTTTGTTGAAACGACCTCTTTCTTTACCCCCCAAAAAAAAGAAAGGGATTTTTTTATGTCTAAAACATCAGTTCGTTCAAATGTGCTTATATGGTTTGGTGCCGGTGTATCCATTGCGGAGATTTTAACAGGTATTTCCGTTGCACCGTTGGGATTTTTTAAGGGAACTTTGTCTATATTGCTTGGTCACACAATAGGCTGTGTACTGCTGTTTTTAGCAGGCGTCATAGGAGGCAGAACTGAAAAAAACGCCATGGATACGGTAAAGCTGTCCTTTGGGCAAAAGGGAGCCATAATGTTTTCCTTACTTAATGTAATACAGCTTGTGGGGTGGACTTCAATTATGATAGCAAGCGGTGCTTCTGCGGCAATGTCAGTATATCCCATCGGGCAATGGGTATGGTGTATTGTAACAGGCATACTTATAGGAATATGGGTTGTTGCGGGTACGAAAAAGCTTGATATATTAAACACGGTTGCGGTTGCCACACTTTTTATACTTACAATTATTTTAAGCGTTGTAGTATTCGGTGGCGGAAGGGCGGAAATACCAAATGGAAACATAAGCTTTGGTACTGCTGTGGAATTATCCGTTGCTATGCCACTTTCCTGGTTGCCGTTAATTTCTGACTACACTTCAAGGGCAAAAAGACCGGTTATAGCATCTGCGGCAAGCTCCGTTACATATTTTTTTGTGAGCTGTTGGATGTATATCATCGGTATGTGTGCTGCTTTGCTTACGGGAGAAAGTGATGTGGCAATTATACTTTCCAAGGCAGGACTTGGAGTTGCTGCTTTGATCATAGTGATTTTTTCCACAGTTACTACCACTTATCTGGATGTGTTTTCCGCAGGTGAAAGCAGTAAGAGCATACATTCTGCAATTAACGGGAAATATGTTGCTTTGGCAGTAACGGCAATAGGTACAGTCATGGCAATATTTATAAATGTGTTTGAATTTGAAAGCTTTTTGTATTTTATAGGCTCGGTATTTGCGCCGATGGTTGCAATACAGATAGCGGATTATTTTATACTTAAAAGGGATTCGTCAGCCAACAGCTTTGACCTTACAAGTCTTGGTATATGGCTTGTGGGATTTGTAATCTACCGCCTGTTTATGAAAACGGATATGGTGTTAGGTTGCACTCTTCCTGCTATGTTGGTTGTTGGATTGGTGCATATTATTGTACAAAAAATTAAGAGAGCAGGAAGATAACACCTTGCCAATGGGATATTTTATAAGATGTACAGGAGGGGAGCGCCTCAGGTATGCGGAAATATCTTTAAAAAATAAACTGCGAGGGAGTCTGTGTTTCAGATTGAGAGGGAGGAATTGACCTTCGACCGACCTGTGCAAGTGTACGGGAATTTTCGGAAAAGAGGTATTATATATGAAAAATTCAAAAGGCTTATTGAAATTAATTGTTCTTTCCATGCTTATTGCATTGGGTGTTGTTATTTCACCCATACTGCGTGTTGAGGGTATGTGTCCTATGGCGCATCTTATAAACATTGTTTGCTCCGTTTTATTGGGACCATGGTATTCACTTTTGTGTGCAGTGCTGATTGGTGTTATAAGAATGGCTGTTATGGGCATACCGCCCATTGCACTTACGGGAGCAATATTCGGTGCATTTTTGTCGGGCGTGTTTTACAGACTTTCCAAGGGTAAAATTATTTTTGCGGTAATTGGTGAAGTCATAGGCACAGGTGTAATAGGTGCAATAGCATCATATCCCGTAATGACATTTTTGTGGGGCAGAGAAGGCTTAAGCTGGCTTTTCTATGTACCTTCATTTATTGGAGGAACATTAATTGGCGGTACAATTGCTTATCTGTTACTTAAAAAACTTGCAAGCTCGGGAATGCTTAAAAGGGTTCAGGAAAAATTAGGAACTAAGAAGGTGTAATATTGTTCAATGAAATTGTAAATTCAGTAAGAGAGAAAAAACCGCTTGTACATTGCATTATGAATCCGATTTCCATAAATCAGTGTGCCAATGCAGTTTTGGCAGTTGGTGCAAAGCCCATTATGGCAGAGCATCCAAAAGAGGTGGAGGAAATCACAAATGTTGCAGATGCACTTGTTTTAAATCTTGGCAACATTACGGATGCAAGAATGGAATCTATGCTTATTTCAGCAAAAACGGCAAGTGAAAAAAACATACCCTTTGTTGTTGATGCTGTGGGTATCAGTTGCTCCGCACTTCGCAGAGATTACATTAAAAGAATTATTAAATACAAGCCAAAAGTAATTAAGGGCAATTATTCTGAAATAAAGGCACTTTATGACAGCGAATATAAATCCGCAGGTGTTGATGCGGATTTTGCGGATATTTACTGTACTAAAGAAATTGCGGAAAAGCTTGCAGTAAAATTTAACTGTATAATTTTAGCAAGCGGTAAAACGGATGTTGTTACAGACGGCAAAAACACATTTGGGGTGCAAAACGGCACCCCTCAGCTTGCACAAATTACAGGTACGGGGTGTATGCTTGGTGCACTTTGCGGTTGTTACATTTTTGTATCACCTGATATTTACGGTGTGTTGACAGCATGCGGGGTTTTGGGAATAGGAGGTAAGCGTGCAGAAACAAAAGCAGGCAACGGAACATTTACGATTTACCTTTTGGATAACCTTTGCAAAAACTTCAAAGAGGAGGAATTTAAAATTGAAAACCTTTGATACAAGTCTTTACTTTATTACCGACAGCACAGGTTTTAGTGAGGAGGAATTTTTAAACAGGGTAGAGGATGCTTTAAAGGGTGGAGTTACAATTATGCAGCTTCGTGAAAAGGACAAAACCACAATGGAGTATATTAACCTTGCAAAGAAAATTCATGCCCTTACGAAAAGGTATAATGTTCCTCTTATTATTGATGACAGAATTGATGTTGCAATGGTTGCAGGTACTGAGGGTGTACACCTTGGGCAAAGCGATATGCCCGTGGATGTTGCACGTAAAATACTTGGTGAGGATGTAATAATCGGTGCAACTGCAAAGACTGTTGAGCAGGCGTTGGAGGCTTATAAAAACGGTGCTGACTATTTGGGTGTAGGGGCAATTTACCCAACAACCACAAAGGTTAAAACTGTGCTTACATCAACGGAAATGCTTGATAAAATCTGCAAGGCTGTTCCCATTCCCGTAAATGCCATAGGAGGTCTTAACAAGGATAACATTGATGTGCTTGAGGGCATAGACATTGCAGGAATATGTGTGGTGTCTGCCATAATGAAGGCAGAAAGTCCAAAAAAGGCGGCAGAGGAATTAAGGAGTGTTTTTAAATGAAAAAAGTTCTTACAATTGCAGGCTCTGACTGTAGCGGAGGCGCAGGTATACAGGCGGATATAAAGACTATGACTGTGCACAAGGTCTATGCTATGAGTGTTATAACCGCACTTACTGCACAAAACACAACAGGGGTTACGGACATTATGAATGCAACACTTGAATTTGTAGGTGCACAGATGGATGCTGTTTTTACTGATATTTTTCCTGATGCGGTGAAAATAGGTATGGTATCATCAGCAAAAATAATAGAGGTTATTGCAGACAAGCTTTGTGAGTACAAGGCAAAAAACATAGTTTTAGACCCTGTTATGATTTCAACAAGCGGTCACAGACTTATTCATAATGATGCACAGAAATTTTTAGTTGAAAGGTTAATGCCTCTTGCAGATATTATAACGCCTAACATTCCCGAAGCTGAGGTTTTAAGCGATATATCTATAAATAGTAAGGAAGATATGTTAAGGGCGGCGGAACTGATTTCTGCTAAATGTGAATGTGCCGTGCTTTTAAAGGGCGGGCATATGGTGTGTGATGCTTCGGACTTACTTTTTGACAATGGAAAAATAAAGTGGTTTGAAACTAAAAAGATAGATAATCCAAACACCCACGGTACAGGCTGTACACTTTCTTCTGCAATTGCCTGTAATCTTGCACAGGGTAAAACTATGGAGGAAGCTGTTAAAAATGCAAAAGAATATTTAACAGGTGCAATAGGTGCAATGCTTGATTTGGGAAAGGGTCACGGTCCTTTGGATCATACATATAAAATGGAGGCTATGATATAATGATAGCCTCCATTTTATATATAGATTTCGTATAAGTTGACAGTAGACTATAAAAAAAGCTCTGTTGACAAATATCTGTCACCTGTATCAGGTAAAAGGACAACAATGTTTTTGCCTGCGTTTTCAGGCAACATAGCAAGTTTAATTGCACCATGCAGTGCCGCACCTGAGGATATACCAACCAATACACCCTCGGTTTTACCAAGAAGTCTTGAAGCTTCATAAGCTTCATCTGTGGAAACCGTTATTATTTCATCATAAACCTCTGTGTTAAGAACTTCAGGCACAAAGCCTGCACCTATACCCTGAAGACCGTGAGGTCCTGCACTGCCACCTGAAAGTATGGCAGAATCCTTTGGCTCTATACCTATAACTTTAACGTCAGCTTTTTTAGACTTTAAAAATTCACCTGTTCCTGTAATTGTACCGCCGGTACCTATTCCTGCCACAAATATATCCACATTGCCGTCAGTATCTTCCCATATTTCCGGACCTGTTGTGTCAAAATGTGCCTTTGCATTTGCAGGGTTTACAAACTGACCTGCAACAAAGCTGTTTGGAATTTCCTTTGCAAGCTCCTCGGTTTTTTCAATTGCACCGCTCATACCCTTTTTGCCGTCTGTAAGCACAAGCTCTGCACCATATGCAGTCATTAACATTCTGCGCTCTTTTGACATTGTATCGGGCATTACTATAATTACTCTGTAACCTCTTGATGCACCCACGGACGCAAGTCCTATGCCTGTATTACCGCTTGTAGGTTCTATAATTACAGAATCCTTGTTAAGTTTTCCACTTGCCTCGGCATCGTCAATCATAGCCTTTGCAACTCTGTCCTTTACCGAGCCTGCAGGGTTAAAATATTCAAGCTTTGCATAAATTTTTGCTTTAAGATTAAGTTTTTCCTCAATATTTGTAAGCTCTAAAATTGGTGTTTTGCCAATAAGCTGGTCAACGGATGTGTAGATTTTCATAAATTTCACCTCACTTTATTATACCAAAACACTTATTTTTAGTCAAATAAAAAGGCGGTGTAAATTTTTTACACCGCCTTTATGAAATTTATTTTGTGCCGAAAATTCTGTCTCCTGCATCCCCCAAGCCGGGAACAATGTAGCAGTTTTCGTTAAGTCCTTCATCTACGTTTGCACAGTATATCTGAACATCCGGATGAGCCTTTGTAAGTGCCTCAATACCTTCCGGTGCGGCAATCAAGCAAAGGAACTTAATGTTTGTTGCACCGTGGGATTTTATTTGTGCAATAGCATCAATTGCCGAGCCTCCTGTTGCAAGCATAGGGTCTACAACAACTACCAGTCTTTTGTCTATGTCAGCAGGAAGCTTGCAGTAATATGGCTGAGGCAACATTGTTTCCTCATCTCTGTACATACCTATATGACCTACTTTTGCAGTGGGAACAAGGTTAAGCATTCCGTTTACCATACCAAGACCTGCACGAAGAATCGGGACAATTGCAATATCCTTGCCCTTTATTATTTTTTGTACAGTCTTTTTAATTGGCGTTTCTATTTCTATGTCTTCAAGTGGTAAATCTCTTAAAGCTTCGTAGCACATAAGCATTGTTATTTCTTCAACAGATTCACGAAACTCTTTATTTGAAGTGGTTTTCTGTCGAAGAATTGTAGTTTTGTGCTGAATTAACGGGTGGTCAAATACTGTAACGTTTTTCATGGTTTTTTCTCCTATTCCTGATCGGGTGCCTTTGATACAACTAAGTTTACTATAATACCCAAAATAAGTGCACATGCGATTGATGTGATTGTTACTTTACCAAAGTTAAGTGTTAGTCCGCCTATACCTGAAATAAGTATTGTGGAAACAACAAACAAGTTTTTGTTAAGGTTAAGGTTAACCTGCTGAACCATCTTAAGACCTGAAACTGCAATAAATCCGTAAAGTGCCATACATACACCGCCCATTACACATGATGGAATAGAATTAACAAATGCAATAAATGGTGAAACAAATGCAATTAATATGGCTAAAATTGCAGCTGTTATAATTGTAACAACTGAAGCATTACGAGTAATAGCTACGCAACCAACAGATTCACCATATGTTGTGTTAGGGCATCCACCGAAGAATGCACCAAGCATTGAGCCTATACCGTCACCCAAAAGTGTTCTGTGAAGACCGGGATTTTCCAGAAGATCTTCTTCAATAATTGTAGAAATGTTTTTGTGGTCTGCAATATGTTCAGCAAATACAACAAATGCAACAGGAATGTAAGCAACTGCAATTGTAGCAATGTATGCTCCGTTAAGTTCACCAATACCTTTAAACGCTGTTACAAATGTAAATTCGGGAACCGAAAGGAATGTGTTTAAGTTAACACCGTTTGCAACCAAGTCAATAAATGGCTGAACATTAAGAATTTTAATAGCATCAATGTTAGCTGTATAACCAATAATTGTGAATATACCACAAACAGCGTAACCGCCTAAAATACCGATAATAAATGGAATAAGTTTTGCAGTTTTCTTGCCGTATGTGGCACAAAATACAACTATAATAAGTGTAACAAGACCGCAGAAAACTGTTGCTAACGGTGAAGCAGCTACGTCAGGGATACTGCCCTTTGAAATGTCACCCACTGCATTTCCTGCAAGTGAAAGACCGATAATTGTAACTGTTGGACCTATAACTGCAACAGGCATAATCTTATTAAGCCAATTAACACCTGCAAATTTAACAATAATAGCGATAACTACATAAACAAGACCTGCAAATACAGCACCGATTATTAGACCTAAAAATCCAAGTGCCATTGATACACCGCCTGCAAACGCGGCAGTCATAGAGCCTATAAAAGCAAATGATGAACCTAAAAATACAGGACATTTCTTCTGTGTAAATAAAATGTAGCAAAGTGTACCTACACCTGCGCCTACAAGTGCTGCAGCAGAAGACATATTTGTTCCGCAAGTTCCGTTAATTATAACAGGAACAACCAATGTTGCTGTTATGATGGATAGTAACTGCTGGAACGCCAGAATAATAAGTTGTGCGAATTTGGGTTTGTCATTAACCCCGTAAACAAGTTTCATAACATTAATCCTCATTTCGTACTTTATTTGATAAATTGTGACAATTTACCTAAATAAAATATACTATTTATTGTTTAATTTGTCAAGATACGAATTGCATTATAACATATTTTGTGGTACAATATTACAAAAATACATTGAGGTATGTTATGATAGAAATATTATGTGAAGATAAAGATATTGTATTCTGTGTAAAGCCTGTGGGTATATCTTCTGAGGAGGATTTACCAAAAGCACTTGCAGAACAACTGAAAAGTGAAATATATACTCTGCACCGTCTTGATACACCTGTGGGCGGTGTTATGGTGTACGCCAAAAATAAATCGGCAGCGGCAAAATTCAGCAAAAAAATTGCAGAAAATTCTGACTTTGAAAAAACATATCTTACAGTATGTGAGGGCGTTTTTGAAGAAGCTGAAGGTGTAATGGAGGATTCGCTGTTTAAGGATTCCCGTAAAAATAAAAGCTTTGTTGTTAAAAAGGAACGTAAGGGTGTGAAAAAAGCGTGCCTTACGTATAAAGTTTTAAAAAGAGGTGAATTTAACGGCAAGGAATGCTCACTTGTTTCGGTTACATTAAAAACAGGAAGAAGTCACCAGATACGTGTACAGTTTGCAAGTCGTAAGCATCCGCTTTTGGGTGACGGAAAATACGGCAGTAAAATAAATTGTCCAATAGCTTTGTTTTCCCACAAAATAGAAACAGACGGCAAAAGCTTTTCCAAAAATCCGCCTGATGAAAAACCGTGGAATTTGTTTGAGGTGTTAAAGTGAAATACGAAAATGTAAAAAAGGGAATATTTATTGACCGTCCTAACCGTTTTATTGCCAATGTGGAAATAGATGGCAAAGTGGAAGTAGTACACGTCAAAAATACAGGCAGATGCAGGGAACTTTTGACAGAGGGAGTAACCGTTTTTGTTCAGGAGTTTGAAAATACAAGCCGAAAGACTAAGTTTGATTTAATTGGAGTTTGTAAAGGGAAAGAACTTTACAATATAGACAGTCAGGCGCCAAATAAGGTTTTTTACGAATGGGTTTTAAAAAGCGGTTATTTTGGCAAAACAGATTTAATAAAGCCTGAATGCAAATATGGAGATTCACGTTTTGACTTTTATATAGAGGCACAAAACCGTCGCATTTTTGTTGAAGTAAAGGGCGTTACTTTAGAAGAAAACGGTGTGCTGATGTTTCCTGATGCACCTACGGAACGAGGGGTAAAACATATAAATGAACTTTGCAAATGTATTGATGATGGATATGAAGCCTATGTTTGCTTTGTAATTCAAACCGACAAGGTAAAATACTTTACAACAAATAGACGTACTCATCCGCAGTTTGCAGATGCACTTTCGGAGGCAAAAGACAAGGGTGTAAAAATTTTGTGTGTAAATTGTAAGGTTAAAGAGGATAGTTTAGAGATAAATACATTTGTAGATGTAAAATTATAAAGGACTGTAACCGTTTAAGTTACAGTCCTTTAGTTTATAATTGCTTCTTGTATGATTTCAGTCTGTGCATTTTTTCAAGCCTTAGTAGTTTTCTTTTCTTAGTTCAAAATAACTTTGTGGGTGGTTGCATGTAGGGCAAACTTCAGGAGCATTTGTGCCAACTACAATGTGTCCGCAGTTGCGGCATTCCCATATCTGAACTTCGCTTTTTGCGAATACTTCAGCAAGTTCTATGTTGTTAAGTAATGCACGGTATCTTTCTTCGTGTGATTTTTCAATAGCAGCTACAAGACGGAATTTTGCAGCAAGCTCCGTAAAACCTTCCTTTTCGGCAGTTTCAGCAAAGCCTGCGTACATATCTGTCCATTCATAGTTTTCTCCTGCTGCAGCCTCTGCAAGATTTTCAGCAGTATTACCTATGCCACCAAGTTCCTTAAACCACATTTTAGCGTGTTCTTTTTCGTTTTCAGCAGTTTTTAAGAAAATTTCAGACATCTGTTCGTAGCCTTCTTTTTTAGCTACTGAAGCAAAGTAAGTATACTTGTTTCTTGCCTGAGATTCGCCTGCAAAAGCTTCCTGTAGATTTTTTTCTGTTTGAGTTCCTGCGTACTTTGACATTTTGTTGTCCTCCTTTTATGTTAATTAAATATAATAACTTGTAGCAAGCATTACGCAAAAGCCTAAGAAAAGAGCAAAGGTTGCACTTCGTTCGCAACCGTCCGTGTGGGTTGCAGGTATAATTTCGTCACTTATTACGTAAAGCATTGTGCCACCTGCAAGTGCAAGGGCAAAGGGCAATATCACGCCTGAAAGTGTTACAGCGTAATAGCCGATTAATGTACCGATTATTTCAATAACACCTGTTCCCACAGCACAGAGTAAAGTTTTTTTTGCGGATATTCCTGCGGAAAGCATAGGTGCTATAATAATCATACCTTCGGGTAAATTTTGTAATGCTATACCGCCTGCCACCGTAAGAGCATCTTTTATGTTGCCTGTACCAAAGCCTACACCTGCCGCAATGCCTTCAGGTAAATTGTGAATTGCTATTGCAAGCACAAAAAGCAAAACACTGTTAAGCTGCGCTGAATTTTTATCGTCTACGCCTGCAAGCTTATTGAGTTTTGGCACCAATTTGTCAAGCATATTTACACAAAGAGCACCTGTAAAAATACCTGCAACGGTAACAGGAAGTGCAAATGTGCCACCATATTGTAAAGATGGCAATACCAGACCTATAACCGATGCTGAAAGCATAACTCCTGCCGCAAAGGATAAAATAACATTACTGAAATTTTTTGAAATGTTTTTAAATATAAAACCCAACAGTGAACCTGCAATGGTTGCACCGCCTACTCCTAAAGCTGTAATCCATACTATGTGCATCAGCATACCTCCGTATATGTTAATGAAGAATTAAGAATGCAGAATGAAGAATTATGGATAGCAAGCTATGCTTGCTTTTGATTTAAATTCTGCATTTTCATATACCATTACATATTATGTAAAGAGGTATTAATTTGTTGACATTTATATTCAAAAAAAGTATAATAATTATATGTGTATTTTAACACAAATACGATATTTTGTCTATATATTTTTAAATGAAAAGAGGTGCAATATGTTTAAGATTCATTCGGACTACAAACCAATGGGTGACCAGCCTGAGGCTATTGATATGCTTGCAGATGGTGTAAACCGTGGCGAAAGATACCAGACTCTTTTGGGTGTAACAGGTTCGGGCAAGACTTTTACAGTTGCAAACCTCATTGAAAAGGTGCAAAAGCCAACACTTATACTTGCACATAATAAAACTCTTGCTGCACAGCTTTACGGTGAATTTAAAGAATTTTTCCCCAATAACTGTGTGGAGTTTTTTGTTTCATATTATGACTACTATCAGCCCGAGGCATATATTGCATCTACTGATACTTTTATAGAAAAAGATGCGGCAATTAATGACGAAATAGATAAATTACGCCATTCCGCAACTATGGCGCTTTTTGAACGCCGTGATGTTATAATAGTTGCCAGTGTAAGCTGTATTTACGGTCTTGGTGACCCTGAGGATTATACGGACTTGGTGGTTTCACTGCGCCCCGGTATGATAAAGGACCGTGACGAGGTTATAGAAAAGCTTATTGAAATACAGTACGAAAGAAATGACATAAACTTTGTACGAGGCAAGTTCCGTGTACGTGGTGACGTGTTGGAAATTTTTCCTGCATCACAGTCTGACAATGCAATACGTGTAGAATTTTTCGGTGATGAAATTGAACGCATTACGGAAATAAATGTGCTTACAGGTGAAGTAATTGGTGTTATGAGCCATGCGGCAATTTATCCTAATTCCCACTACGTTACAACAGACAGTAAAATGAAAAGGGCGATTGAAGAAATTCGACGTGAAATGGAAGAGTGCGAAGCAAACTTCAAGGCGGAAAATAAATTGCTTGAAGCACAACGAATTAAACAGCGTACAAGCTACGATATAGAAATGCTTGAAGAAATTGGCTTTTGTCAGGGTATTGAAAACTATTCAAGGGTAATAAGCGGAAGAGCACCTGGCTCAGCTCCATATACACTTATGGACTATTTTCCTGACGACTTTTTGCTTGTGGTGGATGAATCACACGTTACTTTGCCACAGGTAAGGGGTATGTACAACGGTGACAGAGCACGTAAGACTTCACTGGTGGAAAACGGATTCCGTCTGCCATCGGCTTATGACAACAGACCTCTTAACTTTGAGGAATTTGAACAGAGAATAAATCAGGCAGTTTTTGTAAGTGCTACACCCGGTGATTATGAAAAAGGACTTTCCACACAGATAGCAGAGCAGGTTATACGTCCAACGGGACTTTTAGACCCTATGGTGGATATACGCCCCGTAAGCGGTCAGGTGGACGATTTGTACAGTGAAATTAATGCCACAACTGCTAAGGGTGAAAAGGTGCTTGTAACCACACTTACAAAGAAAATGGCGGAGGATTTAACAACATATTTTGAAAATATGGGTGTAAGGGTCAGATACTTGCATTCCGACATTGATACACTTGAGAGAACGGAGATAATAAATGCACTTCGGTCCAATGAATTTGATGTGCTTGTAGGTATTAACCTTTTGCGTGAGGGTCTGGATATTCCCGAGGTTTCATTGGTGGCAATACTTGATGCGGACAAGGAAGGCTTTTTACGTTCCGAAACATCACTTATACAGACTATCGGCCGTGCGGCACGTAATGCAAACGGACGTGTTATAATGTATGCGGATACGGTAACGGGCAGTATGCGACGTGCCATTGACGAAACAAACCGCAGACGTGAAAAACAGCAGAGGTATAATGAAGAAAACGGTATTGTACCACAGACCATTATTAAAAAGATACATGAAAATATCGAAATTACAAAAGCGGTTGAAACAGAAAGTATTGAAGAATATATTGCAACAGAGGATATTGCAAAGGAAATAGAAAGGCTTAAAGGTCAGATGCAGGCGGCGGCTTATGAGCTTAAATTTGAGCTTGCGGCACAGCTTCGTGACAGAATAAGCGAATTGGAGGCAAAATTAAGTGGCAATAAATAACAGTATAGTAATTAAGGGTGCAAGAGAGCACAATTTAAAAAATATAGATGTTACAATACCACGTGACAAGCTTGTTGTTATAACAGGTCTTAGCGGTTCGGGTAAGTCTTCCCTTGCATTTGACACAATGTATGCAGAGGGGCAAAGACGTTATGTGGAATCTCTTTCCGCATATGCAAGACAGTTTTTAGGTCAGATGGACAAGCCTGATGTAGACAGCATTGACGGCTTATCACCTGCAATTTCAATTGACCAGAAGACTACAAGTAAAAATCCACGTTCTACTGTTGGTACTGTTACGGAAATTTATGACTATCTGCGTCTTTTGTATGCTCGTGTAGGTGTGCCTCATTGTCCAAACTGTGGCAAGGTAATTGAACACCAGACAATAGACAGTATAGTTGATAAAATACTTGCACTGCCCGAAAGAACAAAGATGAATATTCTAGCACCTGTAATTCGAGGCAAAAAGGGTGAATATGTAAAGCTTTTTGAAAGTGCAAAGAAAAGCGGTTTTGTACGTGTGCGTGTAGATGGTACAATGTACGAGCTTTCCGAAGAAATAAAGCTTGAAAAAAATAAAAAGCACAGTATTGAAATTGTTATAGACAGACTTATCGTAAAAGAAGATATTAAAAAGCGTCTTACAGATTCGCTGGAAACTGCACTTAAACACGGCAACGGTATGGTTATAATAGAAAACCTTACGGAAAATAAGGAAATTATCTTTAATCAGAACTGTTCTTGCCCTGACTGTGAAATAAGTATTGACGAGCTACAGCCACGCAGCTTTTCATTTAACAACCCATTTGGTGCCTGCCCTGCTTGTACGGGCTTGGGGCATCAGTTAAAGGTGGATATTAATTTATTGGTTGATGATTGGGACAAGTCCATAAACGAGGGTGCAATTTCTGCAAGCGGTTGGAAGTTTTCGGAGGATAATATGGCAGGCATGCACTTAAAAGGTCTTGCCGACCATTACGGCTTTAGCCTTGATACACCTATGTCACAGCTTTCCGAAATGCATATAAACAAAATTTTCTATGGCACAGGTATGGAAAAAGTACGTTTTTCATACGAAAGAAAATACGGCAGTGGGTCTTTCATCGCACGTTTTGAGGGTGTTGCAAACAATATCCGCCGCAGACATGCCGAAACACAGTCCGATATGATAAAGGCAGAGCTTGAAAAGTATATGACCGACACTGTGTGTGAGGAATGTAACGGTGCAAGACTTAAAAAGGAATCACTTGCAGTAACCGTTGCAGATATGAATATTGATTCACTTACACATCTTTCGGTAGACGAAGAACTTGAATTTTTTAAAAATCTTAAGCTTAGTGAAAGGGATATGGTTATAGGCAAACAGATTTTAAAGGAAATTACAGAGCGTCTGACATTCCTTAAAAATGTAGGTCTTGACTATCTTACACTTGCACGTTCATCAGGCACGTTATCAGGCGGTGAGGCTCAGCGTATACGCCTTGCAACGCAGATTGGCTCATCACTTATGGGTGTACTTTATATCCTTGACGAGCCAAGTATTGGCCTTCATCAACGTGATAATGACAAGCTTATAGAAACACTTAAAAAGCTACGTGACCTTGGAAATACTCTTATAGTTGTTGAACACGACGAGGATACAATGTACGCCGCAGACCACATTATAGACATAGGTCCCGGTGCAGGTATACACGGCGGGCATGTGGTTGCACAGGGTACAATAGACGATATTAAAAAGTGTGAGGATTCACAGACAGGTCTTTACCTTAGCGGTAAAAAGCAGATACCCGTACCTGCCGTAAGACGTGAGGGCAACGGTAATGTGCTTAAGGTTTACGGTGCGGCACAGAATAACCTTAAAAATGTGGATGTTGAATTTCCGTTAGGTAAATTCATTGCGGTAACGGGTGTTTCAGGCTCGGGCAAATCTTCACTTATCAACGAAGTTGTGTTCAAGCACCTTTCAAACAAGCTTAACCACAGCAAAAAGAAACCAGGTAAGTTTGACCGTTTTGAGGGTATTGAACACCTTGACAGCATAATAGATATTGACCAGTCACCAATAGGAAGAACACCACGTTCAAACCCTGCAACATATACAGGGCTGTTCGCTGATATAAGAGAATTGTTTGCAACAACAAATGAGGCAAAAATGCGTGGCTACAAGGCAGGGCGTTTCAGCTTTAACGTAAAGGGCGGACGTTGCGAAGCCTGCACAGGTGATGGTATTATAAAAATAGAGATGCACTTTTTGCCTGATATTTATGTACCTTGTGAGGTATGTAAAGGTAAGCGCTACAACCGTGAAACTTTAGAAGTAAAGTTTAAGGGTAAAAATATTCACGAAGTACTTGATATGACTGTAGAGGAGGGTGTAAGCTTTTTTGAAAACCATCCGAAAATTCACAGAAAGTTAAAGACTTTGTTTGATGTAGGTCTTGGCTATGTAAAAATAGGTCAGCCGTCAACTACCCTTTCAGGTGGTGAGGCACAGCGTGTTAAATTGGCAACAGAGCTTTGCAGACGCAGTACGGGCAAGACTATCTATATTCTTGACGAGCCTACAACAGGTCTTCACACAGCAGATGTACACAGACTTATCGAAGTGTTGCAAAAGCTGGTGGATGCAGGTAATACTGTGGTGGTTATAGAACATAACCTTGACGTTATAAAGGTTGCTGACCATATTATAGACATAGGCCCTGAGGGGGGTAACAAGGGTGGCGAAATTGTTGCCTGCGGTACTCCTGAAGAGGTTGCTAAGAACAAAAAGTCATACACAGGTATGTATTTAAAGAAGTATCTGGAAAGGAAATAATTATGAATAAAAGACTTCAGCTTTGTATACCTACCCTTTTGGGTACGGAATCCATAGTGGCAAATGAGGTTAGAAATTTAGGCTACGAAACAACCGAAGTTGTAGACGGCAGAGTAACCTTTGAAGGTGATGCAGAGGCAGTTTGTCTTGCCAACATAAATTTACGATGTGCAGAACGTGTAATGATTAAGATGGCGGAGTTCAAGGCAACTACCTTTGAAATGCTTTTTGAAAATGTAAAGGCAATAGAGTGGGAGGCGTATATAGGCAAGGACTGTGCATTTCCCGTAAAAGGGCATTCGTTAAAATCTGCACTCCACAGTGTGCCCGATTGTCAGTCTATAATCAAAAAGGCTGTTGTAAGCCGTCTTTCCGAAAAGTACGGTATAGAGTGGTTTGAGGAAACAGGGCCTTTATACCCCATACAGTTTGCCATAATGAAGGACATAGTTACAATATATATAGACACAACAGGTGAAAATCTGTATAAGCGGGGATACCGTCAAAAAGGTGTTGTTGCACCTATGAGAGAAACTCTTGCCTACGCAATGATAGACATTAGCCGTTGGCAGGGTGACAGACCTTTTATGGACCCATTCTGCGGTAGCGGCACACTTCCAATTGAGGCGGCTATGTATGCCCTTAACATTGCACCGGGTATGAAACGTAGCTTTGTGGCGGAAAACTGGAAGGGGCAGATTGATAAATCACTGTGGAAATCTGCAAGGGAAGAGGCACAGGATAATATAATTAAGGATGTAAAGCCCGTTATATTTGCATCGGACATTTCCTCAAACTGTATTGAAACCGCTAAGCTCAATGCCAAAGCGGCAGGTGTGCTTGACTACATTGACTTTAAAGTGTGCGATATGAAAGATGCCGTACCTTTTGAGGATAAGGGTGTTATAATCTGCAATCCTCCATATGGTGAAAGACTTATGGAGGAAAAGACGGTGCAGAGGCTTTATCACGATATGGGCGTTAAATTTTCGCAGTTTCCGAATGCTAAAAAATATATACTTACATCCTATGAAAATTTTGAAAAGTATTATGGCAAAAAGGCTGATAAAAAACGAAAATTATATAACGGTATGCTTAAATGTAATATATACCAGTATTTTAAAAATGAATACAGATAAGGTTGAAATCCGCAGAGTAATAAATTTCTGCGGATTTCTTTTTCAAGTCGCAATGATAAAGCTTACGTTTTATAAATAAAAAAGTGTTTTGAAAAACACATCAACTCCCCTGGTCTACGCTGTCCGCTACGGTCGTTGATAGGCGCTTGCCACCGGCAAGCATCAACCCTCAATCTTGAGGGGATTAAGGTGCACTTTTGTGTAATATAGGAAATTACATACACCACATGTGTAGTAATTTCCTATAAGATAAAAAAGGTGCACGACATAAGCCGTACACCGAAAAATGCACAGCTCGTTTGCTGCGACACAACTTTTAGACACCAACATAAGCGTGTAAAAGAGAGCGTGCATTTTTGCCAAAACAAAAAAACACCCTATGTTGGTAACTCTATTAAGTTGTGTCGCAAACTAATTGTACCATACAAAATTTAAAAATGCAACAAGTTTTTCCGCTGTCCGCGGGGGACTTACTTTTGCGCCGACAGCAGGGGCTGTTTCCAATCAAACTTCGCTCTGCTCGTTTTCTTGGACATCCTTTGTATGGGATTCGTTAGCCAAATCAAAGATTTGGACTCATCCGCAATAAGTAAGCAAAAATCGGCGCCGGGACGTTCGGTCAGCAACTCGTAATTCGTCAGTTTCTTAAAATTGTCGCACGGGGCTATACGCAAACCCATTGCGCGAGCCCCTAAAATTGCACATCAGCAGAGGGAAATGATATGTGCAATTTTACGCCAATTTTTTCAAAACTTCGAAACGATTTGCAATCCCTCTCTCTACGGCGTGTTGACTTATGGGAAAGTATGTGCCACATTTTAATTTTAAAACTATCTTTATTCAGTGCCACATACTTTCCTACGAAAAAACAAGTCTGTGGCGGAGGTTTAGAAAATGTATGCGAAAGCGATGTTGATTGAGGCGAAAAACCGCCCGTATCATTTTCCGCTGCTGGCGGGCGGTTTTAGGGACTCTGAGCGAAAGGTCGCGAATATTCCCGACGGCTCAATTACGAGCTGAGCAACTACATTTTCTTACCGACAGAACCGACTTGAAGTTTTTTTGGTACTTTTTTCAAAAAAAGTGCCCCGTCGGAGACATTATTATATCTTTAAGTACCCAAAAAGGATAGTAACTTACAATTACTGTCCTTCAGATTACACTCCACATCGCGTTACCTTTGTAATGTTAATCAATGCATTATCTTTAGTAACAAAGAAAGCTTTTTTGAAATACACAAATATTAACTCTATGTGTAAAATTGCCACAAAACCATGGAATTTTTGTTCCATATTTAATAATATGTAATAGATATAAAAAACCTGATAAAAATTTAACAAAAAGGTATTGAATTTTGTCAGAATGTGTGTTATAATTCGTAGTAATGTATCCTCGGAGGTTTTCGGGAACAAATAATAGTAAAAAGTTATAAATATATTGTATTTTTTTTGAAAAGGGTGGGTATTTCACCCTTATTGGCTTGTATGTCTTTGTTAAAAAATTGACAATCATTTGCTTTTGACTGAATTATAGGGAGGATTTGAAAATGAGTCATAAGGTGACGATTATAGGTGCAGGTAGCGTTGGCTCTACTATCGCCTACACAATGGTAACAAAAGGTTTGTCTTCAGAAATTTGTCTGATAGATATTAATGTGGAAAAAGCAAAGGGGGAAGCAATGGATATTGCTCAGGGTACTCCTTATTGCAGTCCTGTAAACATATATGCAGGTGACTATCCTGATGCTAAGGATTCTGATATCGTAATTATCACATCAGGTATTGCAAGAAAGCCCGGTCAATCAAGATTGGAGCTTGCACAGACTAACGTAAATACTATGAAGAGTATTACTGAAAAAATTGTTAAGTATGCTCCAAATGCTATATATATTATAGTAAGTAATCCTGTTGACGTAATGACTTATGCTTTTGCTAAGTTCTCAGGTTTGCCTGGAAATCAGATTATCGGTTCAGGTACACTTTTGGATACTGCAAGACTTCGTGCAAAAATTGCAGACAATTATTCAATTAACCCACAGAACGTACACGCACTTGTATTGGGTGAACACGGTGACACATCGTTTGTTCCGTGGTCAGTAAGTACAATTTCAAATGTACCTTTTGAAAAGTACTGGGATTCCGTTAAGTACAGAGACGAACAACCTTCATCATTTGACTATGACGAAATGATTGAATTTGTAAGAAAGTCCGGTGGTGTTATTATTGAAAGAAAGGGTGCTACTTTCTATGCAGTAGCAACCTGTGTATGTCACATCTGTTCATGTATTTTCGGCGATATGCAGACAGCACTTCCTGTTTCTACAATGCACAACGGTGAATACGGCATTGATGATGTATGTATAAGCACACTTGCTGTTATCGATGACAAAGGTGCAAGCGGTAAGGTTATCCTTCCACTTACAGATGATGAAATTGCAAAGCTTCGTGCAAGTGCAGATAAGCTTAAAGAAGTTATTAAAAGTATTAACTTGTAGAATCTTTTAAGGTACTTTAAAAATGAGTAAAAATTTTCGATAGAGACGCCATATGCCGTTTCTATCGAAGTTTTTCAACAAATAATTTTTGAAAGGAAAAGAGTTATGGTATTTAGTTATTATCCTGGTTGTACTCTTAAAACTAAAGCGGTTGACCTTGATACATATGCAAGAAAATCTGCAGAAGCTTTAGGGGTAACTTTAGAAGAAATACCGGATTGGCAGTGCTGCGGCGGCGTCTACACAATGGGTAAGGACGAAGTCGCATCCAAACTTTCATCCGTACGTGCTCTTGCTTATTCCAAAGAAAAGGGGCAGGACCTTGTAACCGTTTGTTCTGCTTGTCATCACGTTATTAAAAGAGTTAATGACGATATGAAAAATGATGACAACATCCGCACAAAGGCTAACAACTATATGCAGCTTGAAGAACCTTATGCAGGTGAAACAAATGTTATTCACTACCTTGAAATGTTAAGAGATAAAATCGGCTTTGACAAAATTGCTGAAGCTGTTAAAAAACCTTTTGAAGGAAAGAAGATTGCGGCTTATTACGGCTGTATGCTTCTTCGTCCAAGCAAAACTATGCAGATGGATAATCCGGAAAATCCTACAATTATTGAGGACTTTATCCGTGCACTTGGCGGTGAGCCTGTAATTTATCCAATGCGTAACGAATGCTGTGGCGGTTACGTTACAATGGAGGACAAAGCATTGGCACAGAAAAAGAGCAACAACGTTTTGAAAGATGCTGTTGAAAACGGTGCTGAAATGGTTATTACAGCTTGTCCGCTTTGTATGTACAATCTTAAAAAGAATGGCACAGAATATGATGTTCCCGTTTACTATTTCACAGAGCTTTTAGCTGAAGCTTTGGATGTTAAATAAAGGAGGATTTTAAAATGTATAACAAAAACCCTGAAAAAACAGAACAAATCCTCCGTACAAGTGGTGTTAATGTTCTGAAATGTATGAGATGCGGTAAATGCTCCGCAACTTGTCCTTCGTACGATGAAATGGAATATCATCCACATGAATTCGTATATATGGTTGAAAAGGGCAACATTGAACCTTTGATGGAATCAAAATCAATCTACAAGTGTTTGTCATGCTTTGCATGTGTTGAAAGATGCCCAAGAGGTGTTGAACCTGCAAATGTTATTGAAGCTGTAAGACTTATGAAGATAAGACAGCAGGGTGCAAACCACATGACACCTAACGACGTTCCTGGCTTGCTTGATGAGGATTTGCCACAGCAGGCTATTGTAAGTGCGTTCAGAAAATACAGTAAGTAAGGAGGAGAAAACGTAAAATGCAAAGAATAGGCGTATTTGTATGTTGGTGCGGAAGTAACATTGCTGCTACTGTTGATGTGCATAAGGTTGCTGAAACACTTAAAAATGAACCGGGCGTAGTTTTCTCTGTTGACTATCAGTACATGTGCTCTGAAGCAGGTCAGAATATGATTAAGGATGCCATTAAGGAGCATAACCTTACAGGTATCGTTGTATGTTCATGTTCACCTCGTATGCACGAAGCTACATTCCGTAAGACTGCTCAGGCAGCAGGCTTAAACCCATATATGGTTGAAATTGCAAACATCCGTGAACAGTGCTCATGGATTCATAAGGATATGGAAACTGCTACTGAAAAGGCGGTTATACTTGGCAGAGCTGCTATCGCTAAAGTACAGCTTAACACACCGCTTAAAGCAGGTGAAAGCCCTGTTACAAAGAGAGCCTTGGTTATCGGTGGCGGTATTGCAGGTATTCAGACTGCTCTTGACATTGCAGAAGCAGGTTTTGAAGTTGATATCGTTGAGAAAAAGCCTACAATCGGCGGTAAAATGGCGCAGATTGACAAGACTTTTCCAACACTTGACTGTGCGGCATGCATCCTTACACCTAAAATGGTTGACGTTGCACAGAATGAAAAGATTAACATTTTCTCTTACAGTGAGGTTGAAGATGTTAAGGGCTTCGTAGGTAACTTTAACGTTACAATACGAAAAAAAGCCCGTTATGTAAACGAAGATTTATGTACAGGTTGCGGCGTATGTACAGAAAAATGCCCACAGAAAAAAGTTCCTAACGACTTTAATATGGGTATGGATACAAAGCGTGCAATCTACATTCCTTTTGCACAGGCTGTACCTAAGGTTGCTACAATTGACCCTGACTACTGCACAATGTTAAAAACAGGTAAGTGCGGTGTTTGTTCAAAGGTTTGCGGTGCTAAGGCTATTGACTATACTCAAAAGGATGAATTTGTGGAAAGAGAATATGGTGCAATTGTTGTTGCAACAGGCTTTAACACAATTAATCTTGATAAATACGAGGAATTTGCTTATAAGCAGAGTCCTGACGTAGTTACATCACTTGAATATGAAAGACTTATGAACGCGGCAGGTCCTACAAACGGTACTTTACTTCGACCTTCTGACGGTGAACATCCACACACAATTGTTTTCGTGCAGTGTGTAGGTTCACGTGATACTTCAGGCTGCGGTAAGCCTTATTGTTCAAAGGTTTGCTGTATGTATACAGCAAAGCATGCTATGCTTACAAGAGAAAAATATCCCGATACGGACGTTTATGTATTCTATATTGACGTACGTACTCCCGGTAAGAACTTTGATGAATTCTACCGCCGTGCTGTTGAAGAATACGGTGTACATTACATCAAGGGTATGGTTGGCAAGGTTGTTCCTTCAAACGGTAAGCTTGAAGTTCAGGCTTCAGACCTTATTTCAAACGAACAGCTACACATCAGTGCTGATATGGTAGTTTTGGCTGCTGCTATTGAACCTGATGAAACTGCACGTCCTCTTGCTACAAAGCTTACAGCAAGTATGGATACAAACGACTTCTTCACAGAAGCTCATCCAAAGCTTCGCCCTGTAGAAAGCCCAACAGCAGGGGTGTTCCTTTCGGGTATGTGTCAGGGTCCTAAGGATATTCCTGAAACAGTATCTCAGGCTTCTGCCGCTGCTGCTAAGGTTATAGGCTTGCTTGTAAAAGATAAGCTTACATGTAACCCATGCGTTTCTCAGTCTAATGAAATGCTTTGTAACGGTTGCTCACAGTGTGAAAAGGTATGTCCTTACGGTGCTATTACGTATGCAGATAAGGAATTCAGAATCCCGGGAGGTATGGAGGTAAGACGTGTTGCACAGGTTAACGAAGCAGTATGTCAGGGCTGCGGTGCTTGTACAGTAGCTTGTCCTTCAGGCGCTATGGACCTTAAGGGATTTTCTAACAGACAAATCATGGCGGAGGTGGATGCAATATGCAAATAGAAAACAAAGAATTCAAACCGTTGATTGTTGCATTCTGCTGTAACTGGTGCAGTTATGCAGGCGCTGACCTTGCAGGTACTAACAGACTTAACTACCCTGCAAATGTAAAGATTATCCGTGTGCCTTGCTCATGCCGTGTTAACCCTATGTTTATCCTTCGTGCTTTCCAGAGGGGTGCAGACGGTGTTATCCTTTGCGGTTGTCATCCAGGTGACTGCCACTACACAACAGGTAACTATTATACAAGAAGAAGAATGACATTGTTGTTCAGTATGCTTGACTTTTTGGGTATTGAAAGAGACCGTACACGTGTTGAATGGGTTTCTGCAGCTGAAGGTGCTAAGTTTGCTGATACAATGAATGATTTTGCAAAGAAAATCCACGAATTAGGTGAGAATAAGAGATTGGAGGATTTGAGATGCAAAGAGTTTTCGATTTAATGAAAGAAAAAGCAGAAAAATTACTTGCAGACGGTACAGTTAATAAAGTACTTGCCTGGAAACAGGGCGAATTCTTCTATGACCCTACACCTGCTTTGTTTACTAAAGACGACAGCCTTGACGGTTTCACATATGACAGCTTTTGCGGTAGCAATCTTACAAAGTATCTTGTACGTGAAACAAAGGGCGATGAAAAAATCCTTGCCTTTTTGAAGCCTTGTGATACATACAGTATTAACCAGCTTATTAAAGAGCATAGGATTAAAAGAGAAAATATTACAATCGTAGGTATTCCTTGCCAGGGTAAGCTTGATATCGAAAAGATTAGGGCAAAAGGCATTAAGGGTATCGAAAAGATTGAAGATGACGGTAAAACACTTAAAATATCTACTTTGTACGGTGACAAGGAGCTTGACAGAAACGAAGTTTTGCTTGATAAGTGTCTTTGCTGTAAAGGTAAAAAGCACGTTTGCGCTGATGAAGTAATTGGTGAAGAATTTGAAACACCGACAGTTGACCGTTTTGAAATGGTTGAAAAGCTTGAAAATATGACATCAGAAGAAAGATTTGAATTCTGGAGAAGTCAGCTTTCAAAATGTATCAGATGTAATGCCTGCAGAAATGCCTGCCCTGCTTGTACTTGCACAACTTGTGTATTTGACAATGCAAATTCAGGCGTAGCAAGTAAGGCTAATGCGGATACTTTTGAAGAAAATATGTTCCATATTATAAGAGCTTTCCACGTTTGCGGACGTTGTACAGACTGCGGTGAATGCGCAAGAGTATGTCCTCAGAACATACCGCTTCATTTGCTTAACCGTAAATTCATTAAGGATATAAATGAATTTTATGGCGAATATCAGGCAGGTGCAGACCTTGAAACAGTACCTCCGCTTACAAGCTTTACTAAAGAAGATGTAGAGCCAAGCATTGTTAAAGAAAGGGGTGCGCAGTAATGTTTAAGATTTCACTTAACGATATAGATAAGTTATTTGCGGCTTTTTCAAAGGAAAACGCTGTATACGCACCCATTAAGCAGGATGATAACAGCTCTAACTACAAAATGTGGAGCGAAGGTATGGAGGTTTGCCTTACAAACCTTAATACTATAAAATCTCCTAAGGATATTTTCTTCCCACAGACAGAAAATCTTGTTGCTTTTAAAACAGGTGATAAAACTGTGGAAGTTATTGAAAACCGTGACCCAAGTGAACCTACTATTCTTTTCGGTGTACGCGGATGTGATTTAAAGGGCTTTGAAATTCTTGACAAGGTATTCCTTGCAGAGCCTGTTGACAGCTTTTATGCTGAAAGAAGAGAAAAGGTAGTAATCGTTGCACTTGCTTGCGGCGAGCCTGAAGAAACTTGCTTCTGTACAACTTTTGGTATCGACCCTGCAAACCCTGTTGCAGATGCAACTGCATGGATTGTAGACGGTGAGCTTTGCATCAGGGCTAACAATGAAAAAGGCGAAAAGGCGCTGAACCTTGCTAAAGACGTACTTGCTGAAACTGATGATGCAAAGGTTACTGCCAAGCAGGAAGAAATTAAAAAGATTTTAGACAAACTTCCACTAAAGGACCTTTGTCTTGACGGCTTTGATGAAGAACATATGATGGAAAAATTCAATTCACCATTGTGGAATGAACTTTCATCATCATGCTTGGGATGCGGTACTTGTACTTTTATATGTCCTACATGCCAGTGCTACGACATCCGTGACTATGATACAGGTCATGGTATCCAAAGATACAGATGTTGGGATTCATGTATGTATTCCGACTTTACAAAAATGGCACACGGTAACAACCGTAACAGCCAGGTAGAACGCTTCAGACAGAGATTTATGCACAAGCTTGTATACTTCCCTGCTAACAACGACGGCGTTTACGGCTGTGTAGGCTGCGGCAGATGCTTGCAGAAGTGCCCTGTTTCAATGAACATTGTAAAAGTTATTAAGGCTTTGGGGGTGAATGAATAATGAGAGAAGATGTTTTAATACCAAAAGTTGGTATCGTAACAGATATCAGAACAGATACTCCTGATGTTAAAACCTTCAGAGTAGAAGCTCCTGAAGGCGGCGTTATGTTCAAGCATATGCCGGGACAGTGTGCATTCCTTTCAATGCCCGGTGTAGGTGAGGCGTTGTTCTCAATTACTTCTTCACCGACACAGACTAACTATATGGAATTTTCCATTAAAAGATGCGGCTGTGTAACAGAATGGCTACACGCTATGGAAGTTGGTCAGCAGATTACGGTACGCGGACCTTACGGTAACGGTTTCCCTGTTGAAACTGACCTTAAGGGTAAAGACCTTCTGTTTATAGCAGGTGGTATAGGTCTTGCACCGCTACGTTCTGTTATCAACTACTGCCGTGACAACCGTGCTAACTACGGTACTATTGATATTATCTACGGTTCACGTTCTAAGGAAGATTTGGTTGACTATGAAGAAATAGTTAACGAATGGATGAAGGAGGACGGTATTAACGTTCACCTTACAATCGACCGTGAACAGGACAACTGGGATGGTCACGTTGGCTTTGTTCCTAATTACGTTAAAGAAGTTAACCCAGACCTTAGCAAAACAGTTTTGATGTGCGGTCCGCCAATTATGATTAAGTTCACATTGGCAGCACTTAAGGAACTTGGCTTTAAGGAAACACAGGTTTACACAACTATGGAGCTTAAGATGAAATGTGCTGTGGGTAAATGCGGCAGATGTAACATCGGTTCCAAGTATGTCTGCAAGGACGGTCCGGTTTTCCGTTTCGACCAGTTAGATGCCTTGCCGGATGAATATTAATAGATAGAAAGGACAAAGACAATGGAAAAATTTGTTGACATTTATTTATACGGCAAAAAATATTCTGTTCCATCAGAGCTTACAATTATGGGCGCTATGGAATATGCCGGCTATCAGCTTGTACGTGGTTGCGGATGCCGTAACGGCTTCTGCGGTGCCTGTGCAACAATATACAGAATTCAGGGCGACAAGGAACTTAAGGTTTGCCTTGCTTGCCAGACAAAGGTTGAAGAAGGTATGTTCATTGCAACACTTCCTTTCTTCCCACTTGTTAAACAGGTTTATGATATCGAAAAGATACCTGTTACAGAAGCTGTTATGATGCAGCTTTATCCTGAAATTTACGCTTGTATCGGCTGTAATGCTTGTACAAAGAGCTGTACTCAGGAGCTTAACGTTATGCAGTACATTGCTTATGCTCAGCGTGGCGAATTTGAAAAATGCGCTGAAGAATCATTTGACTGCGTAATGTGCGGTGTATGTTCTTCCCGTTGTCCTGCAGGTATCTCTCATCCTCAGGTTGCTATGCTTGCAAGACGTATTACAGGTAAATACCTTGCTCCAAAGACAGAACATCTTGAAAACAGAGTTAAGGAAATTGAAAACGGCGATTTTGTAAAGCTTCTTGAAGAATTGATGCAGAGGCCTATTGAAGAAATGAAAGAACTTTACAATAACAGAGAAATAGAGAAATAAGGAGGTGAGCAAGTAATGTACAGTAAAGAATTCCAAGAATCAATTAAGAAAGTTGAAGCTGCAAGAGATAATAATACAGCATACGAACCACGCAGAATGACTGCTGAAGAAAAAGAAAAATTGCTTGCGACTTTCCATCCTGATTACAAGCAGGAAGAATTCAGAACACTGACAGTTGGTCCCAACAAGGGCGGTGAGGTTCCAACAGAGCTTGTTGCTTTGCTTGAAGGCGAAAGCAGAATTAAGCCTGGTGATGTGGACCTTTCAAACCCTGATTATGACGTGGACGTACTTATCATCGGTGGTGGCGGTGCAGGTTCATCTGCTGCTATTGAAGCTGACAACAACGGTGCTAAAACTATGATTGTTACAAAGCTTCGTATCGGTGACGCTAACACAATGATGGCAGAAGGCGGTATTCAGGCTGCTGATAAGGAAAACGATTCCCCCGCTATCCACTATATAGATGCTTTCGGTGGCGGACATTTCGCTGCTGTTCCTGAGCTTCTTTACAAGCTTGTTAACGAGGCTCCTGATGCTATTAAATGGCTTAACGACCTTGGCGTAGAATTCGATAAAGACGCAGATGGTAGAATGGTTACAACACACGGTGGCGGTACTTCAAGAAAGAGAATGCACGCTGCAAAGGACTATTCAGGTGCTGAAATTATGCGTACACTTCGTGACGAGGTTCTAAACAGAGGTATTACAGTTGTTGACTTTACATCTGCTATTGAACTTATTCTTGACGATGAAGGCAAGGCTGCAGGTGCAGTTTTGATGAACATGGAAACAAAGGAAATCCTTGTTGCAAAGGCTAAAACAGTTGTTATTGCAACAGGTGGTGCAGGCAGACTTCACTACCAGGGATTCCCCACATCAAACCACTACGGTGCTACAGCTGATGGTTTAGTACTTGGTTATCGTGCAGGTGCAGAGCTTATATATGCTGATACCTTACAGTATCACCCAACAGGTGCGGCATTCCCTGACCAGATTTTCGGTGCATTGGTTACTGAAAAGGTACGTTCATTGGGTGCTAAGCTTATTAACGTAAACGGTGAAGTATTCATGCATCCGTTGGAAACCCGTGACGTTTCTGCAGCTTCTATCATTCGTGAATGCAGCGAAAGAGGAAACGGTGTTGAAACTCCTAACGGCAGAGCTGTATGGCTTGATACTCCGATGATTGAAAAGATTCATGGTGAAGGTACTATTATTAAGAGAATCCCTGCTATGTGGAGAATGTTCGCTAAGTATGGTATCGATATTCGTAAAGAACCTATCCTTGTTTACCCAACACTCCATTACCAGAACGGTGGTCTTAAGATTAACGCTGAAGGTGTTACAAACATTGAAAACCTTTATGTTGCAGGTGAAGCTGTTGGCGGAATCCACGGCAGAAACAGACTTATGGGTAACTCGTTGCTTGACATTATCGTATTTGGCAGAAATGCAGGTAAAAATGCATCTGCAAAATCTAAGGATGTTAAGGTTGGCACACTTACTTTGGAACACATCAACAAGTTTGATGCTGAAAGAAAGGCCGCAGGTGTTGAAACAACAACTGTTTCACCAAGACTGTTGCCTGATTATACACGTAGAAAATAATAAAACTTACAGGACGAATTTTGTTCGGCCCTGTGGTATATTTAGAAAGGAAGAGATAAAAATGACATTATTTGGAGGAGTTATTCCCGTTACAGGCACTACATTTTTGATGTTCTGTCTTTTTGCAGTTCTTTTTGTAGGTTATGCATTGGGACGTATTACAATCAAAGGTGTATGTCTTGGTGATGCAGGCGTATTCGTTGTTGCTCTTGTTTTCGGGGCACTTTTGTTTGACCCGTTGGCAAGCCAACTTATTATAAAGGGGGAAGCAGAAGCTGTTAACTTTACTGAAAAGGCATTAGATATTATTGAAAAAATAGGCCTTATCCTATTTGTAACATCAGTTGGTTTCATTGCAGGACCTAAGTTCTTCGGTAATATGAAGAAAAACTTTAAATCATACGTTTTGCTTGGTCTTATTATAATCATTGCGGGAGGTCTTGCTGCTGTTGCTTGTATTTATATGGGTAAAGGTATTGGCTTTGGTCCTGCAGGCACATCAGAAGGCTTTACAGCTATGATTGTAGGCTTGCTTTCAGGCTCACTTACATCAACTCCTGCATTTTCTGCTGCTAAGGCAACTGTTGCTAGTGAAGCGGCAACATTGGGCGTTGATTATACAAGTCTGGTTTCTGTAGGTCACGGTATAGCTTACATATTCGGTGTTATCGGTGTTGTATTATTTGTTCAGATTATTCCAAAAATGGCAAAGGCTGATATGGAAGTTGAGCGAGCAAAAATTGCAATAAAGGATGAAAAAGCGGAATCAAAAAGTAATAACCTTAAACTTTTGCATCTTGACGGACACGGCTTTGCGGCATTTTCCCTTGCGGCTGTGTTGGGTATACTTGTAGGTGCAATTAAGATACCTCTTTCGGGCGCAGGTCTTTCGGGTACATGCTTTGCTCTTACAACAACAGGTGGTTGTCTGCTTGTTGCACTTGTGATGGGGCACTTCGGCAGAATAGGTAAGCTTTGCATTATGCCCGATACACATACATTAAAGCTTTTCAGAGAGCTTGGTCTTGTACTGTTCCTTGTAGGTGCAGGTATCCCGGGCGGTGCAGACTTTGTTGCTAACTTCGACCCAATGTACTTTGTATACGGTGTTATTATGACAATAGTACCTCTAATCATTGGTTTCTTGTTTGCTAAGTATGTATTGAAGCTTAGTCTTCTTAACAACCTTGGTTCAATTACAGGCGGTATGACAAGTACTCCTGCTCTTGGTACACTTATAGGTGTTGCAGGTACTGAAGATGTTGCGGCTGCTTATGCGGCTACATACCCAATAGCTCTTATTGCGGTAGTACTGATTTCACAGTTCTTAATTATATTGTTCTAAATTAAAAGGCAAAGCATCGCTTTGCCTTCGGAGTGTCGATAAACCTATCGACACGCTGGCAGATTTCGAAAAAGGAAGTTATATTTTGTCAATTTGAATTCGTCGGCGTACGATGGTACGGTAGAGTTCAAATTGGCAAAAAGCAAGTAACCGCAAGGAAAATTCGATGTTTTCCTTGCGGTTTTATAGTTATAATTCTTTTTCGGCAAGAGCAAGCCCTTGCCCTACAATTGAATATTATTATTAAATCACTTGAGGTAGAACGACTTTTTCGACGGTCTGAAGGCAAAGCATCGCTTTGCCTTTTTCTTATGTAAATGAAAGCTACTAAGATGGATTTTACCATGTTGTATGCCTTAATTTGACAACATACTACATATTGTGATACAATTATGTAAATATTTGAGCACACGGAGTTCGACTCCCGTGTGCTTATGGAGGTAAGTCCATGGAAGAGAGAAAGAAAAGATGGGGAGATAGAAAGGATGCATACCGTATAAGAGAAACGGCCCCTATGCATAATTTTATGCCCTATTTATTACCAAACCGTGCAGATAATGAGGCGGTTTTAAATGAAAAAGTAGACCTTACTGCAGTAATGAAATATCTTGAAGAAAAAAACAAGGATAATCCTGAATTTAAATATACTTTGTTTCACGTCTTTTGTGCGGCTGTAGCAAAGGTTATGACTATGCGTCCTAAAATGAATTATTTTTATTCGGGTTACAGATTGTACGAGAAAAAAGACCTTGTGCTTGCATTTACTGTTAAAAAGAAGTTTACGGATAATGCTCCCGAAACATTGGCAATTGTAAATGTTGACCGTGACAGTGAAGAATCACCAATGGTGCAGATAAGGGAAAAGATTAAAAAGATAGTATACAGTGTACGTAAGGAAAATAAAAACGACGGTGCAACGGATGTTATGGGCGTTCTTGCAAAGCTTCCAAGATGGCTTTTGAAGATTTTTGTCAAGGTACTTAATTTTTTGGAATACCACGGTTGGTTACCAAGCTTCTTTTTAAAGATTGACCCTTACCATTCAAGCGTTTTTCTTTCCAACCTCGGCAGTATAAAGATGAATGCAAATTATCATCATCTTGCAAACTGGGGTACAAATTCATTTTTTGTTGTAATAGGTGAAAAGCACAAACACCCTGTATATGATGAAGAGGGAAATATGGAGTTACACGAATGTGTGGATTTAGGCCTTACAATAGACGAACGTATTGCAGACGGCGTATACTTTGCAAAGAGTATAAGACTTTTGCGTGCAATTTTGAAAAATCCTGAAATTCTGGATAAGCCTATTAAAACAGAAATAGAATATTGATAGAAAGATTGGTAACTGTATATGAAAGAAAATATAAAAACACCATGGCTTCAATATTACGGAGATATTCCTTTTAATCTTGAATATACTGAACATTCGATGTATGATGCGGTGGAGGAAATTTCAAAAAAATATCCTGATTACACAGCACTTGCCTTTATGGGCAGACATATTTCTTACAGCAGCCTTGTAAAGAGTATTGACGCTACAGCACGTGCATTTAAAGCATATGGTATTTGTGAGGGTGACAGAGTAACACTTTGTATGCCAAATATTCCGCAGACTGTATATTGCCTTTATGCACTTAATAAAATTGGTGCTGTTGCAAGTATGATACATCCTCTTTCTGCAGTAGGTGAAATAGAATTTTACCTTAAGGAAGTTGAAAGCTGCTGTGTTGTAACTGTTGACCAGTTTTATGATAAATTTACAGAAGTTCGTAAAAATATAAGTGTCAAAAAACTTGTAATTGCAAGTGTTTCCGACGAGCTTGGTGCTGTAAAGGCATTTGCATACCGTAATTTAACCGAACGAAAGTTTACAAAGCCTCAGTACGGTGAAGATACTAAAAAGTGGAAGGAATTTATAAACGCAGGCAAGCTTTATGCAGGAAAAGTGAAGGTTGATAAAAAGGGTGAAGATGCTGCCGTTATACTTTTTTCAGGCGGTACAACAGGTGTAACAAAAGGTATATTACTTTCAAATTATAACTTTAATGCTTTGGCAATACAGACTGCCGTAATGTGTAATGCAGAGGTGTGCGGTAAAAGAATGCTTGCGGCTATGCCTATGTTTCACGGCTTTGGCTTGGGTGTATGTGTACATACTATGCTTGTTGTGGGCGGTTGTTCGATACTTGTACCCAAATTTAATGTTAAAAGCTATTCCGAGCTTATTAAAAAGGAAAAGCCAAACTACATTGCAGGTGTGCCTACACTTTACGAGGCTATTATACGCAGTGACTATCTTGACGGTGCAGACCTTAGTCACCTTATGGGTGTATTTTCAGGTGGCGATTCGCTTTCAATAGAACTTAAAAAGAAGTTTGATGAATTTTTGAAAAATCACAATGCAAGCATTCGTGTACGTGAAGGCTACGGTACAACCGAGTGTGTAACAGCTTGTTGTCTTACACCTTATCATATTGAAAAAGAGGGTAGTATTGGTCTTCCATACCCTGATACATATTTTAAAATATGCAAGCCAGGCACAACAGAGGAGGTACCTTACGCTACAGATGGTGAAATATGCCTTTGCGGTCCTACTGTTATGATGGAATATATAAACCACCCTAAAGAAACTGCCGACACATTGCAAAAGCATGACGACGGTGAGGTATGGCTTCATACAGGTGACCTCGGATATATGGACGACGAAGGCTTTGTATATTTTAAACAGCGTATTAAAAGAATGATTATCACCAGCGGATACAATGTTTATCCGTCACAGCTTGAAAATATAATAGATGCACACGATGCAGTAGTTATGAGCTGTGTTATAGGTGTTAAGGACGAATATAAAATGCAGAAGATAAAGGCTTATGTTGTTTTAAAGGAAGGTCACAAGCCCGACGAAGAAACAAAACAGAGTATATTGGAGCATTGTAAAAAGCATATTGCAAAGTATGCTATGCCATACGATATAGAATTCCGTGAAAGTCTGCCGAAAACCTTGGTTGGCAAGGTTGCTTATACCGTTCTTGAAAAAGAGGCAAATGAAAATTTATAAAAAGAAGGGTTTAAATTGAACGTAAATATCAGAGAATACTTAGGGGATAAAAGTTTATATAAACTGATGCTTAGAATTGCTATTCCAATATCTGCACAGTCTTTAATAAATGTGGGCATTAATCTTTTGGATACACTGATGCTTTCAAGTATGGGTGATGCACAGCTTTCAGCATCCTCACTTGCTTCACAGTTTGTAACATTTTTTATGATTTGTTGTATGGGTATAGGTATGGGTGCTTCGGTACTTACTAACCGTTATTGGGGCATGAAGGAGATAGGCTCTCTTAAAAAAGCTCTTACTATAATGATGCGCTTTAGCTTTGCCTTCGGTGCATTGTTTACAGTGGTAACAATTTTGTTCCCCGAGGGAATTATGAGGATTTTTTCATCTGACCCGGAAATAATCCGTTACGGTACATTATATTTAAGATGGCTTACGCCTACATTTTTTACAATGGGATTTTCCACTACAACTATGGTTGTACTGCGTGGCGTAGGTCAGGTAAAGATACCGCTTATATCTTCAATAACAGCCTTTTTTATAAATTTGTTTTTTAACTGGGTATTTATTTTTGGTAACCTTGGTGCACCGAGAATGGAAATAGGCGGTGCTGCTTTGGCTACACTTGTTTCCCGTATTTTTGAACTGTGTATTATGTGCGGTTATCTGTTTTTTATAGATAAAAAAATAGGCTACAGATTACGCGACCTTAAAATGAAGTGTAAGGAAATGTATGGGGAATATATGAAGCTTAGTATTCCTGTACTTATAAGTGACGGCCTTTTAGCACTTGGTAACACTGCGGTTGCAATAGTTATGGGACATATAGGCACAACATTTGTTGCCGCAAATTCTGTAACTATGGTTGTGCAACAGCTTAGCAATGTGCTTGCCGTTGGTATCGGTAATGCAAGCGGTATTATAACAAGCCATACAATGGGTGAAGGAGATTTTGAAAAGGCGCAAAAACAGGGTTATACTTTTATACTTATAGGATTTTTAATTGGCTTTTTTGCAGCATTTTTAATATTTATTCTCAAAAAGCCTGTTATAGACTTTTATAAGGTTTCACCTGAGGCAAAGCTTATTGCAGGTGAGCTTATGAATGCTATTATTTTTATTACTATTTTCCAGGCAGTAAGCTCTATACTTACAAAGGGTGTGCTTCGTGCAGGCGGAGATACAAAATTTTTAATGGCAGGAGATATTTTGTTTTTGTGGGTTGTATCTGTGCCCTTCGGTGCTTTGGCAGGTTTGGTTTTCCATTGGCCTGAATTTTGGATTTATACACTTCTTAAAATCGACCAGGTTATAAAGTGTATTTGGTGTGTTTATAGGCTTCACAGCAGAAAATGGATGAAAAAGATTGAAGCAAGGTGATTTTTTGAAAACTGTTTTAGTTGCCTTTAATGCAAGGTTTTCGCATTCTTCATTAGCACTAAGGTATATAAAGACTTATAATTCAAAAAAGAATATTGATATAGCAGAGTTTTCCATAAATGACCACATACAGCACGCTTATTCAACACTCCTTAAAAAGGATGCGGATATGTACTGCTTTTCCGTATATATATGGAATGTGGAAATAACCTTAAAGGTTGCACAGATGCTAAAAAAGGCAAAGCCTGATGTAATTATAACCTTTGGTGGACCTGAATGCAGTTACTGCCCCAAAGAGCTTTTTAAAAAGCATGATTTTCTGGACTATGTGCTACGGGGTGAGGGAGAATATATAACAGGTTGTCTTATAGATGCTCTAGAAAATGACAGGGATGTTAAAATAAAAGGTGTAGCTACAAGAAATGACATATCGCAAATTGCTGACTGTGTGGATTTGAATACTGTAAAATTCCCTTACGAAAACTTTGAAGATGTAAAAAATAAAATTGTTTATTTTGAAACCTCAAGAGGTTGCCCTTTCAGGTGTTCGTACTGCCTTTCAAGTATAGAAAAGGGTATACGTTATTTTCCTATGGAATACGTAAAAAAAGGGTTTGATGTGTTTTTTGAAAACAATATACCTCTTGTTAAGCTGATAGACAGAACTTTTAATGCAGACAGCAAACGTGCAATAGAAATAATTAATTATATAATTGAAAATTCCAAATCTACAAAGGTACATTTTGAAGTTGACCCTGGTATACTCAGTGATGAACTTATTGATGCTCTTGCAGGTGCACCAAAAGATTTGTTTCAGCTGGAAATGGGCATACAGTCTGCAAACCCCGAAACCTTAAAGGCTGTTAACAGAAATGATAAGCTAAATACAGTTGCAAATAATATAGCAAGGCTTAAAAAAGCAGACAATATGCATATACACCTGGATTTAATTGCAGGATTACCATATGAGGATTACGAAAGCTTTAAAAAGTCTTTTAACTATGTGTATTACTTAAAGCCGGATATGTTGCAGCTTGGTTTTTTAAAGGTGCTTCACGGTACTCCTATTCAGGAAAATGAGGATATTGTCTACGCTGATTTTCCTCCATACGAGGTTGTGTCCACCAAATGGATAAGCCCTCTTGAAATATGCAAGCTTAAACTTATAGACAAAGCAGTTGATGCTATAAACAACAGCGGTGCTTTTAAAAGAACGGTTGAAAAGCTTGTGGGTAATGATGCCTTTGGATTTTTTGAAAAATTGTCTGTAATATTTGATACAAATAAGACGTTAAGCCGTTTTGATATTTACGGAGAAATTTATAAAATTTTCGGCAATACGGTTTATGAAGAGCTTTGTCTTGATTTTATTGAAAACAGTCCAAACCGACCTATGCCATCATTTGCGAATGTTAAATATCCTGATGGGTTTAAAAAAATGTGTAGTTCGTTTGTTGAAGACCGCAAGGCTTTGGAATATATACGCTTTGAACCGATAGGCGAAAAGGTTTATATGATGGATTATAGAAATAAAATATTAAAAGATATAACAAATGCAGTGAAAGGATGATTCTTTCACTGCATTTATTTTAGTCAAAATTATACTTTTCTTTTGTTACCAGTTGGTTGTTTATAAATATGGCAGATACGTATGAATCGTCCTCTTTGCCGTACCATTCATATACAACAGTGTTGTAATTTCCCTTTGAGTAGGTGTGAACAACACTGCCTTCACTTCCGACAATTCTTACGGCTTCTTTGTAGCTTATGCCTTCGTGTAGCTTGTTGTATTCATCAATGGTAACATCACCGCTGTTGGCAAAAAGAGAAGCGGTTAAAATAAACAGTATAAGTACACATACGGAAAGGATTTTAATTATTTTTTTCTGAGGACCTGTTTTGCTCATCAAAAATGGGTACATTGCAATACACCAGAAAATCAGTATGAAATTTTGTATATACATTACCGCATATGTTTCATCTACAAATTTTTTAAATGCAAGCTTTATAGCAATAAGAAGTATAAGTCCCAGGGCTGTTTTGTATATTTTTTGTAAAGTATTACCTGTTGATTTGTATTTGATGTAACGCCTTTCCACAAACCAACCTATAATAAAGCCACCTATTGCACCTGCAATTTTTATGCAGTCGTATGAATATTCCGGAAGATGATAGGCAGGATACGGTTTTGTAAGTGTAAAAATCACCATAGCAATTGAAACTGCAAAACCTGTAAGCAATGTGGCAAAGTCATGTTTGTCGCACAATTTGTATATTTTTTCGGTTGCAAGTATTACCAATATGCCTATTACAAAGGATGTTGCTACATCCCATGGTGTGTGTACGCGGAAGTACAGACGGGATACGCCAACCATTACAGCAAGAAATATACATACTGCCTTAAATACTTTATTGCCGAATTCCTTTGCAAGACAACCGAATACCGTTACCCCGCTTTGGGTGTGTCCGCTTGGGAAGGAATATCCTGTAGCACTTTCAAGTGCGTAAGACGATGCCTTAATTCTGTTGTCTAAAATCCAGGGACGCTGTACGCAGAATATAATTTTCAAAACCTGGTTTATTCCCATACCAAAGCAGAATGCAAACCCTGTTTTGTGAGCAAAGGTCTTGTGTCCGTTCCATGCAAGCCAGCAGAAAATAAGCATTATAAAATATTCTTCTCCCATAAGGGTGAATATTTTAAATAATATATCCAAAAAAATGTTGCTTATAGATTGAAACCAAAGTAATAGTCCCATAAAATCACCAACCTGTTATTCTATTGGATACTATTTTACTACAAAAATCATGCCATTTCAAGTGCTGTAACCAAAAGCCCTATGTTGTCGGTATAAATTTCGTCAAACTGTTCTAATGGCAGTGGGTTTACGCCAATGCCTGCTTCTACGGTATAGCCTGGCTTGTTGAAGGCTTGAATAAACCAATCCTTATATCCTGCGTATGAAGATTCGGCAGGTGTAAGCGAAAGGGTGTAGCCTGATACATCTGCCAGCGCCTGAGCTATGGTGTATGAGTTTTTAGGCATATAGTCAAGATATTTCCAGTATATAACCTTTCCCTGAGTGTGGTAAGAAAGTGTAAGTGCAAACTGATGTGCAACCGTAAAATTATACATTGCAAGACTTTCGGGTTCTGAAAGAGGCTCTTCACCTACAAAGTCACGGGGTGCAGGGGTAGTAAATCCAAGCTCGTATTTTATTTCCTTTGCTCTTTGCCAGTTTGCGGGGTAGTTAAGGTTTAAATCCACCCCTGCAACATTTGCCTTCCAACCGTCGGGAAAAGGGATTTGGGGATAATTACCGCTTATTTCAAGTACACGGTTGTAAAATTCTCCTGCGGGGAGTCCGCCGTTTACAACATCCATTCCGTCAGGATTTATGCAGGGGATAATGTACAGTGTTTTGGTGTCATACAGTTCTTTTGCGGACTTTCCTGCTATTTCACCGTTATTTGCAAAAGCGTCTGCATACTGTTCTGCAAACTTCAAAAGCAGAGGAGTGGTTATCCATTCATTACCGTGATGGGTGGCATTGTACATAACCTCCACAGGACCTGTGCCGATTTTTATGTAAAATAAGTCCTTGCCCATTATGCTTTTACCTATGTTGCCTGTTTCTATAAAGGGATACCGTACAGCCATACCGTCTATAATGTACGAAATCAGCTCCCATACATATCGGATGTTTGTTGGTACTATATTAAAGTCAAGCTGTGTCACATTACCCTGTGGGTCTGTTGTATATCCACGTAAATAAGGCTCTAATTTTGCCCAGGTGCTTTTTCCCGCTATTCCGTCAGCGGTAAGACCGTTTGTCTGTTGAAATTCCTTTACGGTGTTTTCAAGTTCCTCATTAAAATTACCGTTTATCTCTGTATCATATCCTGCTCTTTGTAAAGCCAGCTGTAGCATTTCCACTATTGGTCCTATTTCACCAAGTCTTAAAGTTATCATCAAATCACCTCTTTTGATGATATGATGAAAGCGGAGGCAAAATACCTCTACATTCAATTTCTTGTTATTTGACGTTGTTTTTTTATCTTAATCACTATTGGCAATGTATTGCAAACATTTATTTTTTGTGTTAAAGTAGTAATGATGAAATGAGGTGGTTTTATGACAAGTATTTTATTTATATGTCACGGTAATATATGCCGCAGTCCTATGGCGGAATTTATTTTTAAGGATATGGTTGCAAAGCTTGGCAGGAGTGATGAGTTTTATGTGGCATCTGCCGCTACAAGCTATGAGGAAATCGGAAACGGTGTCCATTACGGTACAGCAAGGATTTTAGACGGACTTGGAATTTCTTACAAGGGCAAGCGTGCTGTGCATCTTGAAAAAAGTGACTATGCAAAATACGATTATTTAATATGTATGGACAAGGCAAATGTGCGTAATACCTTGCGTATTGTGGGTGCTGACACCGAAAGCAAAATTTATAAATTGCTGGAATTTACAGATTCCGATGCAGATGTCGCAGACCCTTGGTATACGGGCAATTTTGATGTAACATACCGTGATGTAGTTGCAGGTTGCAGGGCGCTTTTAAAAGCAATTGACGAAAAATAAAATTCCCTAATATATCTATTGAAATTTATCAATAAATCTGTTACAATATAATTTGGAGTATTATTTACAACTCCTTGCCATACGGATAAGAGAACTTTAATTACTTTTTGTGCCGACGTATGGCGGCGGAATGGAGATTTTTATGAAAAAGGATGTACTCATTACTCTTGTGGGCACACAGGATAATGACGGTGAAAAAGATAAGGTAGAGCTTATAACAGAAGGCAGTATGTATAAAAAAGGCGATGCCTACTATATTACTTATAAGGAATCGGAGCTTACGGGTATGGATGGTACTACCACAACCGTAAAGGTTCAGGACAAAAAGGTTACAATACTTCGTTTTGGTACCAACAACACACAGCTCATTTTTGAAAAGGGCAAGCACCATGTTTGTTGCTACGACACTATGTACGGTGCAATATCCGTAGGTGTTTGGGCGCAGAATGTTAAAATTGAACTTGACGACAACGGCGGTGAAATATTTGCCGATTACAGTATAGATGTAGACAATAATTTGGTTGGAAAAAATGATTTCCATATGCAGGTAAGGGAGTGTTAATACTATGAATATAAAAGAAACAGTAAGAAGTCAGATTTCAAATCTTGTAGATAAAGCAATTGCAGACTGTGGCTTTGAAGCAGTTAATTATCAGGTTGAAACACCGCGTGAAAAGGCAAACGGTGACTTTTCCACAAACGCGGCAATGCTTTTAACGAAAATTGCGAAAAAAGCTCCGAGAATGATTGCGGAAGAGCTTGTTTCCAAAATGGACTGCAACGGCACTTATATTGAAAAGGTAGAAATTGCAGGTCCCGGCTTTATTAATTTTTATCTTAACAAAAGCTGGCTTTATGACGTGATTAATCTTGTTGAAAAAATGGGTAACCGCTACGGTAGCATAGACTATGGCAAGGGCAAAAAGGTTATGGTTGAATTCATAAGTGCCAACCCGACAGGTCCTATGCACATGGGTAATGCAAGGGGAGGTGCCTTGGGTGATTCCATGGCGGCTGTGCTTGACTTTGCAGGCTTTGATGTAACCCGTGAATTTTACCTTAACGATGCAGGCAATCAGGTTGAAAAGTTTGCTTGCTCACTTGAAGCAAGATATTTGCAGGAATGTGGCATAGATGTACCTTTTGAAGAAGAATGGTATCAGGGTGCAGATATTACACAACGTGCAAAGGAATTTATAGAAATTAACGGTGACAAATTCGTAAATGCGGAAAGTGAAGAACGTAAAGCGGCTTTGGTAGAATATTCTCTTAATAAAAACGTAGAGCTTATGAAAAAGACCTTGGGTGACTACCGTGTAAACTATGATGTTTGGTTTTACGAAAGCGAGCTTCACAAAAGCGGTGAGGTTATGAAAACCGTTGAAATATTGAAGGAAAAGGGCTATACCTACGAAAAAGACGGTGCAATATGGCTAAAATCCGCAGATGAGGAAGAAAAGGACGACGTTTTGGTACGTGCTAACGGTATTCCTACATACTTTGCGGCAGATATTGCATACCACAGAAATAAGTTCGTAACCCGTGGCTTTGACAGAGTAATTGACGTGTGGGGGGCAGACCACCACGGTCACGTAGCACGTATGAAGTATGCTATGGATGCCGTTGGTGTAGACGGTGAAAAGCTTGAGGTTGTTTTGATGCAGCTTGTACGTCTTATGCGTGGCGGCGAGGTTGCAAGAATGTCAAAGCGTACAGGTAAAGCTATAACACTTGATGACTTGCTTGAAGAAATTGGCATAGATGCTGCACGTTTCTTCTTTAATATGAGAAATGCAGGCAGTCACTTTGACTTTGACCTTGACTTGGCTGTTGAACAGTCAAACAACAACCCTGTTTTCTATGTTCAGTATGCACATGCAAGAATTTGCAGTATTATACGTCTTTTGGAGGAATCGGGCAAAAAGGTTAAGTCTGCAACCGAAATAAACAGCCAAATTCTTGTAAAGGAAGAAGAATTCAACCTTCTTCGTCAAATTGCGGAATTGCCTGACGAAATCAAGGCGGCGGCTGAAACTTTAGAGCCTTCAAAGCTTACAAGATATTCAGTAGAGCTTGCAAATTCATTCCATTCATTCTACAACGAATGTCATGTGAATATTGAAGATGAAGAACTTTTAAATGCAAGACTAAAACTTATCGACTGTGCAAGAATTGCTCTTGCAAATGTGCTTGAACTTTTGAAGGTTGAAGCACCCGAAAAAATGTGATTTATGATGAAAAAAATATTATGTATATTGACCGTATGTATATTGCTTTTGAGTATAAATGTCAGTGCAACGGATTTGACTGAAATGACTGAAAAACTTTTAAAGTACTATGATGTAAAGGTTACAGAGGATGTAAGTGGAATAAGCAAGTTACAAAACAGGCGTAACCTGAAAAATCCAAGGCTTATATCGGCTGCAATTAAAAATGGTATAATTGTTTCGAGAAGTGGTATTGTTAATGAAACAGGCACAGACTTTACTCCTTTAACAGACGGTATTATTAAAAGATATATAAATGATGACAATTATATATTTGTATCCGGAACAGCAGAAGAGTTGAAAAACAAAAATATAGTTTTTGACAAGGATACTTTTTATGTTACGGAAAAGGGCAGACAGTCCGATATTAAAACTGCAGAAATATGTACCTGCGTGGCAGATAAGGACGGTAAGGCACTTTTTGTGTGGAAGCCCGGTGAAATTGTACAGCCTGCCTTGTATAAAGTTAAGCTTTATTGGGCAGAGGGAAAGCAAATGATAGTCAGCGATATATACAGAAAAGAATATGATTTGTGGATTAATGAAAGTACAGGCTCATACATTGAACTTGACAGCTCGAATGTTGGAATAAGTACAGGTTTTGTTATGCAAAATCTTGATAAATACATCTATGTTTTTGCCGATAGCTATGGTGGAAATATTAAAGTAATGGGTATTTCCCAATAATACGGAGGTGTTTATATGTTAAATGTTAAAAAAATATTTGCAACAATACTTTGTATTGTTATGTTGCTTTCCTGTGTAAGCGTAAATGCGGAAGGAGTACATATACTTAACGGAATTGACACAACAAACGGTGAGGTTGTATCGGAATTTTACAGCAACCTTTTGGACTACATTGTTAAATATTACAGATATGATATTACAAGAGAAGAGCTTATGGAAGCGGCTGTTACCAAGATTTTAACAGACCATCCCGAGCTTTTGGAGGATTTCGGTAAGGGTGCATTTGAGGCACTTGACGAAAACTCAATGTTTTACGGTGCCGAGGAATTTGAAGCCCGCTTTGAGGATGTTTCCGGTGTTTATGTGGGAATAGGTATAAACGTATACTTTGATGAAGAATATGTTATTCTTGGTGAAGCACTTCCAAATTCACCTGCTGAAAATTCAGGGCTTCAGGTTGGTGATATTGTAGTAGCGGTTGACGGCGAAAGTGTTGAAGGTTTTGGTCTTGATAAGGTTACCTCACTTATTAAGGGTGAAGAGGGAACAGAAGTAAGCATTACTGTTTCAAGAAACCGTGTTAATTATACATATACATTAAAAAGAGCTACTATAAAGATTAATCCTGTTACATATGAAATAATAGAAGACGGTAATGTGGGTTATCTTAAAATATCTTCTTTCAATGCCAACACTGAAGAGTCTGTTGCACAGGCAATGGATTATTTTGGTGAAAAAAATGTAAAGACAGTTATTCTTGACCTTAGAAATAACCTTGGCGGTTATATGAATGCGGCAATATCGGTTGCAAGCTACTTTATACCCGACGGCAAGCTTATTGCAACAGAGGAATATAAAAATGAAAAGAACAACAAAAAGCATTATGCTGATGAAACAAAGTATAAGTTTAACGGTGTTATACTTATAAATGAATACAGTGCATCTGCATCAGAGCTTGTATCGGGTGCAATAAAGGACTACGGCACAGGTATAATAGTCGGTGAAACCTCCTACGGTAAGGGTACTGTGCAGACAACTGTTCCCCTTAGAAGTAATCATTATATGTGGTACACTGTAGCGGAATATTATACACCAAGCCATAATAATATACATAAAGTAGGGATAGAGCCCGATTATGCAGTTTCAAACAAATATGCTGATTTTGATATGAGCACAGTAACATCTTATTCGGTTACAAGAACACTCAATATCGGTGATACAGGTGAAGATGTATACGCTGTAAAAGAAAGACTCAATGCTTTGGGTTACAGACTTGAGGTAAACGACGTATATGACGAACTTACCGCAAATGCTGTTAAAAACTTTCAGGCTAACACAGGACTTTTTCCATACGGCGTTGCGGATATAACAACTCAGATAAGATTAAATGACGAACTAAAGATTTCAAAGGTTTTGGTAGATAAACAGTATGAAAGAGCTTTGAGTCTTGCAAAAAATATTAAATAATTGGGGTGAATGTATTGAAAATCAAACCTGGCTTTGAACTAAGAGAAATTGCCGACAACTACGTTGTAATACCTACCGAAAGCAATGTTCTGGATTTCAGCTCTATGATAATGCTTAACGATGTAAGTGCATTTTTGTGGTTACAGCTTTTAGAGGATAAAACAGAAGGCGATTTACTTAAAGCTGTTTTAAAAGAATATGATGTGGATAAAGAAACTGCAGCAGGAGATATTAAAATATTTATAAAAGAGCTTGCGGCAGCAGGAGTAATAGATGTCTGATTTAATTGGTAGATTTTCACTGACCTCTATGGAGGATATTGTAAATATATCCTTGCCGTTTTTAGAAATGGGCAGGGAAATAAAGTTTACGGTAGTTGGCAACAGTATGTATCCCCTGTTTATAAATAACAGAGATAAGGTTACTGTTGCAGGGGCAGAAAAAATTAAAAAGCGTGATATAATTTTGTATCGCCGTGCAGACGGAAGTTACGTTTTGCACCGTGTGGTGGGCAAAGGCAAGCTTGGTTTTAAGCTTTGCGGCGATGACCAGGTTGCCATAGAATATCCTGTTAAGCAAGAAGATATATTGGCAGTAATGACTTCCTTTGAACGTAAGGGCAAGGAATATAGCACTAAATGTCTTTGGTACAGAATATACAGCTTTTTGTGGTGCCTTGTGTTGCCTGTAAGACCGTCTGTATTTAAATTTGCAATGAAGTTCAGACGCAAAGATAAATCTAAATAATCGTAGGGTACGGCGACTTCGACGTACCGCAAGATAAAACACAATCGTAGGACAGGGTTGCCTGTGCCCTGTGGGTACTCCTGCCGAAATCCAAAATATAAAAATTGGTGATATAATGGAAAAATTGCCAAAAAGAAAGCCACAAGATTAAAAAAATTTGATTATTCCAAACCGGGTGCATATTTTGTTACAATATGTACAAAGGACAGAAAACAATTGCTGTCAAATATAATCGTAGGGGAGGGTCTCTGCACCCTCCCGTATTATAACTATACAAAGGGGAGAAAAGATTTTGAAAAATAAAAATCCTGTCCTCCAATGGATAAAAAGCATAGGAAAGCCCGCTATACCTGGAATTTGCGTAATAAGTATTGTAGGAATACTTAATTCATTTTGTGGAGTAGTGCTTGCACTGCAGTCCAAAAGTGTAATAGACTTTGCGGTGGCACAAAACAAAGATGGACTTATAAAATCCGCAACATTACTTGGCGTTTTGATTATTCTGCAATTTTTGCTAAGCTTTTCTTATATGAAAATAAGTGCAGATATTGTTGCAAAGCATACATTAAAACTGCAAAGACAGATATTTTCCAATGCAATAAATATGCAGTATGCCCACGCAACTTCTATGCACAGCGGTGAAATTTTAAATCGCATCACCGTAGATTCCGATGTGGTAATGTGTGCAATAATCGGCATAATTCCGCAGATACTTGCATTTGTAACAGGCGTTGTTTCCGCCTTTGGTGCACTGCTTGTTATACAGCCTGTTTTTGCACTTGTATGTGCGGCTGTTGGTATAGTTGTCGGTGTAGGTGCAATGCTTTGGGGCAAACGTCTTAAAAAGTATACCCTTATATGCCGCAAATGGAGTGATAAAAGCAATTCCTTTATGCTGGAATGTATACAAAACCTGTTGGTTATAAAATCCTTTGCAAATGAACATAGAGTTGTAAAGCATGCAGAGGGCATACAGAATAATAACTATAAGGCACTAAAAAAACGTAATAACAATAATATTATGGCAAGCCTTGCGGCAGAATTTGCATTTACCTTCGGTTACTTTCTGGCACTTGGCTGGGGTGCTTTCGGCATAGCCTTCGGCACACTAAGCTACGGCAACCTTATGGCTATGGTACAGCTTGTAGGTAAGGTGCAGTCACCCTTTAAAGGTATCGCTTCCGTAATACCACAGTATTATCAGATGATAGCATCTGCAGAAAGACTAATGGACATTGTGCAATATGCCGAAGATAAAAATACAGTTGATATTACAGACTTTGAAAGCATAGAATTTAAAAAAGTTTCCTTTTCTTATAATAAGGATGAAACAGTGCTTAAAAATACAGACCTTAAAATTAATAAAGGCGACTTTGTACTTATATCGGGAGTATCAGGCATAGGTAAAAGCACACTTTTAAAATTACTGCTTGCTATGTACAGCCCCGATAGCGGTGAAATAATACTTACCGATACACAGGGTAACGAGCATATGCTCGGTGCAGATTATAGAAATCTGTTTTCCTACGTACCACAGGGTAATATGGTGCTTTCAGGTACCGTTGCGGAAAATGTGGTTTTTTTTGGTGAAAATGCCGATAGCAAAAAAATAGAAGAATGTCTTAAAATTGCTTGCCTTTGGGACGATATTTCCGAAATGACGGATGGCATTAACACCGTAATTGGTGAAAACGGTGTCGGCATTTCCGAAGGTCAGGTGCAACGCCTTGCAGTTGCAAGGGCTTTGTATCGTAATGCTTCTGTCCTGCTTCTGGACGAGGCTACATCGGCACTGGATTCTGCCACAGAGGCAAAAATGCTTGGCAACATAAAAAATCTTAAAGATAAAACCTGCATACTTATTTCCCATAAAAATGCGGCGGAAGAGTATATGGATAAGAAAATTTTTGTAAATGAAGGAAAAATAATAACCGTATGTGACGATGCTCACATCGTCCCGAAATCTAAAATATAATAATTGATGATATTATGGAAAAATTGCCAAAAAGAAAACCAACAAGATTAAGGAATTTTGATTATTCCACACCTGGTGCATATTTTATTACAATATGTACAAAGGACAGAAAACAATTATTGTCAAATATAATCGTAGGGGACGATGCCTACATCGTCCCGAAAAATAATTTATCTGAATGTGGATTGATATGCAAAAAGTACATTGAGAATATAAATATTAAATACAACAATGTGACGGTTGATAAATATGTGATTATGCCAAATCACATACATTTGATTATTGTCCTTAACGGGACGATGAGGGCATCGTCCCCTACAGTAAATATTGAAAACATTGTGCGTTCATTTAAAATAATGGTTACAAAAACAATTGGTGTATCTATTTGGCAACGTTCCTATCACGACCACATAATACGCGGTGATGAAGATTACCGTAAAATTTGGAAATACATAGATACCAATGTTTTAAAATGGGAGCAGGATTGTTTTTATAACAACATGTAAACATAATCGTAGGGTACGATGCCCACATCGTACCGCAAAAGAAACGCAAGGCGTTTCTGCCACAATTATCCCTTAAAAAATATTTTTTAAAAAAAAGTTAAAAAACATATTGACATTTCTGTAAAAAAGTTGTAAAATATGATTAATATTATTTTTATAATTTTTTAACACTCAAGGAGGTTTAAAAATGAAGCTAAAAAGAATTATTTCAGCTTTGGTTGTCTTCACTTTGGTGATGACATGCGCAGTATGTTCCGTTAGTGCTGACGGTACATACAATGTAACAACAACTTATGATGTTTCTACAAAGAACATTACAGTTAACGCTGCAATCGCAGGCGGTACTGCAGATTCAATGGTTTCTTACCTTATCGTTGCTCCTGTTACAACAGGTGAAGGTGAAGAAGCTACAACATCTTACGATGTTTTGGAAGACGGTTCAAACATTCTTCACATCGACCAGGCTACAGTTGGTGCGGATGGCGTTGCTACAATGGATACTTTTACTGCTGCTTATGCAGACCTTAAAGGCGGTAAGGTTAAATTCACATCTACAGTTGATACACTTTCTCGTGCAACAAGCGGTACAGCACCTTACGACTACATACAGTCCGTTGAAAAGTTCACAGATGTATTGACAGGTATCACATTTATGAACGAAGGCGACAATGGTAATAAAACAGATTTGTACTATGTTAAAACTGACGGTACGGTTGTTCCTGCTTCCCCAACAGGTAATATGAATGCTAGTAGATTTGATCCTAACTGGTATGACGGCGACATGTCAAGTAACCGTATGACGTTTGCTCCTCTTGATGATGTTGTAGCATTCGTAGTTAATGCGGCTGCCTATGAAACAGACAACAACTATGATAGCGTTCGTATTAGATATACAAAAAGAACAGGTTCTGTAACAGGTGAACTTAACGATGATAGTACTACATTCACAATTTATAATACTTTAGATAATAATTCAACTAACTTGATGGTTAATGGTTTCTATAAGGACGACATTACAGACGGTATGTTCGGTAATATTACTCTTGAACCTGGTGCAATTATTTCTCTTTATAGAAAAATGGAATCATCGGGAGAGAATGATTTGGAACAGTATATGTCAATTGATTCTAAGCCTATCTATGGTAAATATGGTAGTGCTGAGTATGATTCAGTTACATTCCTTGTAACAGCTCCAACCGTAGATATCGCTGATAAAGCAGGTCTTAAGATTACTGCATATCCTAAGGGTACAGTTTCTATGGATGCTACAAAAGTTACTACTAAGGATGCAAAAAATCAAGCTGTAGAACTTGGTATCTGCGCTAACGCTTACACAGGTCAGACTAACTTCGCTATCCAGTTGTTTGACGGTGCTGACACAGGTGCTCTTGATCCTACACAGTGGGATATCGAAGCTACACCTGTAATCAACGAAGGTACAACAGATGCTCCGGTTTGGAAAGAGCTTACAGTTCTTGGTGACGGTACTGACTTACCAGGTAAGTACTACACAGTAGAACGTTTAGTACAGTACACAGAATAAGGGAGGTGCAATATAGTATGAAAAAGTATACAAAACCATCAGTAAAGGTTGTAAATCTAAAATCTTCAAATGATATTGCAGCCTCATTTACTAACCTAAGAAAACAGATGATTAAATCTTATTTGAATGGAACAGCAAGTACTGATTATGCAGTTTCTATTTACTCAAATACAGTAAGTAACGGTAATGGAGAAGAACTTCCTGCATCAGTAGAAGGCTAAACCAAATTGAAATGTTAAATTTTAAAGGACGGGTTTTATACCCGTCTTTTTTTTGCGGATGAGTCCAAATCTGTGATTTGGCGAACGAATCCCATGCAAAGGATGTCCAGGAAAACGAGTGATGGCGAAGTTTGATTGGAAACAGCCGACTGCAAATAGTTAATAATGAATAATGAATAATGAATAATGAATAATTATGGTAGAAACACCTTGTGTTTCTTTTTAATTGTAACATCTTTTAAAACAACATTGTAGGGGCGGATGCCCACATCAGCCCGAAAAGGTATATGTATGCGGTACGATGAAGGCATCGTACCCTACGAATAAATGTGAAAACACAAACGTAGGGGCGGGTCTCTGTACCCGCCCGCAAAAGGCACATATTATCGGGAGGGTGTGGAAACCCTCCCTATGTTTTTACCAACAACATTTATCATTCGGGAGGGTGTGGAAACCCTCCCCTACAATTTTACCAACAACATCGTAGGGGAGGTGCCTCTGTGCCCGCTACGGATGAGTGCAAATAGTTAATAATGAATAATTATGGTAGAAACACCTTGTGTTTCTTTTTAATTGTAACATCTTTTAAAACAACATTGTAGGGGCGGATGCCCACATCAGCCCGAAAAGGTATATGTATGCGGTACGATGAAGGCATCGTACCCTACGAATAAATGTGAAAACACAAACGTAGGGGCGGGTCTCTGTACCCGCCCGCAAAAGGCACATATTATCGGGAGGGTGTGGAAACCCTCCCCTACGTTTTTATCAAATCAATTATTCACTAAAAAAACCTTGCTTATTTCATCAAAATATAGTATTATATATGTGTATAGTTTTTCTTACGAGGTATGCTATGAAATATTATAAAATTGCCGGTTTAAACCTTGCGGTTGACGGTGTAAATTATGATTATTTTAATTCAAGAATGAAGGATTACGAGGTTGAAAAATTTGACAGTACGGATATATCTGTTAAATTCGAGCTTAACAATTCCATTGTACGTAATACACCTGAGCCTTTTGTTACCAAAAACGGCAGAAGCTTTTTTGAAACGGAAACAGAATGCGGTTTTTATGACTACATAACCGAGGTTGATAAAACTGTTTCGATTATGAGAACTAATAAAAAATGGAATGATTTTTCCTATACATACAGCGACCTTACAGAGCTTTTCGGAATTGCCCCCGACCTTACTGCTGTTAACGTGCTTGGTCACCTTTTTGCACAGGGGTTAAGATGTTTTGACGGTGCAGTTTTACACGCATCCACCATAATGCATAATGGCAAGGCTGTAACCTTTACAGCCGCTTCAGGTACAGGAAAGTCCACCCATACAGGATTGTGGCAAAAATATTATCCTGAAACAGTCATAATAAATGACGATATGCCTGCAATACGTTGTGTGGACGGTGTTTTTCATGCTTTTGGTACACCCTGGGCAGGAAAGACATTTATCAATAAAAATATGTCTGCTCCCCTTCATGCAATGGTGTTTATAGAGCGTGCAGAAGAATGTTCAATTACTGAAATAGAGCCTATGGAGGCAGTTATTCGTATGATGAGAGAAATCTCTATATCCGTGTTTAAAAAGCAGTCAGACCTTTTGCTTGAATTTTACAATAAGTTGTTTAAAACAGTTCCTGCATATCTTTTAAAATGCAATATTTCAAGAGATGCGGTTGAGGTTGTTAAAAGCAAATTGGATTTTTGATATTTGAAAACAGGTAATTATATGGTAAATGAACTCCCAAATAGAAAGTCTACAAGATTAAAAAATTATGATTACTCAACACCCGGAACATATTTTGTTACAATATGTGTAAAGGACAGAAAATGTATATTGTCAAATATAATCGTAGGGCAGGGGCTTGCTCCTGCCGAAAACATATTAACAAAATATGGAGATATTGCAAGAAAGCAAATAGAATTATTGGAAGAACGTTATAAAGGAATTAAAATAGAAAAATATGTTATTATGCCAAATCACATACATGTTTTGATTTCTAATTATGAAATGGCGGCAGGAGCAAGCCCCTGCCCTACAATTTCCGATGTTATATGTGCATTTAAATCTATAACAACAAGGTTGTGCAGAAAAAGGGGTTTGGAAGAAAGGCAATTATTCCAATCATCATTCCACGATCACATAATACGCGGTGATGAGGATTACCGTAAAATTTGGGAATACATAGATACAAATGTTTTGAAATGGAAACAGGACTGTTTTTATAATATGTAGGGTACGGCGATTTCGACGTACCGCAATGAGATTGTAAACAATATAAAATAATATATTAACAAACGGAGGAAAAAGAAATGAAGAATTTCACAAAAATTTTATCCTTACTTTTGGTATTTGTACTTACCTTGGGTACAGTTACCATAGTTAATGCGGACAGGTCTTTTTCAGACCTTTCAACAAACCACTGGGCATACTCTTACGTACAGACCCTTGTTGGTGATGGCACAATAAACGGTTATCAGGACGGCACTTTCCGCCCTAATTCCAATGTTACACGTGCTGAATTTGTAAAAATGATTGGTATGACAGACAAGTCATTTTCTACACCTTTTGAAGATATTTCAGGTCATTGGGCTTATGACTACATAATGTATTCCGATATGGATGTTGAGGGTACAAAGTTTAACCCTGACGTAGCAATTACACGTGATGATGTTATTCGTCTTTTATGGAAACGTGCAGGTTCTCCAAAGGCTTATGCACCAGGTGTTATTACAAATCAGTCTGCAAAGCCTGAAGCTGCGGCATGGGCATATGCTTACGGTATTATGACAGGTGATGACGGTGTTACAATGCGTCTTTCCGACGGTGTTACACGTGCAGAGGCCGCGGCTTTAATTTGTCGTTCAAGAACAGTTGATGCAGGTTCTAAAAAAGATTTTGCTTCAACAGTAAACAGTGATATTGTTGAAAATGTTTACGAGGGTATGGGTTTCCTTGGTGAATATAATCCCGATAAAACATATACAAACGGTGAGCTTGCAGGTTATGCAATGCAGCTTTTGTATGGAACATCGCTACCTATGTTTGACGGTGTTACAGTAGAAATTCCTTTTAATCGTTCAAATGTACTTGCTTTCAGTGCGGCTTGTAATCACGTATGGGGTGAGGATAAAATGACTGAAGCATTCTATGATGCAAAGGCTACAAACCTTGATGCAGTTGCACTTTTCACTTTTGTAATGCATAACAAGTCATACAAATCATTGATTGACGGTTCAACAAACGATTTTTATGCTGACGTAAAAGCTGTTGATAACAGTACCATGAATGTTTGTGTTTCCGGGGCACATAAAAATGGTATAAGACTTGATAACTCAGACAACATTTATCCTAATCAGGAGCTTACAGGTAAAAACCTTGCCTTGATTTTGACTCAGCTTGATATGCTTGGCGGTTTTAACTCTGCGCTTGTTGTAAATCTTGATATAAGTGCTGAAATTGATACACCTATAAGAACAGAAATTCTTAACTATCCTAATAACAGCGACAAGTTCAATATGATTTTAAAGGATGTTCCTAATGCTGTTTATCATTCTGATTTTATAGATGTTGACGGTAATGCTGCTACATCTTCAACAAAGGATACTTTTGAATTTGCACGCGACCACAAAGACCTTTTTGAATTCTTTATTGAAAATTTACAGTACAATATGCTTGAAGCAGGTATTTATGCATCTGTTACTTTCTATCCGTCTTTGGTATGTGAAACTGAAAACGGCTACGTTATGAAGGTTAGAGTTTCAACTATGGCTTTTGATGATACAAAGTCATTTGATGAAATATTCCCTGATATTGTGAAGGGTGAAAAGCCTGACCTTAAGGAATTGCCTGTAATGTATATGACTTTGGCAACAGGTGCAAAGTTTAACGGTACATCAATTCCTGCAAATAATGCAAAATTTACAACAATTGACTACGTAAAGTAATATCTATTGGCGATATCGTCTAAAAAGTTGACGATATCGCTTTTTTTATGGTTTTTATATTGACTTTAGCACTTTAGTGTGGTAAAATGTGAAAGTGAAAGTTAAAAGTGAAAGTTATAAATATAAGTAAAGGAAGTATTTGATATGGGTATTGGGCATTCAAAAGATATGGATTATTTCTTCAAGGCTGTTTTATCCCTTGAAAATATTGAGGATTGCTACAAATTTTTTGAAGATATCTGCACCATTAAGGAAATGCAGGACCTTGCACAGCGTATGGATGTTGCAAGATTACTTTCCGAAGGTAAGGTATATAGCGAAATTGCTAAAATTACAGGTGCAAGCAGTGCTACCATAAGCCGTGTTAACAAGTGCCTTATGTATGGTACAGGCGGATATAAGGAAATTTTAGAACGAATAAAGGGTGAATAATATGAACTACGCAAATGTTTTGAAAACTGATGAAAAAGCTATTTTTGAGCTTCGTTCGCTATATGAAAAATATGGGTTTGTTCAATATAAAATGAGTAAGTTTGAAGAATATGACCTGTATGTTAAAAACAAGGACTTTTTGGTTTCCGACAGTATTATTACTTTTAACGATACAAACGGCAAGCTGTTGGCACTAAAGCCTGACGTTACTTTATCCATTATAAAAAATACTCAGGATATAAAAAACAGTGTGCAAAAAGTGTATTATAATGAAAACGTATACCGTGTTTCAAAGGGTACACATACATTCAAGGAAATTATGCAGACAGGTCTTGAATGTGTTGGTGACATAGATACATTCAATATATGTGAGGTTGTGGCTTTGGCAGCTAAGAGTCTTAATGCCATAAGTGACAGCTTTGTACTTGATATTTCACATATGGGTGTTGTTTCAGCAGTTTTAGATGGTATTGATGTACCTGATGATGCAAAGGCAGAAATTTTAAAATGTATAGGCGAAAAGAATACACACGACATTAAAAAGATATGTGACGAATATGGTGCAGGTTGCGAAAACATCGTTGCTTTGGTTTCTACATACGGCAGTCTTGATACTGTTATTGATAAATTGAAACAGATGAACTGCGGTTTTGAGGTTGCACTTTCCGAACTTGAAAAGATAAATTCATTTATGAAGCACGAGGGCTTTGATAAGTGCATTAACCTTGATTTTTCAATAGTTAATGATATGAATTATTACAGCGGTATTGTTTTCCGTGGTTTTGTGGAGGGTATTCCCACAGGTATACTTTCTGGCGGTCAGTATGACAAGCTGATGGCTAAAATGGGCAGAAAATGCGGTGCAATAGGCTTTGCAGTGTATCTTGATATGTTAGAGAGATTAAACGAAGATGTAAAGAAATACGATGTTGATACAGTGTTGCTGTACAACACAGGTGCTGACGAGGTGAACATTGCAAACTTGATTAAGATGTTTACCGACAACGGCAACAGTGTGCTTGCTGTAAAGGCTATTCCTGAAAATTTGAAATACAGACAGCTTATAAGTTTAAAGGACAGGGGGTTTGAAATCCTTGAAAACAATGATTAATGTTGCACTTCCCAAGGGCAGACTTGGTGAAAAGGTGTATGATATGTTTGAAAAGTCGGGTTTTGAATGTCCGTCTATAAAGGAAAATAACAGAAAGCTTATTTTTGAAAATGAAGAAGTTGGCGTAAGATATTTTTGGGTTAAGCCTTCCGACGTTGCAATTTATGTTGAACGTGGTGCGGCAGACATTGGCGTTGCAGGTAAAGATATTTTGCTTGAATACGAACCCGATGTGTATGAACTTCTTGACCTTAATATCGGTAAATGCCGTATGGCTGTTGCCGCTAAATGCGACTTCCGTGACAACACGGACAGAACACTTCGTGTAGCAACAAAGTTTACTAATATTGCAAAAAATTACTATGCAGGCATAGGCCGTGATATTGACATTATAAAGCTTAACGGCTCAATTGAAATTGCACCTATACTTGACCTTTCAGACGTTATAGTCGATATTGTAGAAACAGGAAAAACTCTACTTGAAAATGACTTAAAGCCATTTACAGACATTGTGCCCATAAGTGCAAGACTAATTGCCAACAAATCAAGCTTTAAGTTTAAAAATGAAATGATTGAAAAAATCCGTACAGGATTGGAACAACAGGTGGTTGATAAAAATGATTAAAATAATGAAATACGGTGAGGTTCCGAACAGCGAAATTTTTGCCCGTGTTAATATGAAGACAAATATTGAGGATGTTGTTGCTGACATCATTAAAAACGTTATAGAACGTAAGGATGAGGCTGTAAAGGGCTACTGCGAGAAGTTTGACGGTGTAAAGCTTGACACCTTGCGGGTTACAGATGCAGAAATAGAGGAAGCATACAAGTCTATGGACGCAGAATTTGTAAGAATTTTAGAGGATGCGGCTTGTAATATCCGTAACTTCCACAAGCGTCAGGTACGCAACAGCTTTATTATAAGCGAAACAAACGGCGTTGTTATTGGGCAAAAGGTTATACCCGTTGAAAAGGTAGGCTTATATGTGCCTGGTGGTACAGCGGCTTATCCGTCAACAGTGCTGATGGACAGTATTCCTGCCAAAATTGCAGGCTGCAGTGAAATTGTAATGGTTACACCTCCCATGAAGGATGGCAAGGTTAACCCTGTAATACTTACTGCCGCTAAAATTGCAGGAGTTGATAAAATATTCAAGGTAGGCGGTGCCCAGGCGGTTGCGGCACTTGCTTACGGTACTGAAAGTATACCAAAGGTTGATAAAATTGTAGGTCCTGGTAACGCATTTGTTGCAGAGGCTAAAAAACAGGTATTCGGCATTGTATCAATTGATATGATTGCAGGACCAAGTGAAATACTTGTTGTTGCAGACAACACCTGCAACCCCAAATATGTAGCGGCAGATTTGCTTTCACAGGCGGAGCACGACAAAATGGCAAGTGCTGTTTTAGTTACAGACAATATGGACTTTGCAAAGGCTGTAAGTGCTGAACTTGAAAGACAGATACCGATGCTCCCAAGATGTGAGATTGCAAGAGCATCAATAGATAACAACGGTAAAATTATTGTTGCAGACGATATAAAATGCGTTATAGATATTGCTAACGAAATTGCTCCTGAACATTTAGAGCTTTGTGTTGATAATCCGTTTGATTACCTTGACAGCATTAAGCATGCAGGCTCAATATTTATGGGTAAATATTGCCCTGAGGCTTTGGGTGACTACTTTGCAGGACCTAACCACACACTGCCTACAAGCGGTACAGCAAGATTTTCAAGTCCCCTTTCGGTAGATGATTTTGTGAAGAAAACACAGTATACTTATTATACAAAAGATGCCCTTTCAAAGGTGGCAGACGACATAGCATACTTTGCAGAAAAAGAAGGCTTGTCTGCACACGCTAAAAGTGCTACAATACGATTTGAGGATGAAAATTAATGAGTAGATTTTTTAATTCTAAATATAAAAATTTGGAAGCCTATACCCCCGGTGAACAGCCAAAGGATATGGAGTATATAAAACTAAATACCAATGAATCTCCGTATCCTCCTTCAAAAGAGGTGCTGGAGGCTATAAATAAAAGTGAGGTTGAGCTTTTGAAGCTTTATCCCGACCCTGAGGCTAAAAAGCTTAAAGTAAAGCTTGCGGCTTTACATGGCGTAACTGAAAAGAACATATATCTTGCAAATGGGTCTGATGATATTTTAAACTTTGCGTTTATGGCTTTTTGCGGTGATGGTAAGCAAGCTTTGTTTCCTGATATTACCTATGGATTCTATAAGGTATTTGCAGAACTACATGGTGTAAAGTATACAGCCTTGCCGCTTGAAAATGACTTTTCGATAGACTATAAAAAGTATTTTAATGCAAAAGGTATGGTTGTGATAGCAAATCCTAATGCTCCAACAGGGTTAAATCTTCCTTTGGATGCAATTGAAGAGGTTATAAAGAATAATCCTGATAACGTAGTACTTATTGACGAGGCATATGTAGACTTTGGTGGAGAGAGTGCATACAAACTAACAAAAAAATATGACAACCTTTTGGTTGTACAAACTTTTTCAAAGTCACGCAGTATGGCAGGTGCAAGACTTGGGTTTGCAATAGCTTCCGAAGGTATTATAGAAGACTTGGAAAAAATTAAGTATTCCACAAATCCATATAACATAAACAGACTTACAATGGTTGCAGGTGAGGCTGCGGTGGATTCCAACGATTATTACATGGAAAACTGCAAAAAAATCTGCAATACAAGAGAGTACACAACCAAAGAGCTTGAAAGGCTTGGCTTTGAGGTTATAGATTCAAAAACAAACTTTATTTTTGCAAAGCATCCTGATTTTGACGGTCAAAAGATTTATGATGAATTAAAGGCCAAAGGCATTTTGGTACGTCATTTTACAAATGAGCGTATTTGCCAGTATAACAGAATAACAATCGGCTCATGTGAGCAGATGAAAATATTTATTGAAAAAATAACTGAAATTGTCAGAGGGTGAATTTATGAGAACAAGTGAAATTATAAGAAAAACTGCGGAAACAGACATTAAGCTTTCCTTGAATCTTGACGGTACAGGCAAAAGCAATATTGATACAAAGTGTGGATTTTTAGACCATATGCTGACACTTTTTGCAAAGCACGGCAGATTTGACCTTGATGTTAAATGTGACGGTGACATTGAGGTGGATTATCACCACACGGTTGAGGACATTGGTATAGCCTTGGGTAAGGCTTTTGCAGATGCCTTGGGTGATATGCGTGGTATTATCCGCTACGGTGATATAATACTTCCAATGGATGAAGCGTTGATACTTTGTGCCGTGGATATTTCCGGCAGAGATTATCTTGGATACGACGTTGAAATTCCAACTTCAAAGGTTGGGGATTTTGATACAGAGCTTGTTTCGGAATTTATGTTTGGATTTGTAAGAAACGCAAATGTTACTTTGCACTTTAAACAAATGGCCGGCAAAAATTCTCACCACATTATAGAGGGTATGTTCAAGGTTTTGGGCAGAACTATGGCAAAGGCTGTAAAAATTGATGAGGAATTTAAAAACGAGATACCATCAACTAAAGGAGTTTTATAATGATTGCAATAGTAGATTATGGAGTAGGTAATATTTTTTCTCTTTACAGCTCCTTTAAATACATTGGTGCAGAGGTTATTTTGACATCTGACCCTGAAGAAATTAAAAAGGCAGATAAAATTATACTTCCAGGTGTAGGTGCTTTTGCAGATGCGGCTAAAAAGCTTTACGAAAGTGGTCTTGCAGATGTGGTAGTGGAAGAGGTTAAAAACGGAAAGCCCCTGCTTGGCATATGCCTTGGTATGCAGATGCTTTTTGAACGCAGCTTTGAATACGGTGAGCATAAAGGCTTGGGGCTTATAAAAGGTGACATTGTATCTATGGAGGGCGTTGTACCTGCAAACTACAAAATACCTCACATAGGCTGGAACGGTCTGCACTTCCCTGCGGATAAGCCAAAGAACGAGCTTTTTAAGTATATAAATGAAAATGACTGTGTATACTTTGTACATTCATATTTTGGTACAAACTGTGACGAATCTGTAATTGCCACTACTGAATACGGTGCAGAGCTTACAGCGGCAGTTGCCTATAAAAATGTGTACGGTGCACAGTTCCACCCCGAAAAAAGCGGTGAAGTGGGTATGAAAATTTTAAAAGCATTTTGTGAAATTGAATAAAGGTGAAGTTATGAATATTTTTCCGGCAATAGATTTAAAAGATAAAAATGTGGTACGCCTTCTTCGAGGTGACTACAACAATATGACAGTTTACGGCAATAATCCATTGGAGGTTGCAAAATCCTTTGAGGAGGCAGGTGCTAAATACATCCATATTGTAGACCTTGACGGTGCAAAGGACGGCAATAATCCAAACTATGATATAGTTAAAGAGATTGCAGATAACACAAACCTTAAAATTGAGGTTGGCGGCGGCATCCGTACAGAAGAGGTTATAAAAAAGTACATTGATGCAGGTGTTATGAGGGTAATACTTGGCACAATAGCTATTAAAAACCCACAGTTTGCAACAGATATGATTGCAAAATACGGTGATAAAATTGCTGTGGGTGTAGATATTTCCGACGGTATGGTAGCCATTCACGGTTGGACAGAGGTTTCCGAAATATCCTGCGATGATATGTTTGCAAAGCTTGAAAAGGACGGTGTAAAAACTGTTATTTGCACAGATATTTCCAAAGACGGTGCAATGCAGGGTACAAACCTTGAACTGTATAAATATCTTTCGGAAAAATACAGCATGGATATTATTGCATCAGGCGGTGTTTCTTCTATTGATGATGTTAAAGCACTTGCGAATATGAATATGTACGGTGCAATACTTGGTAAGGCAATATATACAAATGCCATAGATTTGAAGGAAGCAATAGAGGTGGCAAAATGATAACTAAAAGAATTATTCCGTGCCTTGATGTAAAGGACGGCAGAGTGGTAAAGGGCGTAAACTTTTTGGGGCTTGCAGATGTTTCATCACCTGTAAAATTAGCTGAATTTTACAGCCAATGCGGTGCAGACGAGCTTGTGTTTTACGACATTACAGCATCCTTTGAGGGCAGAAAGCTTTTTACCGATATTTTAACAGAGGTTGCAAGCAAAATATTTATCCCTCTTACAGTAGGCGGCGGCATAAACACACTTGATGATTTTGACAGAGTTTTAAAATGCGGCGCCGACAAGGTTTCCGTAAATTCAGGTGCCATTAAAAATCCAAAGCTTATTTACGAGGCGGCCCAAAAGTACGGTGACCAGTGTGTTGTACTTTCCGTGGATGTAAAGCGCGTGGACGGTAAGTTCTGCGTATTTGCAAAGGGTGGCAGAGAAAACACAGGAATGGATGCCATAGAGTGGATTAAACAGGGTGAAAAGAACGGTGCAGGCGAAATTGTGGTAAACAGCATCGATACCGACGGTGTTAAGCAGGGCTTTGACATAGAGCTTTTAAAGATTGTAAACGATGTTGTTAATGTTCCTGTTATTGCATCAGGCGGTGCGGGAAGTATTCAACACTTTGTGGATTTGTTTAACGAAATTCCTGATATTGATGCAGGATTGGCGGCTTCGATTTTCCATTTTGGTGAAGTGGAAATTAAGGATTTGAAGCAGGAGCTTAAAAACAATAATATTAATGTGAGGTTGTAAAAATGGTTAATATAAATGATTTGAAATTTGACGAAAAAGGACTTATCCCTGCAATAGTTGTGGATGCACAAAGTAAAAAGGTTTTAACACTTGCATATATGAACAGGGAAAGCCTTGAAATAAGCATTAAGGAAAAGAAGACTTGCTTCTGGTCACGCTCCAGACAAGAAATATGGAGAAAGGGCGAAACATCAGGTAACTACCAGCACATTGAAAGCATTGTAGCAGACTGTGATATGGATGCCCTTACCGTAACTGTTACAAAGGACGGTCCTGCATGCCACAAGGGTACAGATTCCTGCTTTACAAACATAGTTTTTGGTGAAGAAAATACATTTTCCGTACAGGGACTTTACGAAATGCTTCAGGGCAGAAAGGCTGAACTTCCCGAAGGCTCATACACAACATACCTTTTCCAGAAGGGCATTGATAAAATTCTTAAAAAAATTGGTGAAGAATGTACAGAAGTTATCATTGCTTCAAAGGATAACGACAAGGCAGAAACAATTTATGAAATTGCAGACCTTATGTATCATACAATGGTTATGATGGTTGAAATGGGTATAAGTGTTGACGACGTTATGAAGGAGCTTGCTTCACGTCATATTATTGACCATAAGGTTAAACAGGAGAAGATGACAAAATGATTTATTCCGATATCCATGTTCATTCTACGTATTGTGATGGAAAAACCAAACTTGAAGATATGGTAAAAAAGGCCATAGAAATTGGCTTTGAGTCCCTTGGTTTTTCAGGACATTCATATACGGATTTTGATAGTGGTTGGTGTATGTCTTTGGAAAATACAAAAAAATATTGTGAAGAAATAGAAGTTTTAAAAGAAAAATATCCGCAGATTGATATTCTAAAAGGTATTGAGAGAGATTATTATTTCACCCCTGACGGTCAGGAATATGACTATGTAATAGGCTCAGTTCACTATGTAAAAAAAGACGGTAAATTTGTGGATGTTGATTATTATGATATTTTTGAGAAAAATATAGAAAAGTATTTTGACGGAAGTTACAGAGCTTTTGTTGAACTTTATTATGAAACAGTAAAAAATGTTGCAAAGAAAACAGATGCAGATATTGTCGGGCATTTTGACCTTGTTGCAAAATTCAACGAGGGTAATAAATATTTTGATGAAGATGCCGATTGGTATAAAAAATGTGTAATTGATACTTTGGACGAGGTTACTAAAGCAAAACCTGTATTTGAAGTAAACACAGGCGCAATAAGCCGAGGGTATAACAAAATTTACCCTTCGGAATTTATATTAAAGGAAATTAAAAAACGTGGTTGTGACGTGGTTATAACTTCTGATTGTCACGATGCCGAAACTCTTGGTAACGCCTATGATAAAGCCATAGAACGTGTGAAAAAGTGCGGTTTTGAAACCGTAAAGGTTTTAACTAAAGACGGATTTGTAGACAGAAAGGTCTGAACTTAAAGTTCAGGCTTTTTCTAATTGACAATTTACTTTTTATAAAATATGTGATAAAATTGAATCTAAGGTGATATTTATGAAAAAAACTTATGTAACAAATATGCCTAACCACATTGGTGCATTTTTGCAGGCGAGCAAATGCTTTGCGGATTTGGGTATTAATATTTCAAGGGTAAGCTATAACAAGGCTGTGGATTCCCATACTTTGTTTTTGGATGCAGAAGGTTCTGCTGAAGCTCTTGCAGAAGCGGACAAGCAGCTTGAGGCAATAGGATATTTGCAGGGGAATCAAGCGGAGTCAAATATTATTTTATTGGAATTTTATCTTGAAAACCGCCCCGGCAGTGTAACAAAAATTCTGGAGGTTATTGAAAAATTCAGCTTTAATATTTCCTATATGAGCTATCAGGAAAGTAACACAGAGCATCAGCTTTTTAAAATGGGCTTGTTTGTAGAAGATGCGGAAAAGATAAAACTTTTTATTGATAAGGCAAAGAATATATGTAACGTAAACGTTGTGGAATACAACCGTTCGGAAAAGGTTTTTGACAACAGTATTTTTTACAATTCCTTTGTTACAAGTCTTATTGAGGCAAGCGGAATTTCGGAAAGTGAGAAAAACGACCTTTTGATAAACACAAACCTTGCTATGCAGATACTTGATGAACAGGGGCTTTCACCATACAAAACCTTTGACAGCATAAGTAAGTTTGCAGACCTGCTTGCAAAATGCAAAGGTGAAGCCTTTTCTCCACGTATAACAAAACATACAATAACAGAAAATACTGAAATTATACTTATAGAACCTCCCTGCGGAAGTAATACGGCAATTATAAAAAGCGGGGATGAATATTTGTTTGTAGATACGGGGTATGCTTATTACAAAGACGAAATGACAGACTTGTTCAGAAAGCTTATTCCAGGTTTTGATAAAATGAAAAAAAGAGCACTTATAACCCATGCAGATGTTGACCACTGCGGACTTCTCGCAATGTTTGATGAAGTTTTTGCAAGTGCTAAAAGTGCCCAAAGTCTTAAGGCGGAATTTGATGGTAAGGATGGCTACCGTGAACAAAATATTCTGCACAAGCCTTACATTCGTATATGCAAGACTTTGACAGACTATATGCCACCAAATCCTGAAAAAATTAAGGTTATGTGGAATGAAAATGACCCAAAAAGCGGGGATTTGTGGCAAATTGGCTTTTTTGATTTCGGTGATTTGCACTTTGAAGTTTACGAGGGAAGAGGAGGACACTTGCCCGGTGAAATTGTGCTTATAGATTATGAACATCATATCACATTTACCGGTGACGTTTATGTTAATTTGAAGGGTATGACTTCCGAACAAAAGCAGTATAATCAATATGCACCGATACTTATGACATCTGTGGATACCAATCCTGAGCTTTGTGCAGTTGAGCGTAATGCAGTTATGCAAAGGTTGGGTGCAGGTAAATGGCAGATATTCGGTGCACACGGCTGTGTGAAGGATTATGAAATAAGCCTAAAATAGGAGGAATAATTTATGTTTGATGCTGTAAAAGTAAAAAATCAATGTGTTGAATGGATTAAGAATTTTTTTGAGGAAAACGGAAAAGGCTGTAATGCTGTTGTTGGGATTTCCGGCGGAAAGGACAGCTCAATTGCGGCGGCACTTTGTGTTGAGGCTCTTGGCAAGGACAGAGTTATAGGTGTTTTAATGCCCTGCGGTGAACAGCACGATATTGACATGGCAGAGCTTTTGGTAAACCACCTTGGTATAAAGCACTATGTTGTAAACATAAAGGACGCTGTTGAAGGTCTTAAAAACAGTATGCCAAAGGATTTGGAAATTTCTACACAGACTGTAACAAATATTCCTCCAAGAGTGAGAATGACTACACTTTATGCAATTTCCCAAAGCTGTAACGGCAGAGTTTGCAATACCTGTAACCTTTCTGAAGACTGGGTAGGTTATTCTACACGTTACGGTGATGCGGCAGGTGACTTTTCACCTATGTCACACCTTACAGTAACAGAGGTTAAGGAAATAGGCAGACTTTTGGGTCTTCCTGATGTGTTGGTTGACAAAGTACCAATAGACGGACTTTGCGGTAAAACTGATGAGGAAAACTTAGGCTTTACCTATGCAGAGCTTGACGTTTACATCCGCACAGGTGTAATAGAGGATAAAGATAAAAAAGAAATTATAGACAGAAAGCATAAAATGAACCTGTTTAAGCTTGAACTTATGCCAAGTTTTAAGCCGAATTTTTGAATAAACGTTTGACAAGTTAACTAAAAAGTGGTAATATGGTATTGAAAAACTGATGAACGGTTATTGGAGGCGAAAACTATGGGAATGTTAAAGCAAGTTAAAACGCAGACATTGGGTGAGGAAATAGCAAATTCAATCTCACACGGTATAGGAGCAGGTCTTTCCGTTGCTGCACTGGTGCTTTTAATAGTAAAAGCTGCACATAATTCGGGTGCGCTCGGGGTTGTAAGTGCGTGCATTTACGGCGGAAGTCTTGTGCTTTTGTATCTGCTTTCCTGTTTGTACCACGCATTGGCAAAAACAGGTGCAAGAAAAGTGTTTCAGATACTTGACCACTGTTCAATTTTTATTTTAATTGTCGGCACATATACTCCTATTGCACTTAACTATATAAAAGGTGCTTTGGGTTGGACGATTTTCGGTATTCAGGCAGGGTGTATGGTGCTTGGTATAGTATTTAATGCAATAAATATGGAAAAGTGGAAAAAAGCATCCCTTGCTCTTTACGTAATTATGGGTTGGATGATAGTTTTCTCCATAAAATCAATACTTTCTTTTACACCAGCGGCACTTGTGTTTTTAGTGTCAGGCGGTGTGGCATATACAGTAGGTATTATATTCTACAAAAACAAGAAGCTTAAATTTTTTCATTTTATATGGCACATATTTGTACTTGCAGGAAGCATATTACAATTTTTCTGTGTTTATCTCTATGTTTATTAAAAAAATCCGAATAATTATGAGAAGTACCCTTAAGGATAGTTTTAACTATCCTTTTTAATTTTTACGCTATCCGCGTGGGACTTACTTTTTGCCCCGACAAAAAGTAAGCAAAAAATCGGCGCCGGGACGTTCGGTCAGCAACTCGTAATTCGTCAGTTTCTTAAAATTGTCGCCGTCGTCATATGCGAACTTATCGCACTGACTCCTAAAATTACGCATCAACAGTCGGCTGTTTCCAATCAAACTTCGCAAATGCTCGTTTTCTTGGACATCCTTTGCATGGGATTCGTTAGCCAAATCAAAGATTTGGACTCATCCGCAGCAGAGGGAAATGATATGCGCAATTTTACGCCAATTTTTTCAAAACCTCGAAACGATTTGCAATCCCTCACTCTACGGCGTTCTTGCTTGAGTGATACTTTGTGTCACAGAAAAAACACAAACAGAAAATCCAAAAACAAAGGAAAAATCATTGTTATCAATTTCCGCTGCAGGACAATGATTTTAGGGGCTAGCGAAATAAGTTTTCGTATAGCCCCGACCTGTAGTTTTTTGGATTTGACAGAAAGAACAAAGTATTAATTTATAAAATAAAGAAACCCCCGGAACGGGTCAAGGGCAGAGCCCTTGTCGTTTAGGAGCGCGAGGGAATCGAAACCCTCGCGTTTTTGGTACTTTTGACTCCAAAAGTACATAAATATTCTTTTTCGTTATTTTAAAAAACTGTCCTTAACAGTACCTGACACAACCATTCGGATCTTGTTGTTAAAAAGCTAATTTGAATATTTCTTTTACTTTGTCATAATCAAGCTCGATATAGCCGTTTATTGTACGTGTCTTGCCAAATGTGCAAAGGTCTGCAAGTCTGTCTATACAATCTTCTGTTATGCCAAATTCGCCTAATTTTGAAGGCATACCGATAGATTTGAAGTATTCTTCCATAGCCTCAATACCCATTAAAGCAGCCTTTTCGTCATCGGCTTCAACAACATCCCATACACGGCGTGCAAGTTGTGCAAAACGTGAAGTATTTTCCCTGTAAACATATCTGCACCATACAGGGTACAAAACTGCAAGGCCTGCACCGTGGGCAATATGGTCATATTCTCCACTAAGTGCGTGTTCAAGCTGGTGTACAGCAAGGTATAGGTTTCTGCCACAGTTTGTAAGACCGTTATGAGAAAGGGAGGAGCCCCACATTATTGTGGCACGGGCTTCATAATCATCAGGCTTTTCTATTGCAACCGTACCTGCGTCCTTAACAGCCTTTATGATACTTTCGGATATTCTGTCTGTAAGGTCGGTAGGCTCGCCAACTGTAAAGTATCTTTCCATGGTATGCATCATAGTATCAACTACACCGCAGGCTGTCTGATATTTGCTTACTGTATATGTAAGCTCGGGATTTTCTATTGCAAAAATACATCTGTTAATTTCAGGCGCATAGCCTCTTTTCTGATTTTCTTCCATATTTGTAATAACGGCAGATTTACTCATTTCGCTGCCTGCCGCAGAAATTGTAAGAATACAACCTACGGGTATAGTCTTTGTAGCCTTAGCCTTGCCTGTTGCAATATCCCATACGTCACAGTTATTTGCAACGGAAAGTGCGGTATATTTACAGGAATCTATAACGCTGCCACCGCCAACAGCAAGTATCATCTGAACATTGTTTTCTTTTGCAACCTTTACGGCTTCACGAACAAATGTGTGTTTAGGGTTAGGTTCTACACCACCCATTTCAATTACTTTTATACCATTTTCGTTAAGTGATGACATAACATCATCATAAAGACCATTTGCCTTTATACTGCTTTTACCGTATTGCATCATAATTGTGTCGAAGCCGTATTCTTTAATTATATTTCCGACTTCTTTGTGTTTTCCTTTTCCAAAATACACCTTGGTAGGTGTGTTATATGTGAAATCTAACATCTTACATCACCTTTCATAAAAAAATTGCAGAGCATTAATATCACTGCAATTTTTATTATAATGTTTTTACTGATTATTGTCAACAAAGGTAAATGGTTTATTTTACATTTGTTCTGCCAAGAATATAATCTGTAGAGGTTTTATAAAAGTCAGCCAGTTTTATCAGAATATCTGTAGGAATATCCCTGTAACCTTTTTCGTATCTGCAATATTGTGATTGTTTCATTGAAAGCATACTGGCAACATCTGATTGGGTAAGGTCATTGTCCTCTCTTAAATCTCGTATACGTGGATAATAATTCACGAAAACACCCTCTAATATTTTTTGATAACCGTTTGGTTATTGACATTGTACCAAATAATATGCTATAATATACTAAATTATAACCGTTAGGTTATAAAAAGGAGGAAAATATCATGAAAATTAAAAGAATGTTGGTTTTGGGGCTGATTGTTGTGCTGGCTTTATGTATAACAGCATGTGATGAAGGTGTGGAAAAGGAAGTAACGGATTCAAACGGTGAAGTTACTACAACACAAGATACAACATTTGGACTTAATGAAACTGCAGTATTTGATAATTTGAAAATTACTGCAACCGATTTGCAGGAGTCTGACGGTGTTGAATTTTTTGAGGCGGCAGACGGAAATGTCTTTGTTGGTGTAAAATTTGAAATTGAAAATGTTTCTGATGAAGATCAAAACATCAGTTCATTATTAATGTTTGAGGCATACAATAATGATGTTGCATGTGATTATTCACTTTCCGGTATGATGGCATTTGAAGACGGTTCGACCACACTTGATGGAACAATTGCACCGGGCAAAAAGTTAATAGGCTATTATGCGGTTGAAATATCAAGTGAATGGAATGATTTGGAAATTCAGGTGCAACCTGATATAATGGACGACACAAAGGCAAGCTTTGTTTTTAGTAAGTAAATAAATTTAAAAAGGACCGACATCAGCGGCGTTCACATAGTGAGAAGTCGCTTTTGCCAGTCCTTGTTTTTTAACGTTTTTTTGTGTCTAACCTCATTATTCCAACTATCGTACAGCAAAGCAAGAATGTATGTGGTATTACTTTTATCCATATTCCTGAACCTATGTCAAATATAATACATAAAATTGCAATGAAAATTGTGAGTATTCTGCAGTCTGAAGATTTTTTCTGTACAATACTTAATGTGTATATCATAGCAGCTATACCCGGCAGAATGTCTAAAAATTCTTCATATATGTATATTGTACTTGTTATAAAGGAAGCTATATACAAAACTATAACAAAAGACGGTATTTTCAATTTTTTTACTTTGAATACGAAGGTAATTACTGTTTGTACCGCTGCTATTATACCAATTAATGACCATGCATCCAGTAAGGCGAAATTAAGCATAAGCAATCCGTTTGAAATAATCTGCAATATAAGTAAACGCTTCATACTTTTGCACTGCAGTGAAAGTATAGCGAATATTGTATTGAAAATGCCCGCAATTTGACCTGCTATAAACATAATTCGACTCCTTTTTTAAATAATCATTTTAGACAACTATATCATTATGAACTTAAAAAGTCAATGATAAAATACAATATCTTTTATTATTGGCATAAATATGTTATAATGTAAAGGAAGGGGTTGATATTATGAAAAAAGGAATTTACAGACATTACAAGGGTAATGAATATGAACTTATAGATGTTGCATTACACAGCGAAACATTGGAAGAAATGATTGTATACCGTGCACTTTATGGAGAACAAAAGGTTTGGGTACGTCCTGCATATATGTGGGAGGAAGAAGTAGAGGTTGACGGAAAAAAGGTAAGAAGATTTGAGTTTGTAGAATAAAGAAATCCGTATGTAATCATACAGATTTCTACTTTATATAACATTTATTATACTATAAATCGCTTTTGAACGGTCATCGCCAAAAGCACATCCAAAACGCAGGGGTTTTGGATGAGGAATAAACAAACTGAACCGAAGGGTTACCCGAAGGCATACAAAGGTATGTCGAGGGTGAAGTTTGTTTATAGTTCAAAAGCAAAAAAGAAATCCGTATGTAATCATACGGATTTCTACTTTATATAACATTTATTATGCTATAAATCGCTTTTGAACGGTCATCGCCAAAAGCACAAGTTTTTTAGTTGCATTTGATAAGGATTTTACCATTATTAGTCTTGTTAATCATCATATCAATAGCTTCCTGAGCCTGGTCGATAGTAAGTTCATCACTGATTAGCTTGCTAAGGTCATATTCCTTGTCAAGTTTTTCAAGCATTCTTACACCACCAATGAAGTTAGGTTCAGAATAGGTACGTGAACCAACCAAAGTCTGTTCCTTAAATGAAATCTGACCGATTGGGAATGGATATTCAAGACCTGAAAGACCCATAGAGATGATTGTACCACGGATTTTACAAGCTTTTGTTGTAAGAAGAACGCCAGCCTTAGAGCCTGAAACTTCGTATACAACATCAAAGCCGTTACCGTCTGTAAGCTCGTTGATTTTTGTCATAACGTCATCATAATCCATTGGGTTGATTGTTTCAAAACCAAATTCGTCAGCAACTGAACGTCTTGTTTCTGCAGGTTCGGAAATGATAATCTTATCAGCACCTGCTGCTTTAGCAGAAAGAGCAAGAACCATACCGATAGGACCTGCACCGATGATAAGAACGCTGTCACCCATTTTAACGCCTGCACGCATTGTTACGTGGTAACCAACTGCGAAAGGTTCTGCAAGTGCAGCAATTTTATCAGAAATACCTTCGTTGATTTTAACAACCTTTCTGATGTCAGCCTTTGTGTATTCAGCGTAACCGCCGTTTTCGTGGATACCAAGAAGTTTAAGTGACTTACAAACGTGGATACCTTTTCTGCAAGGTTCACAGTGACCGCAACCGATAAGTGGGTTTACAGTAACTCTGTCGCCAACCTTAATGTCTGTTGGGAAATCTGAATTGATTTCTTCAACTATACCAAGAATTTCATGACCTACGATACAAGGAGCTGTAGCTGTAGGATGGTTACCTGAGTAAACAGTGATATCAGAACCACAAACACCTGCGTAAATCATTTTAATTAAAACTTCGTCTTTTTCAAGAACAGGCTTCGGCATATCGCATATTTCCATGTTCTCCCATGATTTTAATAGAGCTGCCTTCATTTTTTTATCTCCTTTTTGTATTTGTGGATAGGAAAAAAAGATGCAGAATGGACAAACTGAACCGTAGGGTTACCCGAAGGCGTATGTGTATACGCCGAGAGGTGAAGTTTGTCCGAAGCAAAAAGAATAATTAAAAGGGAAATCCGTCAGGATTTTCTACATAAATTAACAACCCCTCAGTCACTTCGTGACAGCTCCCCTTACACAGTGGAGCCTTGGGTGCGTGAACATTATTACTCCCTTTTTGCGGTCAGCGCTTTTTTTACATCCACCTTTTAATTAGTTAAAACGTGCAAAGCTTTCAAATGATATTTCATGAATCTGAATGCAAGGATCAGAGCATAGAACGAATTCAATAACGTTAACAACGTCTTCAGCCTGCATAAGCTTTGATTTATCAACTGCTCTTGTGCCCCAGAAAGCTGTGTCAGCACCGCCGGGGTTGATTGTAGAAACACGGATGTTCTTTTTGCCAACCTGAAGTAGCATAGCTTTTGAGAACATGTTAACTGCAGCTTTAGCTGTGCAGTATAGAGGAGCATTACCGTTAGCATTGATAGCAGCCATTGAACCGATGTTTACAATAATAGCCTGTTCGTCAGCAACGTTAGCGAAATGCTTTGACATAAGGAATGCACCCTTAAGGTTAACATCCATCATCAAGTCGTATGAATTTACATCAAATTCAGGAATCTGACCAGGGATTGAAAGACCAGCAAGGTTAGCAAGACCAGCCAATTTACCAAGACCTGCAGCCTTGTCCATAAATGCTTTAACTTCGTCTTCGTTTGTAACGTCAACTAAGTCAGCAACAACTTTGATATCATATTTCTTTAGGTTTTCAACCAATTTGTCCAAACCTTCTTTATCTACTGAACATACAGCAAGGTTTGCACCTTTAGCAGCAAGTCTTTCGCATAGGATAGTACCCATACCGCCGCTTGCACCTGTAACTACAACTGTTTTACCGTTAAAATCGAACATTTTATTTGTCCTCCTTAATAAATTAAAATATATTTTGTAAAGGGGCTATATTTTAGAAATAACCACCGTTTGCAACAACTTCAGTTGGTTTCATACCGCTGTTAACCATTTCTTTGATTTCAACTTCGTTATCGCGGATTTCTTCAGCACGAACAAGAACATCATAAGCAAGCTTACGGGGAACAACGATAACACCGTCGATATCAGCAAGAAGAATGTCACCCGGGAAAATATGTACTCCACCGATTTCGATAGGCATCTGCCAGCCGATCATACGGAAACGACCCATCATACCGTTAGATGTACGGTATTTGCACCATACAGGGAAATTCTGTGCAAGAACCATGTCTGTATCACGGATACCGCCGTCAACGATAGCACCACGGCAACCTCTTTTTATAGAGGCCATTGTCATGATTTCGCCCCACTGAGCAGATTCTTCGTCACCGCAAGTATCCCAAACGCAGATAGAATCAGGCTCGATAGCTTCAAGCATCTGTGCTCTCTGTTCCATTTCGTCTGTGATATCAAGGTTTTTAGAACCCTTCAATGTGAAAGCGATACCTGCAACCTTCATTTCTTCTCTTAGAGGAAGAATGTTGTTAGGAAGTGTCTGGTACAAGATGTTGTCTTCACGCAAAACATCGTTAACCATAGCTGTTGTAACCTTTTCATATCTGTCGCAAAGTTCCTTTTCGGAAATAGGGAGCTCAGCTCTCTTAGACACGTCGCGAGATTCATAAACTTTTTGTAATTTCATCTTCTTTTCTGCCATTATGTAAAATCTTCCTTTCATTTTTTGTATTTAAAATACCTTTGAAGTTATTGTATCATTTGATGTGGGACGTATCAAGCGGTATTTCCAAATAAATTTTTGTGAAATGATTTTTTTTTGTGTTTTTTGCTTATTTTTATATTTACAATACTTTTGTATTGTGATATAATTATTTTAACTTTTTTAGCTGAAGAGGTAGTAAAAATGCAGAACTCATATGATTTTTCGGTAACTCATGTATACAATTCAATAGAAAGGAAAACCACGAAGGGTTGGTCCTTTAATGCGGCTATAAGTGAGCATTATATTATAGCTATTAACCTTGGCGGTATAGGTGAATATGACATCAGCGGACATATGCTAAAGGTTGTGGAAAATGACTTAATTTTGTTTTCTCCAAGGACTGCAAGAAAGTGTGTTACCGACGAGTTTTCACCATGGCACTTTATATCCATCAGCTTTGATATTGAATACGGTGAGGGAAGTGAGCTTATCGTAAAGGATGAGCCTATTGTTATACATAACGTCAGCCGTCAGATTGCAGAACTGTTTAAAAAGATAAACAATGCAAGAAAAAGCCGTTCAAAGCTTTACCGTCCACTTTGTAACGCGTATATACAGGAAATTTTGTGCTATGTTGCAGAGCAGAATGAGGCAGTTGCATATAATCCTGTGCACTATGCGAAAATTGAAAATGTCAAAAAATATATAAACGATAATTTTACTAAAAACATTTCAGTTGATGAGCTTGCAGAAATTGCAGGTTTAAGCCCATCGCATTTTAGAAAAGTGTTTCGTGAAATTGTGGGGATGAGTGCTACACAGTATGCAATTTATATGCGTATCAATAAGGCTAAGGATTTGCTTGTTTCAGGCTATGTAAATGTTTCCGAAGCGGCTTTTCAGTCGGGCTTTAAGGATATTTATTACTTCAGCTCAATGTTTAAAAAAATTACAGGAGATAACCCGTCAAAATATTTAAAATAGGAAAAGGAAGACTTTTTAAGTCTTCCTCAGACCGTCGAAAAAGTCGTTCTACCGCAAGTAATTTAATTATTATATTAACTG
>CAZNKU010000002.1:0-90966 GCA_964573775.1 uncultured Clostridiaceae bacterium | reverse complement strand
CTTTCGAGTTCAAGTCTGCGGAGTCTTTCAGCTTCGCTTTCACGTTTTCCTGAGAACTGATGTTTATTTTTCTGTGAGGATTTCTGTGAAATCTTCTGTTTTTTTGTATAATTGTCCTTATGCTTGTGTGCAGGGGCAATCTGTTCATATCTTTCATTATACTTATCAAGTTCCACATAGCTTCCTCTTGTATCGACAGTACGGCGTACAGTTTTTGTTACTGTTACTGTTTCGGATGCAAGATTTGCATTAAGCTTTGTTTTTTCGCCTCTTGGCTGAGCCTGTTTTGATTTCTTTTCATTACTTTTACTGTTGTTTGAAGGATTATTCTGAACCGGAGCATTATTTTTCTTTGTATCCTGCACAGCATTATTTTTTATACTGTTTGCAGAAGTATTATTCTGCGGTTTGGCATTATTTTTATTCTGTCTGGGCTTATTTGATTTTTTCTGGCTGTCGCCCTGAGCCTTATTATTTTTGTTAGACATATTTGCTTTTGGTTTCTGCACTGATTTAGCCTCCTGTATGGTCAAATTGGTTTCATCTGAAGAAACGTTATTATCCACCTGCGGTTTTACGCTGGATTTAAAGTAATCATCAAAGCTGTCCACCTGATTTTTCTGTGAGAAATATTCAAGTACCAGATTTACTTCATCCTCACCTATACTAGAGGCAGTTTTTTTCTTTACATCAGAAAATTCATCAAGGACGCCTACAATTTCCTGACTTGGCAAATTCAAATCTTTTGCGAGGTCATTAATTTTAACTTTCTTTACCATCCGTAATACTTACCTCCTGTTTAAAATTATTATATTTTCCATTCCTCCGGAACTATTCCGTTTTCCATAAACTGACCGTTGAGTTCAATAAGACGGCTTCCGAATCCTCTGTCACAGATAGCAGCAACAGCGACTTTCTGACCAAGGTATTTATTAAGTTCGGCAACTGTAAGAGTAGTTCTTACAACCGGAATTTTTCCGTTCGAGAATGTATCACATAGATTTCTTACTTTTTTCAATGTATTCTGTGATATATCGTTAGCTACAATTATGCAGTATATATCGCCTTCAACAAAAGTTTCCTTTACTGCGTCGAAGCCTATTATAAGCTTTCCCGCTCGTCTGCACATTGTAAGGAGATTAATTACTTTCTGCTGCCAGTTCATTTTGCATCACCTCATAAAATTCATCCGAAACAGCACACGAAAAAGACCTTTCAAATTTTCTTGCTTTGCGTGCGGAGTTAAGGCAGAGGATATTTCTGCATATATAGGCACCTCGTCCTGATTTTTTACCTGTAAAGTCAAGTGATACCGAACCGTCAGGGGATTTTACTACTCTGACAAGTTCTTTTTTGGGTTTCATTTCACCACACCCACAGCAAGTTCTCATAGGAATTTTTTTATTATGCATAAACTGCACACTTCCTTATTTTATTATTTTAATCGCATACCGGAATAAAATTCCTGCGGATAAAATCAATTATCAGCGATTTCTCCGGAACTCTCCGGAATTTCTGATGCTGTTTCTGTATTTTCAGCAGTCTTTGCTTCTGATTCAGGTTTGATATCTATTTTATATCCTGTGAGTTTAGCTGCAAGTTTTGCATTCTGTCCTCTGTTGCCTATAGCAAGTGAAAGCTGAGTATCGGGAACGATAACTCTGCATGACTTTGAACCGTCTTCAGCAAGAGTAACACTTATTACTTCTGACGGAGCGAGGGACTTTGCAATAAACTCTTCAGGATTTTCACTGTAAGTTATTATATCAATTTTTTCACCGCTGAGTTCTTCAACAACCGCAGTAATTCTTGAACGCTTCGGACCTATACATGCACCCACTGCGTCAACATTGGGATTATTGGAACATACAGCGATTTTTGTTCTTGACCCCGGTTCTCTGGAGATAGCCTTTATCTCTACAGTACCATCATATATTTCAGGAACTTCAAGTTCAAAAAGCCTTTTTACAAGGTCACGGTGAGTTCTTGAAATTTTTATTATAGGTTTCTTTTCTTTATTTATTATACCATTTACATATACTTTGATATTCTGACCTTCTTTAAGAACTTCATTCGGTATCTGTTCTTTTTTTAGCAGATAAAGTTCTGTTTTATCATGGATAAGAGTAGCCGTACCATTTGACTCAATCTGTGTTATAACGGCACTTATGCAGTCATTTTCCTTATCCTGAAACTGAGCAAGAAGCTTTGACCTGTTGATTTCTCTGAGGTCGGATTTTATTGACTGCTTTGCTGACTGTGCAGCGGCAACATTTGTACCGCTTGAAATACCACACATAATACCCTCTTTAGAAGCAAGCTCCTTTGCTGTACGGATAGCTTCCTCATCCTTTATTATGCAGATATCATTATAAATTTCAGTATTCAAAATTGCAGGGATAAGTCCGTCACCGATACCCATCTGAATATGTGTACCGATTGAACCACCTGACAAAATTGCCGCATGTTCAGGCTCTACTGCCCATATTTCCATATCGGGATTTTCAGCCTTTAAGGTTTCACCGATGCCTGTAATAGTACCGCCTGTACCTATACCCGAACAAAAACCGTGAATAGGACCATTTACCTGTTCTAAAATCTCTTTACCTGTCTGTTCCCTTTGAATTTGGGGGTTTGCAGGGTTTTCAAACTGCTGAGGAACAAACACGTTAGGGTCTTCAGCCTGCATTTTAAGTGCCGTCTGCAAGCATTCTTCAATACAAGCACCGATGTTGCCTGCATCGTGAATAAGTATAACCTCTGCACCGTAGTGTTCTACTAATTTTCTGCGTTCCTCGCTTACGGAGTCGGGCATAATAATTTTAGTTTTATACCCACGTACCGCACCAACCAAAGCAAGCCCTATGCCCTGATTACCGCTTGTAGGCTCTACAATTACAGTATCTTTATTTATTATTCCCTGTTCTTCAGCCTTACATATCATATTGTATGCAGTTCTTGTCTTTATTGATCCTCCAACATTAAGACCTTCAAACTTAACAAGAATTTCGGCACTGTCAGGGTCTGCCATACGATTAAGACGTATGATGGGAGTATTTCCCAAAGCTTCTAAAATATTATTGCAAATCATCATTTAACCTCCGGTATATTACTATATACCATACTATGTATAAAAATTTATAAATGGTGACTTAAAAATCATCCTTATCCTTTTATTTTATACTACTGTAAAAGCATTGTCAAGCATTATTATATCGGCACTTTTAACGAATTGGCTTTTATCTGTTGTCTTTTTTTATATGTAAAGTTATCCATTTTTGCATAGACATTCAAATTATATCGTGTTATAATTAATTTAGATTATAAAAAGATGTGTTTTTAATGAGAAATCATAATCCAAAAATAAACAGAATGCTTGGGAGGTAACAATATGAAATGGTTTATTGCTTCGGACATACACGGTTCCGAATATTACTGTAAAAAAATGATAAATTCTTTTGAAAGCGAAAAGGCTGATAAAATTCTTCTTTTGGGCGATATTTTGTATCACGGTCCGAGAAACGACCTTCCAAAAGACTATAATCCCAAAGCAGTCATTGTATTACTTAATGAATTAAAGGATAAAATACTTTGCGTGCGTGGAAACTGCGACACAGAAGTTGACCAGATGGTGTTGGAATTTCCCATACTTGCTGATTACTGCATTATAACAGACAAAGACAAGGTAATCTATGCCACTCACGGTCATAATTACAACGAAAATAATCTTCCACCTCTGCAAAAAGGAAATATTCTGTTGCACGGGCACACTCATGTACCTGCCTGCAACGTACACGAAAATTACACATATATAAACCCGGGCTCTGTATCCATACCTAAGGGAAACAGCCACCACGGATATATTATACTGGAAAACGGCGAATTTATATGGAAGGATTTTGACGGAAACACAGTTAAAACACATAAGATTTAAAGCAAAAAAATAACCTCCGATTGTTTCTTTCACCAACAATCGGAGGTTATTTCTGTTCGTTCTTTGGTTCTGTCATTTTGTATCCTCTCTTTCCCAATCTACCTCTTACTTCATCATCACCATTTTTTAACACTCTAAAAATTTCATTTTCTCTAACGAGAACAGTTTTTGTTTTAATGTGCTTCTTTGTTGTAAAAGGTGCTCTGTTTTGACTTTTAAATAAAGATTTTAACAACCTGACACGAACTGAAAAGTTTTACAACTTTTTATCTATATCAACTCTATGTCAATGCGTCACACCGCCGTGTATTTTTAAAAAATGTTCGCATCTATTGTCCTATTCTCTTTACTTTTAAAGTCGATACTTAACTTTTCATTGGACTGTACCTTCCTTTCTTCACTTATAGTATAGCAAATTTCAACCCCCTTTTCAATTGGCAATTTGTAAAAAGTGATTATAAATTTATTGTGAAAAAAGCAGATTTTATAAACGATTTTTTAAAAACCTATTTACAAGTAAAATATTATGTGATAAAATAAAATTGTTAGGTGTCAAAAAACCGCAAGTATAAATTACTTGCGGTTTTTTTATGGGGGGTAATGAAGATATCCAAATAACTGCTGAAGGAATTTTTTGTCCATATAATAATATAACTTCATACTTTAAAGTTTTTCTTTTCTTCTCATTCTGTTAAGATGTCTTTCAAAATTACCGCTTGAAATATATTCCGCCAATACATACTGGTCAAGTACGGGAACAGAGCAGGAAAAACCTCCAAGCTTTTGCTCATATACTTCAAGTAATTTGTCAGGCAGTATCATATAGCCTACACGCATAGAGGGTGAAAGACTTTTTGAAAATGTGTTAAGGTAAATTACCCTGTTGTTGCTGTCCAGAGAATACACTGTTTCAACAGGCTGACCCGGCTTGAAAAACTCGCTGTTAAAGTCATCCTCCACAATGTAGTTTGTATCCCTTGCCCAACGTAGATATTCATACTTTTTTAAAATTGATGTTGTAACATCCGTAGGGTAGCTTCTGAATGGTGTAACGTGCAAAACATCAATGTTGCTGTTTTTCAGTGCATTGCTTTCAATACCGTCATTGCCCATTTTAAGCTTTTCCACCCTTGCACCTGTGCCTTTGTAAACAGCTTCAATTCGTGAATATGATGGGTTTTCTATACCGTAAACCTTGTTCCTGCCTAAAACCTTTACCACGATTTCATAAAGCTGTTCCGCACCTGAACCGACAATAATATTCTGAGGCTTTGCAATCATGCCCCTGTAACGGTAAAGATAGTCGGCAATTGCATTTCTTAAAACCGCACAGCCCATATTGGGCGACTTTATAAAAAGCTGTTCTCCTCTTTCGGAAATAACCTTTCGTATGGTTTTAAACCACAAAGAATATTCAAAGTCCTGACTTTTATCAAGTGACAAATTTTCATCAAGATAATCAAAGGCAATATGCTCTGACTTATTGCTGTTACCCATTGCATCTATTTTGCATACAAAATAGCCGCTTCGTTCTTTAGACACAATGTACCCCTCATCCGCAAGCATACCGTAAGCAGTTTCTACAGTTATAACACTGCAACCGTATCTGTCTGCCGTAACTCTTTTGGAAGGCAGTTTTTTTCCTGCCTCATATTCCTCTGTCAATATTTTGTTTTTTATGTCTTTATAAATTTCAAAATATTTTTTCATCTGGTTATATAAAAAACTCCTTTTTTGGATATTTAAACATTACCACATTTAGATTATAATACCATTAATGAAAATTGTAAAGGGGATTTTAAAATGTCATATAAAAGATTACTTACAATACAGGATATTTCATGTGTAGGTCAGTGTTCACTTACTGTTGCACTTCCTATAATTTCAGCCTGCGGTATAGAAACTGCAGTTTTGCCGTCTGCCGTACTTTCCACACACACAGCAGGTTTTTCGGGCTATACCTTCCGTGACCTTACAGAAGATATACCTGCTATAAAAGACCATTGGGTAAAGGAAAATATTAAATTTGACGCAATATACACAGGCTATCTTGGCAGTACAAATCAGATAGACTACGTTGCAGATATATTTGACAGCGTAGGCAATGAAAATTGCATAAAGGCTGTAGACCCTGCAATGGCTGATAACGGAAAGCTTTACCCCGGCTTTGATGCAGAATTTGTAGACGCTATGAAAGGACTTTGCTCCAAGGCAGATTACCTTATTCCAAACATTACAGAGGCAAGCTTTTTGACAGATATGGAATATAAAACGGAATACGATAAGGCATACATAGATGGACTTATTGAAAAAATGTGTGCACTTGGTACAAAAAACATTATACTTACAGGTGTTTCCTACGAAAAGGGAAAAACAGGCGTAGTGGTATTTGAAAATGGCGAGTATTCATACTATGAACATATATTTTTACCAAACAGCTGTCACGGTACAGGTGACATTTACGCATCTGCTTTCGTGGGTGCATTGGTAAGAGGAAAAACCGCATACAACGCCGCAAAAATTGCCGCTGACTATACGGTAGAATGTATAAAAGCTACTGCAGAGGAAGAAAACCATTGGTACGGTGCAAAGTTCGAGCCTGTTATAGGCAAACTTATTAAATTGATTGAAGAATAAAAAATAAGGTCTCAAAAATGAGACCTTATTTTTATTTTAATTATAAAGCGTATTTAGTTGAGTATTCCTCAAATGAAGCATTAAATTCCTTGTTATTTGAATTTTTTAGAGTGTTAAGATATTTATGAGTATCAAACCCACCGTGATTAATTTCAATCATTGCAACTGCAATATTTGAACAATGGTCGGAAATTCTTTCGTAATTTGTAAGCATATCGGAAAGTATAAAGCCCATTTCGATTGTGCATTCTCCTCGCTGAAGTCTTTCAATATGCTTTGTCTTAATTTCCGCAGTAAGGTTATCTATAACCTGTTCTAACGGTTCTACTCTTACAGCAAGAGAAATATCGTTGTTTATATAAGCGTTTACTGTATTATCAACAATTTCCTCTGCCGCACGCCTTAAAACAAGCAAGTCTTTTTCAGCATCTTCGGTAAATGAAAGATTTTTTGTATTAATCTCTTTAGCTGCCTTATAAAGGTTAAGAGCGTGGTCACCTAAGCGTTCAAAATCACCTATGTTATGAAGCATCATAAACTTTGCACGGCTGTCTTCATCGGAAAGTCCCTTGCTTGAAATTGCAATAAGGTAGTTGCCAAGCTTATCTTCATAAAGGTCAAGCTCTTCTTCATTGGCAAACATCTTTGTTTCAACATCTTCGTCGAATTTATCAAACAGACTGAATCCACGGTGAATAATATCCTGTGCAACCTGTGCCATTTTGTATGTGAGCTTTTTACATTCCGCAACAGCAACAGAAGGTGTAGCAAGAAGACGAGAATCCAAAAAGTCACTTTTAACAGGCTTTTCATCATCGGTTTTAATAACCTTATTGGCAATTTTTTCAAGCTGTTTTGTAAACGGTAATAGCAAAGCTGTTGTGACAATGTTAAATATAGAATGTACCACAGCAATACCAAAAGGTGTTATAGGCTCATTAACAAACGGCATATTCAAAAATGCATTAACTGTATAGAACAGTATTCCCCATACTAAAGTACCAATAAGGTTAAAGGTAATGTGAACAACAGCAACCTTACGTGCATTTTTACTTACGCCTATACTTGAAATCAAGGCAGTTACACAAGTACCGATATTTTGTCCCATAACAATGGGAAGTGCAACGGAAAATTTGATTGTACCCGTCATGGAAAGTGCCTGCAAAATACCAACTGATGCAGATGATGACTGTATAATACCTGTAAGAACAGCACCTGCCAGAATACCAAACAGCGGATTTTCAAACATTGTAAGCATACCTGTAAAGGATTCGTTGTTCTTTAACCCTTCAACGGCACCACTCATAAGCTCCATACCAAACATAAGTACTGCAAAACCAATTAAAATAGAGCCGATATCCTTTTTCTTGCTACTCTTTGACATCATAATAAGCAAAATACCTATTAAAGCAAAAATCAAAGAAAAGTTTTCAGGCTTTAAAAGCTTAATAAATATATTATCGCCTTCAATGCCAATCATACTTAAAAGCCATGCAGTAACAGTAGTACCGATATTTGCACCCATTATAATACCGATTGTACGACCAAAGTGCATTATGCCGGAGTTAACAAGACCGACAAGTATTACCGTAACCGCTGATGATGACTGAATTACTCCTGTAACAACAATCCCCAATCCCAAAGCCTTAAAACGGTTAGAGGTCATTTTCTGCAAAATGCTTTCAAGCTTACCGCCTGCCAGTTTTTCCAGACCTTCTGACATTACATTCATACCGTAAAGAAAAAAAGCAAGTCCGCCAAAAAGCGTAATTATGGAAAAAATGTCCATATTAATATCCTCCGTAATTCATAATATTTTTCTCAACATTTATTATAATACCAAATTACTGTTAAATGTCAAACCGAATTTATGTTAAATCTATGTTAAATTTTATTGTTAAATCGGATTTTTATGGATGTTCCGCTACCTAATTCACTTTTAATACTTACCTCACCGCCGTGGTAAGAAACTCCGTGCTTTACAATTGAAAGTCCAAGTCCTGTACCTCCAATTTCTTTTGAATGGCTTTTGTCAACACGGTAAAATCTTTCAAATACCCTGTCAAGTTCATTTTTAGGTATTCCGATACCTGTGTCTGTAACTGTGTATTCTGTATTTCCGTCAACCTTTTGGATATTAATCATTATCAATCCGTTATCCTTATTATATTTTATTGCATTGTCGCATAGATTATAAATTATTTCATCAATAATGTTTTCAACACCATATATTTTTTCAGCAGTTCCCTCAATACTGAATTTTATACCCTTTTTAGATGCAACAGCAGAAAGTCTTGAAACAACATTTTGTGAAATCTCGTATAAATCTATCATCTTCTTTTCGTGAATAACTTCTTTTTCCTCAAGCTTGGAAAGGTTAATAATATCTCCAACTAAAGTTATAAGTCGCTGTGTTTCATCATATATTATTCCTGAAAATCTGCTTATATCTTCAGGCTTAGCAAAACCGTTACGCATAATTTCCGCATAACCCGAAATGGAAGTTAACGGCGTTTTAAGTTCATGAGAAACATTTGTGGTAAACTCTCTTCTTAACTTATTTTGTTTTTCGTGTTCTGTCTTAAGCTCGTCCATCTGTTGCTTGATTTGTCTGTTCTGTGCGTTTATTCTTTCAACCAACGGGCGGATTTCATCAAATTCCACCTCATCATCGGGATTTTCAATGTTTATGGCGTTAATCGGATTTATAACGCTGTTGTATATCAATTTTGATATAACAACTGCCAACACCACCGACACAACAAGAGCTGCAAGAAGTTGATATTTCAAATCAATTATAACGAAAACAACAGACGTATTTTTTGCATAATTAGCATGCATAGCAGAAATTACGACCATTACACATATAAGAAAAACAGCCATTATACCAAAAAACACATTTCTGAATATTTTATACCTCATGGCTGCTTCCTCCGATTTTATACCCAATTCCTCTTACGGTTTTAATGTAATCTCCCGCACTGCCGAGTTTTTGCCTTAAAGTTCGTATATGTACATCTACGGTACGATTTTCTCCGTCAAAGGAATAACCCCATATTTCATTAAGCAATGTATCACGTGTAAGAACAATATCCCCACTTTTTAAAAGCATACACAAAATTTCAAATTCCTTCAGTGTAAGCACAACATCTATGCCATTAACACGCACAATATGCTTACCGGGACATACATAAAGATTTCCTATTGTGTAATCCCTTTCTTCATTTTTTGCCTCTGTACGGCGAAGCAATGCCTTTACTCGTGCAATAAGCTCCATCATACCAAATGGCTTGGATACATAATCATCTGCACCAAGGTCAAGCCCCACAACCTTGTCGTATTCACTGTCCTTTGCAGTTATCATCATAATAGGCAATTTTTTAGTATCGGGTAATTTTCGCAATTTTTTAAGTATAGACAGTCCGTCCTCCTCGGGAAGCATTATATCAAGCATTACCATAGATGGAGTTTTATTTTCAACAGCTTTCCAGAATTCGGAAGGCAACCCAAAGCCAACCGCATCCATTCCGGAATTGTTAAGGGTATACACAACAAGCTCGCGTATATTGTTATCATCCTCTATAAAATATATCATTCTATTTCCTCCAAATTCTACTTGTTACTGCTCACCAGGTCTCCGTTACGCCTGTCATAGTAGTAAACACTACCATCAGACACACTTATTTCCCATACAGGAAAGGCAGTAACACTTACAGTTTCATCTCTGTTTCCAACATAATATCCTGCTTCAACACTTTTTACTGTAACTTTTTCGGTGTAAGACTTTTCAACTGCAAAATCTATCAGTATCTGTGACGGTGAAATTGTCTCAGCCGTACCGCCCTCTGTTACCTTGTCACCAAACCAGTTGTTAACATATATTTCCTGTATGCCCTTTTGAGTACATTTAACACGAACATAGCTGTCGAAAAAAATCATATTTCCGTTCTTTAAGTAAAAATATACATAATCTCCACTTTCACGGATGCTGTATTCAACATCATCCAAAAGTCCTGTCTTTTTTATTTCAGACTTTGTGTGTTTTAGTGTATTTGACACTTTTTCGTCAGAATTTACGGTACAGGTAAAGGATTTACCTTTAACATCGACATTTTCCTTCGAAAAATAAGATACTCCGTTTTTGGTTGATACACTCCTTATGCTTTCAAGCATTTCGGAAATGGAATTATACTCATTTTCAACATTACATATTCTGACATCCGAGCAGTCTTTTGGCATAACTTCAGCTGTTATTGAAACATTATTCTTTTTTAAAATCTCAATAGTGTTTTTTACAACATCATCACTTAGCTCGGTACCGACATATATATCCTTAAAAAACATTGAAAAAAGAAAAATATTAACAATTGCAAAAATCCATATTAAAATTGTTTTAATTTTGCTCCATTCCATAAAATCAATCCCTTTTAATTAAGTTCAGATGTATCAACTACAAGTACCTCATCACCGTCTTTTAGATTGAATACCCATTTTGCCACACCTTTGCCTGTATCGTCAAATTCATAACATCTGTACACATCATCAATAACCATAGCATTTTTTCCGTAACCTTCAAATACGGAGTCTATAGCCATAAGCACCGGCGCGCTTTCCGTTTTTTGTCCGGTCTGGCTTATATCAGAAAGATGCATCACCAGGCGTGTTACATATCCTTCTTCAACCTGTGCATGTACAGCATTGCCGGTAACATTAGAATAATTAACAGCTGCACCGTTAATCATATTATCGAGTCGTACTGTATATTTACCTTCGTCGTTATCACAAAGAGATGAAACAAGCTGATAGTCCATATTTTTAACTTCTGCATCTGACTTTTCCCACAACATACTGACAATATTCAGAACATCGTGCACTGCCTGATAAGAGGTTGTTCCTCCTGTTGAAACACGCAAACCCTTTTCCTTTGATACTGCACCGTATTCAACTGTACCGTCGTAATAAAATGTTATGGTAGCATTATTTTCAACATATGTTATTGTTCCGTCACTTTTAACATTTTTTCGCAACGAGCTGGCATTATAGCCAAATACGGTAATTGCTTTTTCAGCAAATCCTTCAAATTCCTCATAGCTTTTGAATGCACCGTTATTCTGAACAATGGCATGTGATTCCGTACCTGCCGGAATTGTAAGCAAGGTAAGGGGAGAAAAAGCAACTTTTCTTTCTATCCCTGTTTCGGCAGATGCAAGAACATCAAGGTTTATCTCGAAGGCAAATGTATCATTTAACTGTTTCTGGTAGGTTGAATGTTCGATAAAGCTTTGCAATTGATCTGTACTTGCGGAAAAGCTATGCCGCACAACCGTACTGTCACTTTCGTTAAGCATAGTAATAGTACATACACCGGTAAGGTCATTGGGTACAACAATAAAGCCGGTGAACTGTGTTGCCTGCTCGAATTTTCCCGAAGATGAACTCATACCGTACATTCTGTTAATGTTTTTATAGTCGGTAGCATAACCGTAATCAACAAATACCGACTTTGATTTAAACAGATTTTTCCATTCTTCATATGACAGCTTGTCAACGGTAACCTCTGCATTTTTCATTTCGGATATTAAATTTTCCACATACCTCATAGCTTCATCATAATAATCTGTATCTTTACTGAAAACATCTCTTGCACCGCCGCCGTTTACAACAACTCGTCTTGGCTTCATAGTTTCATCGTAAAGCTGCTGACCGGTATATACTTCTTCCTCATTATCAAAGTGTGATACAATTCCACCGATAACAGGAATGGTTTTCAAAGAATCCCAAAACTCGCCCGTAGCCCAGAAACCTGTATCAAACCACATTTGTGCAGTAAGGTTAATACTGTTAACAATAAGCAATATTAAAATGAATGATTTTATACGCTCTTTATTCAAATTACTGCAAACCTTTCTATAGCCGAAAGAGAATAATCCGAACCTCGATTTTCAAAGGCGAATTTTCGCTTTCGTTTTGTTAAAATACTCAGCAATCCGTCAGGATTACTTGCGTTTTTGCCTTACGCAACCAAAAATTCTCTCTTTGAAAATTCCATGACCTTAAACAGATGGAATTTTGAGCAGATTTTGGTGCGGAAGATGAAGCAAGGCTGATGCCTTGCAAAGATGACAAGCCTAAAGATGCCGAAATCACGCTGTTTAAGGCGGGTTCGGATTACTTTCTTTCGGCTAAGCACACGAGAGTTGAACCTCGCATGGTTTTAAAATGCCAATTTATGTTGATAATGCGTAAAATCCCTTGAAAATACATTAGTATTTCCTGCGGCATTTTACTTTTCTGAACTCAAATTGGCTATTTTAAAACTCTTCGACCTTAAATGTAAAGAAATTTAGTACAATTTCTATGCGGAGGACGAAGGAAGGCTGACGCCTTGCGAGGACGACAAATTGAAAGTGTGCAAATTTATAAATTTAAGGCATACGGTGTTCGACTCCCGTGTGCTTAAAAAACAAAGCTGTGCAGCACATACGCTTACACAGCTTTAAAAATCAATATTTTATCTTGTCGGTACCTGTGTAACATTAATTACCGTATTATTAAGAGTGTTCATAAATGTTGAACCAAGGTAAGTGATTTCCAACGGTACTGTCTGATTAGCAGTGCCCGATTCCGCATAACAAATCAAAGCATTTTTACCCTTAGCAAGAGTAATCTTTTTAAAGAACAAGCCGCTTGCACCTATTTTCCATGTGTATGCAGACTTTCTGTACACCGCACCGTCATGGAAATACATTGTTACATCCGCGCCCGGACGGCCGTAACCCGAAATGATGTAAGACATATCAAAGGTTGCGGATTTATCAGTAGGTGGATTTGTTATTACAATAATATTTGTGGAATTGCCTGTTGCTGTAGATTCAAGCACATCAGGCGCCGCAAAAACAGCTATTGATGAAAATATTGTAATTACACACACTAAAGCTATAATCTTTTTAAACATTATAAAAACCTCCTTAACGGAAATACTTTTATACCTCTACAAATATACTATAACATAGATTTGTAAAAATTCCAATTACAGAAATATTACAATTTTGTTACAAATTTTAAAAAACAAAAAAATGGCAGTATAATCATTGTTTTAATAGATAAAATAATAATAGAAAATATAAAAAAGGAGTGTAAAAATGGATTTTATATCATTATTGCTTGTAATTATCGGTGCAATTAACTGGGGAAGTATCGGTATTTTCGGCTTCGATATAGTCGGTGCTTTGTTTGGCGGTCAGGGGGCAATTATCAGCAGAATAATATTCACCCTTGTTGGCTTGGCAGGACTGTGGTGTATAACACTGTTGTTCAGAGATAAGCATAATATGTAAAAAGAGCCTTAAGGCTCTTTTTTACATATTATGTTTATTAATTTTGCTTTTCTGCAAGCTGTGCAGAAAGTTCTTCCCATGACTGATAAAGTTCTTCAAGCCTCGCCCTATTTTCTTCAAGCTTTTTGGTTATCTCCATACTTTTTTCAAAGTCTGTTGCATTTTCTGGCAGCATAAGCTGTTCTTCATAATCTGCTGCTGCCTGTTCCGTAAGTTCAATTTCTTCCTCCGTTTTTGCAACAGCATTTTTCAGCTTGCGTATTTCCGACTCATACTGTTTTTGTGCCTTATAGTCAAGCTTGGAGTTACTTTCCTTAGCTTTAACAGAAACCTCTGCAGAAGCCATCTTTTTAGTCTGCGAAAAATATGTGTAGTCGCCGTCATATTTTTTCACACCACGACTTTCCATATAATAAATTTTTGTGGCAAGCTTATTTATGAAATAACGGTCGTGAGATACTACAAGCATTGTACCGTCATAGCCTAAAAGCGCATCCTCCAACGCCTCACGGGATTTAATATCCAGATGGTTTGTAGGTTCGTCTAATATCAGGAAGTTAGAACCCGAAAGCATCAGTTTTATAAGAGCAACTCTTGCACGCTCACCACCGCTAAGACTGCTTACAGGTGTAAAGACATCGTCATTTTTAAACAAAAATGCAGCCATTGCATTTCTCACTTCAGTCTGTGTCATTGAAGGATATGCATCCCACACTTCATCTATTGCATCTTTTTCCAATGAGAGATTTTTCTGTTTCTGGTCAAAATAACCAACCTGAATATTAGCACCGATTTTTGTTGTTCCTGCAATGGGGTGTAATTCACCCGTAATAATTTTAAATAAAGTCGTTTTGCCGCATCCGTTTGCACCTAAAAGGAAAACTCTTTCTCCACGATTTACTTCCACATCCGTATTTTCAAACAGCAATTTTTCATCAAATGCCATTTTCAGTCCGTTGCAACGCAAAACCTCTGTGCCACCCATATTTTTTGCCTTAAAGTTAAATTTTATATTTTCGTTATAAATTTCGGGTTTTTCCAAATCCTTTTCAAGTCGTTCAATCTGTTTTTGCTTACTTTCCGCAGTTTTAATATTTTTTTCTCTGTTCCAGCGTCTTTGCTGTTCAATAATGCCTTCTATTCTATGTATTTCCCTTGTAGTATTTTCATAATTGCGAATAAGTGTTTTTTCTCGTTCTTCCTTTAATTTTACATAAGTGGAATAATTGCCGTTATAAACTGTAAGCTTGTTATTTTCAAGCTCAAAGGTTTTATTTGTAACACGATCAAGAAAATAGCGGTCATGGGAAATAATCACAAAGGCTCCTTTATAATCACGCAAAAAATCTTCAAGCCACCCTGTAGACTCAATATCAAGATGGTTTGTAGGCTCGTCTAAAAGCAAAAGATTGCTCTCGCCAAGCAAAAGCTTGCAAAGAATAACTCTTGTCTGCTGTCCGCCGCTTAAAGAGGAAAATTCCATATTGAATTCTTCCTCCTTAAAGCCCAATCCCAAAAGACTTGCCTTTGCAATGTTTTTATATACAAAGCCGCCTTTTTTTTCATATTCTTCATTTAAATTATGTTGTTCCTCCGTTAGCTTTGAAAGGTCGCCAACGCCATTTGTTATCTGATTTTCGACAGACTTAAGTCTGTTTTCAATATCAGTCAATGGTTTATAAACCGACATAATCTCTGCCCACAAAGTTTTTTCCGTATTCATGTGGGCATGCTGTTGCATATAACCCAGATTGGTTTCCTTACTTTTGTATATTTCACCGCCGTCCGGCAAAATTTCCTCCGTAAGTATTTTGAACAGGGTCGTTTTTCCGGTGCCGTTATCACCCACAAAACCTATTTTGTCATTATTTTCTATGCTGAATGATACCTTATCAAATAAAACTCTGGTACCAAATTCTTTTTTTAAGTTTGATGTGTTAACCAATATCATCTTATACATTTCCTTTATTGTTTGCTGACAAATATTATACAACAAACGGTAAAATAAATCAATATTATTGTTTTACCTTTAAATTTGCATTGAGGTCTGCAAGCCTTTCGGCAAAATTTTCGTAACCTCTTTCTATGTGGTGTATGTTTTCAATGACAGTTTCTCCGCCTGCACTTAGCCCTGCAATAACCAAAGCTGCTCCCGCACGCAAATCCGTAGCCTGTACAGTTGCACCCGTAAGTCTGTCCGCACCTTCAACAACGGCAGTCCTCCCATCCACTTTTATAGTGGCTCCCATTCTGCCAAGCTCAGGAACATGCATAAAACGGTTTTCAAAAATTGTTTCCACAACCATGCTTGTCCCAATTGCACTGCTCATAAGTGCAACATAAGGTGCCTGTAAATCTGTAGGGAATCCGGGATACGGCATAGTTTTAATATCCGCCGCCTTATGACGCTTACCAGCTTCTATTATAAGGCTTGCTTCATTTATTTTTGTGTAAATTCCGCATTCTTCAAGCTTTGCTATAACAGGTTTAAGATGGTCCGTTATTACATCATTTATAATTATAGAGCCACCTGTTGCTGTAGCCGCAAAGGCAAAAGTTCCCGCCTCTATACGGTCCGGAATTACTCTGTGATTTGTTCCTTTCAAACAGGTGACTCCCTCTATCTGTACGGTATCTGTTCCCGCGCCCTTCACTTTTCCACCCATAGAATTTATAAAATCAGCAAGATCTACAATTTCGGGCTCTGCTGCCGCATTTTCCACCGTAGTAACCCCTTCGGCAAGTGATGCCGCCATTATAATATTTTCCGTAGCCCCTACACTTGGAAAATCAAGATATATTTTTGCACCTTTAAGTTTTGGACATACAGCCTCAACATATCCGTATCCCTGCTCTATTTTGGCACCCATAGCCATAAATCCCTTAAGGTGCAAATCAACAGGACGTGCACCTATCTGGCACCCACCCGGCAATGAAATTTTAACACGCCCTGTACGGGCAAGCAAAGGGCCTACAACCAAAAAAGATGCCCTTAACTTATTTACTGTTTCGTAAGACATAACATCATTCTGTAATTCCTCTGCATATATTTCATAAACACCGTTTTTAAAAATTGTTTTGCATCCAAGACAATTTAAAAGTTCACACATGTTTTCAATATCCAAAAGCTTGGGGACATTAAAAATCTTGCAACAATCTCCCGTAAGCAGGGATGCTGCAAGTATGGGCAATGCCGCATTTTTAGAGCCATTTATCTTTACTTCACCCACAAGAGGAGTTCCGCCTTGTATAACATATTTTTTCAAAAAATAACAGTCCTTTCAAGAGTATTCATATATTCATTATACCCTTGCAAAGGACTGATATACCAATATTTTTAATTTATTAAACCAACAGTGATATGTCTTCTCCGCACTGTTCCAGATAATCTAAAATGTCACGTCTTCCTGACATAGAAAGAAATGAAAATCTGCAATCCAAGGCTTTTTTCACAAGCTCTATGCCCTGCTCCTTTTCACCCTTTACTTCAATAAGATACTTGCCGTATTCATAATAGCCCTCAGGGAATTTCGGATCCATTTCAAAAAGCTCCGCATAATATTTTTCCGCATTTTCGTAATCACCAAGCTTTAAATATGTAAAAGCAAGGTTATCTACAATTATGTCATTTTTAGGGTTATATTCATATGCCTCAAGATTATATTCCAAAGCTCTTTTCAAATTACCGCTGTGAATATACATATATCCAAGACTTCCGTATGTTGTAGTAGACACAAAATTTTCATGTACATACTCAAGCATCTCTATTGCATCGGCAACATCTCCCCGCTTCCACGCCACAAGAGCATGAGACTCCTTAAGCTTTGCACGCTGTTCGGGCTTTAGCTTGTCCATAGAAATGAGTACAAACAGCTTGTTTGCCTCGTCAATATCTCCTTCCTTTAAGGTAAGATATGCTCTTCTTACACGGTGTACGAACTTCATTTTACCGATTTTATCCGCAAACTTATAAAGTTTCAGAGCATTTTCAGCATGCCCGGTACCGTACCTGAATTCTGCAATTGAAGAAATAATGTTACTTCTGTTATATATCAGATAACACAGTAGAATAATAAAAGTAAATAATGCTATTAAACCCATAATAACCTCCGATAATAAATACTACCGTTTATTATATCACCAACCAAACATAATTTCAATATATCTTTTATTGTTAATATGTAATTATTTTTACAAATTTCCAATTTTATATTGACAAAACGCCAAAAAAATTATACTATGATTGTATTGAAAACAGGAAGGGGTTTGATAAATGAAACAAGATGTTATACGTTTAGAAAACGTAACAAAAACATTTAATGATGAAAAAGTTTTGGATTCAATTAATCTGTCAATTAAACGAAATGAATTTTTTACGTTGCTGGGGCCAAGTGGTTGCGGTAAAACTACTATGCTCAGAATTATCGGTGGCTTTGAAACGGCCGATGATGGCAACGTTTTTTTTGATGGAGTTAATATAAATGACCTTCCTCCAAACAAGAGAAATTTAAATACAGTTTTTCAAAAATATGCACTTTTTCCGCACATGAATGTATATGAAAATGTTGCGTTCGGTCTTAAAATCAAAAAGGCGCCTAAGGATGTAATTGACAAAAAAGTAAAAGAAATGCTTGCCCTTATAAACCTTAAAGGATATGAAAAACGCTCAGTAACTTCCTTAAGCGGCGGTCAGCAACAGCGTGTGGCAATAGCCCGTGCTCTTATTAACGAACCGGAAGTTCTGCTTCTGGATGAACCATTGGGTGCACTTGACCTTAAACTGAGAAAAAGCATGCAGACCGAGCTTAAAAAAATACAGCAACGTCTTGGTATTACATTTATATATGTTACTCACGACCAGGAAGAAGCTCTTACAATGTCTGATACAATAGTTGTTATGAAAAACGGTGTTATCCAGCAAATGGGTAGTCCCGTTGATATATATAATGAACCTAACAATGCTTTTGTTGCAGACTTTATAGGTGAAAGTAACATAATTGACGGTATTATGAAAAAGGATTTGCTTGTTAACTTTGCAGATAAAGATTTCGTATGTGTAGACAAGGATTTTGGCGAAAACAATCCTGTTGATGTAGTTATACGCCCCGAAGATATAAAAGTTGTTGAAAATCCTGATGACGGTATGCTTAAAGGTCATGTTGATTCAGTAATTTTCAAGGGTGTTCACTACGAAATGAAAATTTCATCGGATAATTACGTATGGACAGTTCATTCTACAAAAATGGCTCCTGCGGGAAGCAATGTTGGTATGGATATATACCCTGATGATATACACATTATGAGAAAGGCGGAAGAAACGGAATGAAAAAATCTGTATCAGCTTATCCATATGTAGTATGGGCTATACTTTTTACCGTTATTCCGTTGGTTATGGTACTTTTTTACAGTGTTTATGACCAGTCAACCGGCACTTTTACTATGCACTATATACAAAAGTGCTTTGATCCGCTGTATTTGAAGGTTATACTTTATTCCTTCAAATTAGCGCTGTACTGCACTGTACTTTGTTTGCTTATAGGTTATCCTGTAGCAATGATTCTTGCAAAAACATCTTTTAAACAAAAAGATACCCTATTATTTCTTGTAATTGCACCCATGTGGATGAACTTTTTGCTCAGAACATACGCGTGGCTTACAATTTTAGAAAACAACGGAATAATAAATAAAATTCTGGGATTTTTCAATCTCGGACCTTACCAGCTTCTTTATAACGAAGGTGCTGTACTTTTAGGTATGGTATACAACTACCTGCCATTTATGATTTTGCCTATATATACAGTATTGGCAAAACAGGATAAAAATGTCATACAGGCATCATACGACCTTGGTGCCAACAGATTTCAGACATTTATGCGCGTTGAACTACCCCTTAGTATGCCCGGCGTATATTCGGGAATAGCTATGGTGTTTATGCCTGCTGTTACAACCTTTGTAATTTCAAAGCTTTTGGGCGGAGGTCAGCAGATGCTTATAGGCAATATTATAGAAAAACAGTTTATGGAAGTAAGCAGTACCTCATCATTTGGCGGTGCGCTTTCACTTATACTGATTATAGTTATACTGATTTCTATGGCAATTTCAAATAAGCTTAATCCTGACGACAATTCGGAAGGAGGCGGCTTGATATGAGGTTTGCAAAAAAAATATATGTAGGTCTTGTATTTATATTTTTATATGCCCCTATTTTTATTCTTATGCTGTATTCGTTTAACGATTCACGTTCAAGAGGCAAATGGGGCGGCTTCACACTGAAGTGGTACGGTGAGCTTTTCAGAGATGCAGAAACTATGGATGCACTTAAAACCACCATACTTATTGCCTTACTTTCTGCGGTTATTGCTACAATAGTTGGAACAGTCACAGCATTCGGTATGCATTATATGAAGAAAAAACCACGTGCAATTTTGTCAGGTATTTCATATCTTCCTGTTATGAATCCTGATATTGTAACAGGTGTTTCACTGCTTATGCTTTTTCTTACACTTAACATACAAAAGGGCTTCTGGACCTTGCTGATTGCACACATATCCTTCAACATACCGTATGTTATACTTTCGATTTTACCAAAATTAAAGCAGATGAACGAACATTTATTTGAAGCGGCTCAGGATTTGGGAGCAAGCGGAACATACACATTTTTCCGCATAATATTGCCGGAAATTATGCCCGGAATAATATCAGGCTTCCTACTTTCAATAACCCTTTCAATAGACGACTTTGTAATAAGTCTGTTTGCCAAAGGTCCAGGTGTAAATACATTGTCGGTACATGTATACAATATGGCAAAAAGAGGTGTTGTTCCAAGCATTAACGCCCTTTCAACACTGTTGTTTGTAGCGGTAATGGTACTTCTCCTTATTATTAACAGAAGATCAGGTAAAGGAGATGTGGAAATTGAAAAAAATTAGTTTAATATTACTGATTTGTTTTACTGCACTGCTTTTTTCTTCCTGCGGAGACAATCGCCCGGTTCTTAAAATATACAACGCCGGCAAATATATTGACCCTGCAGTAATAGAGGAATTTGAAGAGCTTTATAACTGTAAGGTTGTATATGATGAATTTGACAGCAATGAAAGTATGTATGTACAGATTGCAAACAACACATACACCTATGATATTGTTGTTCCGTCCGACTATTATATAGACAGACTTATTCAGGAAGGCAGAGCAGAAAAGCTTGATAAATCAATTATGCCAAATATTTCGAATCTGGACGAGCAATACCTTAACCCTGTCTACGATCCCGGCAACCAGTACAGCATTCCTTATATGGTAGGCACTGTCGGTATCTTATACAACAAAGCAAAGACAGGTGTTGAGGAAGAGGATGTCACATACTCTATGCTATTTGACGCAAAATACAAAGGTCAGATATTTATGCTTGACAGTGTACGCGACGCTCTTGGAGTTGCACTTATACACCTTGGTTACAGTGTAAATTCTACTGATGAAGCCGAGCTGGATCAGGCTAAGGACCTTCTTATAAAACAAAAACCTCTTGTTCAGGCATATATTACCGATGAAATGGTAGATAAAATGGTTGCAGGAGAAGGCTTACTTACACTTGCTTATTCCGGTGAGGCAGCATACGCACTTTCTCTTGACGAAAACGATGAGCTAAGCTATGCTGTTCCCAAAGAAGGCAGTAACAAATGGGTTGACGGATTCGTTGTTTTAAAAACAGGTAAGCAAAAAGAGCTTGCAATGAAATTTATTGACTTTGTGTGCAGTCAGGATATTGCACAGAAAAACATGATTGAAACCGGTTATGTATCTCCTGTTTTGGGTACTAAACCCGAAGAGGAATCCGATACGGAGGTGTATTATCCGTCTGCAGAAACCCTTGCAAACTGCGAAACCTACACATATTCAGCAAGCGTAACCGAAAAATATTCAGATATTTGGCTTAGTGTTCAGCTGAGCAATTAAAACAGACCAAAAAGTTTATTTTTATTGGTTTTATTGACCGCCGTTTCCAATTCTTTTAAACGGCGGTCTGTTTTTTTTATATCATATTCATCCAACTGAATCTGCATTTTTTCCACCATATCACTCAACCTGTTTATTTTTATCTTTAATTTTTGCATTTCCCTGTATGCAACATCATCTGCGTCATTATTGCTTATATTCATATTTATTGGTGATGTGGGGGAAATTAAGAAAAAATTGTTTATACCGTACATCCTTATGCTGCTGTTTATTATATTACCCGAACAGCTATCCGCAATAATTCCGTCCTCATAAGTTGTATACCTTAGTCCAAAACGCACAGGCTTTGAAAAACTGCCGGACATTATAACTGTAGGTGCGCTGTCAGATTCTTTTTTTATGTAAATTTTGTTATCAGAAACTCCCTCCCACATAATAACATTTTCTTTTTGATAAAACATCAATGGTCTTTGTCCGGTACCAATCATATTTTCAACACCGTCGAAAAATTCATAGATGCTGTAATTTTTGTCATACAATATATGCAGACAATCCTGTGCATCAGAAAACAAAAATATATTATTGCAACTTTCAAGTGCAGACATAGCACTGAAATCATCCCATTCCTTCTTACTCCACACAAACCTGCGTATTCCGTATGATTTATGTGTTTCGCTGTAATAGAGCAATATTATATTTCCTGACGAATCCTGTACGCTGCAAAAATCATCCTTTATACAGTCTATAACCTCAGGTGTACCCCGTGTACTGTCAATAATCTGATGAGTAAGCATTTTTCTTCCGTTATATTCAATACAGTAAAGTAAATTAAGCCAATTATTAATTCTTTTTAATGTAAAATTTTTGGGATAATATTCACGGCTTTTACTTTCCAACAAGGTGGTTTTGCGCCACTGTCCGTTAAAGTGATTTGCATACAATATATCACCCTCTCTGTTTTGATACACCATATGTATACAGTTGGAATCATCCACCAAAACATCAAAATCCTCCTGTCCGTCTGCCAGAAGAACATTGTATTCCGTAATATTTTCATCCGTCATTTTACAATAGCATATCCCGTGAGCATTATGATAAAAATGCCATATAACACCGTAACTTTCCTTTACAAAACAGTTCATTGAATCACCTCAGTTTAATTATATTTTTACAAAAAATTATTATGAATTAATTGTACAAACTGTAATATTTTTTCAGCATAACATATTAGCCAAAGATAAAAATACTAATAAAAGGAGGATTTGGGATGAAAAGAAAAATATCAGTATTATTGTTTTTGTTTACATTTGTTACATCAAATGTAAATGCTTTTAAATTAACCTATGATGGTTTTTTTGTAAAACCTGCATTTAAAGAAACTGACAAAGCAGAACAAATCTACGCTGACACAAATGCACATTGGTGTAATTATGCCGCCGAAAGGCTGTATAACGAAGGTATTTTCAAAGGAATAAAAATAGGTGAAACAAATTACTTTTTGCCGGATGAACATATAACAAGAGGAGAGTTTTTGCTGTATCTTAATACAATTTTAAAAAAGAGCTCCTCCAAAACCATTAACCTGCCTTTTGCAGACACATCTTCTATACCGCAATGGCAACTCCCTACGGTTTGTGCCATGTATGAACATGGTATTATAAATGGGAATATAGAAAAAGATAAGCTATACTTTAATTATGATGAAAAAATATCCAGACTTGAGTGTGCCATAATTTTAAATAATATGTTAGGTCTTGACAACACCTTTTCCGCTACCGAATATTCCGACAGCTACCTTATACCAAAATATGCGGTTACAGCCGTAAAAAATGCTTCTGACTACGGGTTGATGAAAGGTTACGAAGACGGCAGTTTTCGACCGTACATCAAAATAACACGCGCAATGCTTGCAGATATTCTTTGCAACACGAAAGACTATCATGCAAGTAAAAAATAGTAATTTTATTGACAATCTCCTGCAAACAATGTATAATTGCAATGAAAGGAATGAGGAAAATTGGCATCTAAATTTATAAATAAGAAAAACAAAAAAATCTTTTTGGGAATTATTGCAATTGTAATAATTATAGCAGTAATAGCAGGTGTAAAAATTTATCGTAACATAAACAATAAAGTATACAGCGGTGAGGGTATATACTACTATCAGCAAGCTACCGATAAGCGTCTGCAATTCAACAAAGATAATACATTTTCATACACAGTTCAGACTGATGAAAGCACTGCAGATGTAAGCAAAGGTACATGGTCGCAAAACAATAATGAAATAACCCTTACCTACGAAAGCAGTGATGCGTATACATTTGTTCAGACATCTGACGATTTTATTTACAGAAAAGATAAGGTCTACAAAGGAAAAACCAGTAACGAAAAACTTTGGAACTGTGCCTTCGCGTATGAAGAAGACGGAAAAGTTGTTGAACGCCTGTGGTTTATGGATGACGGTACTGTGGATTCAGAAAATTCGGAAGGAAAGATAGTATACAGCGGAACATATACCAGAGTGGATAATATTATAATTGTAAGATACGTATCCAAACCGGATTCTTACAACAAAACAGTTGAAGTTACCGAAAGATATTTGGTACTGGATAACGGTATTACAAAAGAAATATTCAGCAAAACCCCCTTTGAAAATGTAGCAAAATAAAAACAATCTTGTAGGGTTAAGGTACACTTTTGTGTATTATAGAAAATTAACGGCAGAGAATGAATTGCATTCTCTGCCGTTTTTATATGTCAGCCGACTGACAACTTTGCATACGCTTCCAGTTATAAAAGCCATAAATATCATTTAACAAAAACATTACAAAACACATTATCATCGGCATATAGCTGATATCCTCAATAGATGCCAGCACCCAAAGTATTATAAGTACAACATCGTTTGCTGCATAACCAAGTGCGTAGTATGGACTTCTTAAGTATGTAAGATAAGATGCCACAAAACTTGTGCTGACAGAAATTACGCTGAAAAGTAAATTGGCATTATCAAGTGCCGAAAGTATAGAGTAAAATATTACCGTTACAAGTATTGTGTAAACCACAAGTAAAACTTTGTGTTTTTTAGTTACCCTGCTGACTTCTACCTCTTCGGAATCCTTATAAGGATGTCTTATCCACGATATTAAAGATGCAAATGCAACGGGCGTGGTCATACACAAATACGTGAGCATTTCTCCGTAATATTTAAAATAAAATGATATAATACCGTAAAAATTGCAAATATAATACAGAGCACCTGACCTATAACATAACCCTTTGCCAGAAAAATAAGTGCGGTAACACCGATAAGTGATGCTATAAGTGTTAAAATATCTCCACCTCCCGACACCAAAAAGGATATAGCTGTTACAATAACAGATGTAAACCACAAACCCAATTCAAAATGGGTAAGCTTTTTAAACGGATTTGACAAATTCATACATACCTCCAAAAAAATAACATCCGAATTCACATCTTCAAAGACCTAACGATGTGAAAACGAATGCTTTGCATTCACTACCCGGTGGCAGTATATTTAATATGAATTAAATTTAACATAAAAATTAAAAAAAGTCAAGGAAAACAAAAACTGCTCAAATGAGCAGTTTTCATTTAAATTATTCAGCTACAGGAGCTCCTACCGGACATTCACCTGCACATGCACCGCATTCCAAGCACTTATCAGCATCGATAACATACTTGTCGTCACCTTCTGAAATACATTCTGCAGGACATACTGCTGCGCAAGCACCGCATGAAATACATTCATCTGTAATCTTGTAAGCCATTATAGTACACCTCCTTGGTTAATTTTTATATATATTACTTTTCGTTACCGAAAATTAATAACTATTCCTCAAGCTTTTTAAGCTCTTTAAGTTCCTCGGCTGTAAGTTTTACGGAAGCCGCCTTTATGACAACCACATCCTTTGCATCATAGACATTGATTATTGAATCATCACCACGGTCTATTCTGACCTTTACAAGCCCTGCAAGAACATTATTTTCAATAACAGTACCTTTACCGTCCTTTGTTTCTACCACCGCATCTACACGGGGAACGAATTTAAGCATTTCCTCGTAGGTTGACTGCTCGTACTTAAGACAACACATCAACCTTCCGCAGGTGCCTGAAATTTTTGTGGGATTAAGTGAAAGATTCTGTTCCTTAGCCATTTTAATTGACACCGGCTGAAAATCTCCCAAAAATGAATTACAGCAAATAGGTCTGCCACATACACCTATGCCACCAAGCATTTTAGCCTCATCGCGAACACCTATCTGACGAAGTTCAATTCTTGTTTTAAATACAGATGCAAGTGACTTTACAAGTTCACGGAAGTCTACTCTGCCTTCTGCAGTAAAATAAAACAAAATTTTGTTTTCATCAAAAGTATATTCAACATCAACAAGGTGCATATCCAGATTATGCTGATTAATCTTTTCTACACAAATTTCAAAAGCCTTTTTTTCTTTTTCTTTTATTTTATCAATTTTTTTAATATCTTCGTTTGTTGCCTTTCTAAGAACAGGCTTTAGCGGTGAAACAATATTTTCTTCCGGAATCTGACGATTTGTAAGCATTACCTCGCCAATTTCCGTGCCGCGTACAGTTTCAACAACGGCATAATCACCTCTGGAAAATTCAATTCCTTTAGGTGAAAAATAATAAATTTTTCCCGCAGTTTTAAAACGAACTCCTACAACTTCAATCATTAGTTTCCCCCATTATATTCAACAACATTTCACTTACTGCCATATTATAATCAGCATTAAATGAAAAGGAATTTCTTGTATTTTCGACCAATTCTATTATACGGACAGCTTTTCTGCTGTTAAGTCCTTTAATTGTAAGTTCTGAATTTTTACCAAGCATAGTATCACGCAACATGATAAGCATAATATCAAACAGAACCTCGCTGTTTTTCTTCTCCTTCTGAAGATAATCTATAAGTGTATATGTGCATTCGGCTGTACCGCTTCCGATTTTTGAGAACAAACCCACAAAAGCTCCAAGCATTCCGTCCAGCTCCTCATTTTCAGACAGCTCCTGTATCATACCAATACTCCCAAATGCCAGCCTGATGACAATATCGGATACATTTATACCCTTACTGTGGGCATAATCCCTTACCTGACTGTCGCTAAGCGGACCGAAGCGAACCGTAATTGCACGGGAACGGATAGTCTGCAACAGCATATTGTCATTCTGTGTTATGAGAATTATTACACAATATGACGGCGGTTCTTCAAAAATTTTAAGAAGAGCATTCTGTGCCTGCGCATTCATTTTTTCAGCATTCGGTATTATAAATATACGCCTGTCTGCAAGATAAGGCTTCATATACATATCAGCAGATGCCGCACGGATTGTATCAACCGAAACAATATCCGATTTTGAATCCACACCGTAATATTCATTGGTAACAGTAACGATGTCGGCAAAACTTCCGCCGGTAAGAATGTCGGCAAAGGCATTTGCTACTGTTTTTTTACCAACTCCCCGTTTGCCGGCAAAAATATAAGCATGTGAAATTTTATCGGTCGCTATTGAACTTTCAAGTCTTTGTATGACATTTTCGTGCCCAATAACATTTTCAAACATCATATCTTTTCAAACCTGTCAATATCAAGAACAAACAATGTCGCACCGCCCACTGTAACTTCAATAGGCCATGTAATTGCTGCTGCCATACTTACAGAAGTAGGTGCAATAATTTCCTTACGTGACTTACAAACTGACTTGATGATTTCTATTACTTCCTCTACCTTATCATTATCAGTACCAATCATAAGCGTAACATTACCTGCACGCAAAAAACCGCCTGTTGATGCCAATTTTGTTACAGGAATCGCATTTTTGCTTAATTTATCTGTTAGCCTTGCGCTGTCTTCATCTCCTACGATAGCAATAATAAGCTTCATAAAATCACCAATCCCTTCAAAAAATAATACAAAATCCCTTTGCACATATATTATACATAAATTTTGCACATTTTTCAAGACTTTTTTATATATATGCAAAAAATACCCAAAAGCACATTTCAAAAACAAAAAACCGAGAAATTCTGCTGTGCAAAATTCTCAGTCTTTATGCGGTTCGGCTTATGGATAAGTCGTCCAAAAAAACCTATTTATCCCTATAACGAACCGCCTTTAATTAAAAGTTTGCAGAAATGTTTGCAATTGCCGTATTTTTTATAAGCAAATCCCCATATTCGGAAAGCTTACCTTCAGCGACAATACTATTCAAAACCTTTTCACCGTATTCATGTAAAACAGAATCAACAGAAACTGCCACACTTTCATGTATTGCATCCATTACAAGGAAATATTCGCCTTCCATTTTGTAAAGACGGCTTACACCGACAAATATATTTTCAATATACTTACAAGCCTGAACAAGATTTTCAAATTCATCAAAGCTGAAAATAACAGGTGAAATATCAGTATGCTTTTCCGCCTTGCCTTTTCGATGTTTTATTTTAGGTATTTTTTTAGAATTGTCTGTCACACGAGTTACCGTCATGGTAAGACCGTCATTTTTTGTTGCAACTGCCTCTACCACTATCTGCGCATTATCTTTGAAAAATTCCTCCTCAATATCCGCATGCTCAATAAGGTTCCAGAAAAGCTCCTGTGCATCTTCAGAATTATATCTTATATTTTCAAAATCGACTCCGAAATCTTTTAAATCTTCATCTGAAAAAGTCAGTTTAAATTTATTGGGTGATATTTTTTCAACCTTCACTTTTACACCTCCCACATTACATTATACTCTTTTAGTCATTCAATATTTACTGCTTTGAAAGCTCATTTATCATCATAATAAGGTCGTCACCTGTCCACGAACCGTAAACAGTAATACGCACAAGAGGGTTTGAGGTTACATCTTCCAATGTGTTTTCGCCCGTTTCACCAACCTGTGACACAACCTTATAGCCTGCTTTGTATGCTGAATTTACAATCTCATTGTTGCAACTTCCGAAGGGAAATGCAAGAAAATCACATTCAGTACCAAGATTTTTTTCAATAAGGTATTTTGAAAGGCGTATTTCTCTTTCAATATCATAGCTGTTCATTGTAAGCAAATCGGTATGACTGTTAGTATGTGACTGTATGCTTACAAGTCCGCTTTGTTGCATTATCCTTGCCTGTTCCCATGTAAAATGAGGATTACCCGTAGTTTTACCGACCGTTTCCGTAACAACAAAAATAGTGGTTTTTACTTTATACTTCTGTATTATGGGAAAAGCATAGGTGTAATTTGTAAGATAACCGTCATCAAAAGTAATTATAATAGGGTTTTCGGGCATAGCAAAATTACCCATTGAAGCTTTGTAAGCATCTTCAAAGCTTATAGGCGTATAACCCTTTTTTAAAAGTGCAGCAATATGCTCATCAAACCTTTCAGGGGTAACTGTAATTACCGCTCTGTCGGGCTCGTACTGTTGCTGTACATCGTGGTAAAGTAACACCGGTATATGGTTTGCGGAAGCATTTACACTGCCCAAAGCCACAAGCACCGTTATTATCATCAGTACTATTTTCTTCATTTCTCCTCCGAATTTTTGCCAAACATTTTTACAATATTATCCGCAAATTCTTCATTACTTTTTGTAGCAACAAGCTTATTTACCAGCATTTCAGTAACATCTGCGGTATTCTGGCTATGCAATGCACGGCGTATTGTCCATACACATTCCAGCTCTTTTTGTTCTAATAGAAGCTCCTCTTTACGGGTGCCGGATTTATAAATATCTATTGCAGGGAATATTCGTCTTTCCTGCATACGGCGGTCAAGATGAATTTCCATATTACCGGTACCCTTGAATTCCTCAAATATAACATCGTCCATTCTGCTTCCCGTATCTACAAGGGCGGTAGCAAGAATTGTAAGGCTGCCGCCATCTTCAATATTACGTGCCGCACCAAAAAACTTTTTGGGCTTGTGAAGTGCATTAGGGTCCAGACCGCCCGAAAGTGTTCTTCCCGTAGATGTACTTGTAAGGTTATAAGCCCTTGCAAGTCTTGTAATACTGTCAAGCAATATTACAACATCTTTTTTATGTTCCACAAGTCTCATTGCACGTTCTAAAACCATTTCAGAAACCCTTATATGATGTGCAGGTTCTTCATCAAATGTAGAATAAATAACTTCTCCTTTTATACTGCGTTTCATATCCGTAACTTCTTCCGGTCTTTCATCAATAAGAAGTACAAGCAATGTAACATCAGGATGATTAATTTCAATACTCTTTGCTATCTGTTTAAGCAAGGTGGTTTTACCTGCCTTTGGCGGAGAAACAATAATGCCTCGCTGACCTTTACCTATAGGGTCTATAATGTCTATAAGCCTCATGGCATAATCTGTAGGCTTGTTTACCATATGCATACGCTGGGTAGGATAAATTGGAGTAAGGTTTTCAAAAGCAGTTCTGTGTATTGCTACATCAGGCTTGTCTCCGTTTACGGAATTAACGTAAAGCAAGGCTCTGAAACGTTCATTTTCTCTTGGAAGACGGGCAATCCCCTTTAGCATATCACCTGTTTTTAAGCGAAAACGTCTTATCTGTGCCTGAGCAACATACACGTCGTCCACGCCGGATAGGTAATTTTCACTTCTTAAAAAGCCGTAACCGTCTTCGCATATCTGCAAAATCCCTTCAGTTTCGACAGTTTCTGTGCGTACTTTGCCGTTATCTTCTCTTTGTACGTCCGCTTCCCGGGATTTTTCCATACATTCCTCAATTGCCTCTATAAGTTCCTCTTTTTTGAATTTCGATATATTTTTGATATCATATTTTTTTGCAATTTCTTTAAGTTCTGCAAGTGTTTTATTAGTCATATTAAAATCCTTTCAGATTAATAAATTATATTTATAAGGTAATTGTCTTTAAACATTATAATTGCGATAGATGAATTTTCCATCCATGAAACATCGGGGTTTATAACTACAACCACAGCCAACAGTGTATAGACTAAAAGGATGCCCCAGAAAAATCCTGCAACAAACCCTGCCAAATGGTTAAGCCAGGATATAACAGGCAGCCTTGATACAAGGTCGAGTGCCTTTATCAGAAAGTAAACTGCAATAAATGTAACAATTATTATAAAAATAATTGTAAGCACAGTTACTATCGTATCCGTAATTTCATTTACCGTACTGTGTCCGGCATTTTGTATAAATGACGGAGCACTCTCGGTAATAATAGAATCTGCCTTATCTGCAATTTTACTGTTAATAAATTCACCTATAAATGAATTTCTGATATAACCTGAAATTATCGGATGCAAAATTTTTGCAAGAATAATTGATATTACAAAGCTTATCAATTTTGAAACAGTTCTTACAAAACCTTTTTTATATCCAAAATATGCTGATAAAACCATAAATGCAATTATAATAATATCCGCTAACATAAAGACCTCCTACAGTTTGAAAATCTGAATACAATCTTTACACAAAATAATTGCTTTGTTGTTACTTATTACAGAAATACCCATTACTTCCTTTTTTATTTCCATTTCCGCAACCACTTTGCCGGAATAACTAATCATAGAAATTTTATTTTCCTCACAAACGGCAATGTGTTTACTGTTTAAATCCACATACGTTGTTTTAGTATCCGAGGTAAATTCCCCGGAATTTTTGCCGTTTTTCGTATAGGCAAGTACTACAGAGTTATTCTTTATACCGCGCAAAGAAACAACAGTGTTTCCTTCTTCGTCCATAGCAAAGTAATCAAGCAGTCTGTTTTCAAAGCTGTCTTCCCACTTTTTCTCTGCCTTTGTGTTATAGCCACCTATACGGTCATCGGACACAACAACAGCCAGACCGTTTTCCGCAAATTCAACACGAAGGGGCATAACACCTTCGGTAGTTGTACGCCCAATCTCTACAGCCTTTTCAACATCTACCATAATTATATTCTGTACTATCTGCCCTGTTGCAGTGGTAATAGTTGCGGCAACAAGTTTTTTTCCATCAGGTGAAATATCTGCATCCAAAAGATACTCATCGCCTATTTTCCATATATATTCTTCTTCGCCTTTATTATTCAGAATATTTACTCTGTAATTATATCCGCTTTCATCACTTATAAAGACAACATGCCCGTCCTCATTTATCTTTGCACTTTTAATTTTAAATTCACTTTCGTACGAATATTTCTTTTCTCCACCTTTAAAAACAGCAAGCTTTTTGTTGTCTTTGTCATAAAGCAAAATCATTTCTCCACATACATTCATATGAGGGTTTGCCATGTGATATTCTATACTTTCACTTTGCGTTCCGTCAAGGTTAATAATTTTTGCTCCGTCATAATTAAGAACAAGTACCTTTCCGTTATATTCCGTTATCTGGCAATTGGAGTCGCTTTCAAAATTATACATATTTTCAACAGCCTGATTGTTGCAACCTACAGTTTGGTATACAACAACAGCTACGAAAATCAAAGCAAAAACAAGAATATACTTTGCGACTTTTTTCAGTTTTCTTTTCTTCTTTTGGGGTTTTATTTCTGCCTGTTCACTTTCCGGCACATCACTTATGCCGTTCTGTTCAGTTTCTAATTTCATATCCTTTTCAAATTCATCCATACCGTTCACCTCAGTATAAAATTTCCTTAAGATAAAGCCCCTGCGGTTCTACGGTTATTCCCGCACGGTTGCGCTCCCCGCTTATAATAATATCCGGAATGCTGTCGGGTTCTATTTTGCCTATTCCAACATACAAGAGTGTACCGGAAATTATACGAACCATATTATACAAATATGCATTTGCATTAATTTCGAATTCTATTATATCATCACAACTTCTTACATCCAGAAAATTAACCGTTCTTACCGTTGTTTTCTGACTGCTGCCCTGAGTCATAAATCCTACGAAATCATGAGTGCCCACAAAATGCTTTGCAGCTTTCTTCATATCATCCACATTAACGCTGTAGGGGAAATGATAGGCATAATTTCTGAGAAATGGATTTAGAATATTTGAACAACAGGTTTTGTAAATATATGTTTTGGAATGAGCACTGAAGCGTGAATTGAAATCTTCATCTGCCTCTTCGGCACTTTTTACCCGTATATCACCGGGCAATTTTGTGTTTATTGCCAACGGAAGCTTATCCGCAGGTATAAAAAGCTCACTTTTAAAGTTGCATACGTAGTTAAGGGCATGAACACCGGCATCTGTTCTGCTGCAACCGGTTATTTCCACCTTGTGCTTGAATATTTTTTCTGTTGCCTGCTCAAGAACATCACAAACAGTAATTGCATTATTTTGCTTTTGCCAGCCATGGTAGGCGGTGCCGTCATAAGAAATATTCAATTTATAATTCATAACGCACCACCTTAGCCCAAAATTATATTTGTTGCAATAACTACAGCCGCAAATATTAAAAATGACAGTGCTCCAAACAAATCGCGTACGCCCATATGGGGTTCATTCATCTTTGTACGGTTTTTGCCACCGTGATAACAACGGCATTCCATTGCCATAGCCAGTTCGTCGGCACGCCTGAATGCACTTATAAAAAGCGGAACCAAAAGCGGTATAAGCGCCTTGGCACGTTTTAAAATATTACCGCTTTCAAAGTCAGCGCCTCTTGCTGTCTGTGCCTTTTTGATTTTATCTGTTTCTTCTAAAATTGTGGGAATAAAACGAAGCGCAATGCTCATCATCATAGCAAGCTCGTGGGACGGCAAACCGATTTTGGAAAAAGGTCTTAAAAGCCTTTCTATACCGTCTGTAAGCTCTATTGGTGATGTTGTATAGGTAAGCAATGATGTTCCCATAACAAGAAATAAAATTCTTATCAACATATACACTGCATTTAAAACACCATCTTTTGTTATTGTCAAAAATCCGTAATGCCACAAAACCTCTCCGCTTTTTGTAAGCAACACATTAAGCACTGCCGTAAGGACCACAAAAAACATTATAGGCTTTATTGCCTTAAGCATAAACTTTAAAGGAACTTTTGACAATGCAATCATAAATGCCGTAAAGAAAAACAATGCCGCATACCCATAAACGGTATTGATGCAAAAAATAACAATCATAAAGGCAAGAGCAATTAAAATTTTTATTCTGGCATCCATTTTGTGCACACAGGAATCGGCAGGGTAATACTGCCCAAGTGTCATATCACTAAGCATTTTCCCCACCTCCGTTCATTTGTACAATACAATCTACGGCATCTAAAACCTTACACACCTTTATGCCGCAAAGCTTATCCATAAGCCTTGTAATCTGAGGTGCGGTCACTCCTATTTTTTCAAGATTTTCGTAATCCGAAAATACCTGTAAGGGTGTTCCTTCGGCAAATATTTCACCGTCATTCAAAACCACAACCCTTTCCGCACAGTTTGCAACATCCTCCATATCGTGTGATACTAAAACTATTGTTATGCCATATTCATCGTGCATTCTGCGTATACGGTTTAAAAGCTTTGTTTTACTCATCGGGTCAAGCCCTGCTGTTGGTTCATCAAGCACAAGCACCTTTGGTTGCATAGCAAGAACGCCTGCTATTGCAACTCGTCTTTTCTGACCGCCCGAAAGCTCGAAAGGTGACTTTTCAAGCCATTTTTCATCAACCCCTGCAATTTCACAGGCAAGCTTTACTCTTTCATCTACCTCCGCATCCGAAAGTCCCATATTTTTAGGACTGAATGCAATATCCATTCTTACAGTTTCCTCAAAAAGCTGATGCTCGGGATACTGAAAAACAAGACCTACCGTTGTGCGTATTTCACGCAGGTTTGTTGACTTATCGGTTATGCTTTTGCCGTTAACAAAAACCTCTCCCTTTGTAGGCTTTACAAGGGCATTAAACATCTGTAAAAGTGTGGATTTTCCACTACCTGTATGCCCAATAATTGCAACAAAATCACCTTTGTTTACAGTAAGACTTACATCCTTTACCGCAACCTTATTAAAAGGTCCGTTGGGTGAATATTCATAAGAAACATTTTTGACCTCTATTATAGGTTCATTTCTTAATGATATGTTGTTTTCCACTCTGCTTACAGTACCATTTTTAACAAGCGGTTTTATTGCCTCAACCCCTTGTGAAACTGACAGTATATCATTTTTTATATCAAAGCCTCTTTTACGCAGTTCATAAGCAAACTCTGTTACCTGAGGCACATCAAGACCTATGGTTTTTATTTTTTCAACATCGGAAAATACTTTTTCCGGAACATCATCAAGTATAATACAGCCTTTATCCATAACTACAACACGGTCTGCCAGAACTGCCTCATCCATATTATGAGTTATAATTACAACTGTTACATTTTTTTCTTTATTAAGCCTTTTAAGTGTTGCCATAACCTCACGTCTGCCGATAGGGTCAAGCATTGCGGTAGGTTCATCAAGTACAATATAAGCAGGTTCCATTGCAAGAATGCCTGCTATTGCAACCCTTTGCTTCTGCCCTCCGGAAAGCATATGAGGTGCACGCTTTTTATACTTTGTCATACCCACAGCTTCCAGTGCATCATCTACACGTTTACGGATTTCTGCCGGTGCGACACCCATATTTTCAGGTGCAAAAGCCACGTCCTCTTCTACGATTGTAGCAACAATCTGGTTATCGGGATTCTGAAAAACCATACCTACAGTCTGGCGAATTTCATACAAAAGCTTTTCGTCGGCTGTATCCATCTTTTCAATGTACACCTTCCCGCCCAACGGTAGATTTATAGCGTTAAAATGCTTTGCAAGCGTAGATTTGCCGCTTCCATTATGACCCAAAACAGCTGTAAACCCGCCTTTGTGGATTTCTATATTCAAATTGTCTAGAATATTTATTTCCGACTCTTCATTATAGCGAAAAGTCAGATTTTCCGCTTTTATCATTTATTTCATCACCCATCTTGCAGATGACCCGCAAGGTAAAATTAATCCTTTATCCTTCATAGGTATACCAATTTCATCAGCAGTAGCTTCTCCGCCGAATTTTTTTCCTACTGTTAAGTTAAGCACATTTGCCATCGTTGCGGCACTTAACCCTGTTGTATAAGAATTTAAAAGAACAAACAGAGGATTATCGCTTAAGACCTCTGCACACTGTTCAACAAAGCCGAAAAGCTCTGTTTCTATCTTCCACACTTCACCGCCGGGGCCTCTGCCGTATGAAGGAGGGTCCATTATGATAGCATCGTATTTTCTGCCTCTGCGAATTTCTCTCTGTACAAACTTCATACAGTCGTCTACGATGTAGCGAATTGGTCTGTCAGCAATGTTTGTAAGCTGTGCATTATCCTTTGCATGGGCAACAATGCCCTTTGATGCATCCACATGACAAACTGATGCACCTGCACAGGATGCCGCAACAGTTGCCCCACCTGTATAAGCAAACAGATTAAGAACATTTATAGGTCTTTTAGCACTTCGTATTAAATTGTCTGCCCACTGCCAGTTAACAAGCTGTTCGGGAAATAAGCCCATGTGTTTAAAATTCATCGGCTTAATTTTAAATTTATAGTTGCCCTGTGTAATAGTCCAGCTTTCGGGCAAATCTTTAAAGAATTGCCACTGCCCGCCGCCACTGTTACTGCGGTTGTATCTGCCGTCTGCCTTTTTCCATAAAGGGTTGTTGCTTTTGTCACCCCATACAGCCTGAGGGTCGGGTCTTACAAATACGTATTTGCCCCATCTTTCCAGCCTTTGACCGTCTGCAGCATCTAAAAGCTCGTATTCCTTCCAATCACTACTGTACCACATATATAATTACTCCTATTGCATATCAAATTATTTAACAATTTATTATACTATAAATATAAATTTTTTTCAATAGCAAGCCATCTGCACTATTTTACAAATATTTTGCAAAATATTCAATTCCGTTTGTAATATATTCAGGATTTAAAGATTCAACAATTATGTCTGTTGCTCCCCAATTTTTAATAGTCATTTTAAATTGCTATATTTATTATATATAAAAAGAGTAATAATTGCAATACAACAGAGCATAAAATTTATTATTAACAAAGTAATAAAGAGGTGTTTTTTATGCTTTTTGTAATACGAAAAACTCACATATTTCTTTCCTGTGCTGTTGTGGTAATTTTTATACTTTCTCTGGGGATTTATAATTATGCGGATAATAAGCCCCTGCCCCAAACAAATAACGACCTTTTAATAATAGATGCAGGGCACGGCGGAATGGACGGCGGAGCAGTAGGAACAAACGGAACGCTTGAAAAGGAAATAAATTTGAAGGTGTCAATATACTTAAAAGAAATTGCTGAAAAAAACGGTAAAAAGGTAATTATGACACGCGAGGAAGATACATCACTTCACACTACCGACAGTTCTAAGGTGCGTAACCAGAAACGGTCTGACCTTGAAAACAGACGTCAGATACTGCAAAACAACAATACAGGCATATTTATAAGTATTCATATGAATAAATATGAATCTGAAGATGTAAAAGGATCTCAGGTTTTTTATGCAAATAACGACCAAAGCAGAACCCTCGCCAACAAAATACAAAATTCATTGATAAACGGCCTTGCAGACGGCAACAAACGCGTAGCAAAGCCTGCACCATCAAGTCTTTATATTTTCAAGGGATGTAATTCTACAGCGGTTGTTGTGGAATGCGGTTTTTTATCCTGTCCGGCAGAGGAGAAGTTGCTTGCAACCGAAGAATATCAAAAAAAACTTGCACAGTGTATTTATGATGGAATATACAAATAAAATGTTCCGTGGAATAGGAAAAAAAGATGCAGAACGAACAAACTGAGCCAAAGTTGTATGTTTATACTGCGAAGGCGAACGTTTGTTTGTAGCAAAAGAACAAAAAAGAGAAAAGCCGAAATCAAATTCAGCTTTTCAACAAACTCAATATTCTTCTTTTAAAATTGTACCATTCATAAACAAAACATAAATTTCTTTTTGTGTTCTGCGCTTTTTTTATCTTATAGGAAATTGCCACTTTTGCAATTTCCACTTTTGCAATTTCCTATATTACACAAAAGTGCACCTTAATCCCCCAAGATTGGGGGCAGGGGGTTGAAGTGTTTTTTCTAAACACTTTTTTACATTCCCTATTATAGATAAAATGAATGATTACTTATTGTTGTGTAATATTTTCTGTTATTTACAATCCAGAAATTTGTAGCTATTTTTTCATTCAGAAAATACAGACTTTCACCTGCATAACTTTCACCGTTTGCAGCTCTTTTTGCCGCATACACACTCTTTTTTGAAGGAGTATTATATATAGTGCCGTTTGCAACAGGCTGAAACTGTATGCCGTAGTTACGGTCAAATATAACACCATAAATTGTGTTAGGATAGTTAATATCTTTTACACGGTTTAAAACCACATTTGCTACCGCAATCTGCCCATTTACAGGCTCACCTGCACTTTCCGCATGAACAATTCTCGAAAGCCACAAAATGTCATCTGCCGAATAACTGTTTGCACAGTATTTTGACGGAACATTTACTCCGTCTTTCGTTATTTTTACAGAGTGCAAGGTGTCATCCCACTTTACTTGTGCATCTGAATTTTCAGCAAAAAATCTTACAGGTACCATTGTTCTTCCGTTTTTAAGAACAGCCTTTACAGGCATTTGTTTCTTTTCTCCGTTTACATAGGCATAGCTTTTGCCTATATAAAATTCCAATTTGCTATATCCTTTTATCGTTGCCTTTTTATGAGAGTCATTCCATTCAATGTCCTTAACCCCCATTGCATTACAAATTGCACGGACAGGAACATAAGTTGTTCCATTCTCAATATAAGCATTGCTGTCTGTGCAAATCTCCTTTTCATTAACATAAATACTGATTGGCATACTGTTGTCACCGTATACACCAAATCCCAAAGAGGTACAAAGCATAATCACAATCGTAACAACAGCTAAAAACTTATGAAACATCATCTTCTCCTTTCCTGTATTTAATGTTAATTGCATAGAAATTATATCATATTATGTAAACTTCAGCAACCATCAAATACAGGAAAAAGAGTTAAAAATTCCAAAAATATTATTTGTTGAAACAACATAAAGCATAGGCAGATATTCAAGCTCTATACCGATATAGTAAACAGTTGTTGTAAATGTAGCTTTTACAGTTAAAATATTTTTAAGATGCGACACAAACCGAAAACCAACAGACATTGACACAAAACTGTCTTTGTTGACTTTTTATATGTCAGGTGATATAATATTTTAATAATCAAATCGGAGGTTAATATGAATAAAATTGCAAAAATTTCATTTATATTTTTAAGTGTTCTTGTAGCCATAGCCCTTGCAATACTTGTGTTGGTATCAACGGGTCTGTTAACTACTTCACATATGTCACCATGGCAATACAAGCTGACGATATTGTTAGGTGCAGGTTTTTTAGCCGGAATAATTACGGTTTTTTCAAAACTTAAAACCAAATCCAAACTTCTGATAATTTTATTAATAGCTTTTATAATAAGACTTATATGGATTATTAATGTAAAAAGCGTACCGGTATCGGACTTTCTTACAATATACAATACTGCCAAGGAATTTCTTAACGGTAATGTAAGCCAACTAAGAGACTACGGCTACCTTGCAAGATTTCCTCACCTTACACCAATGATGCTTTATATGGCAGGAATGATTAAGCTTTTTGGTCCGTACCATATTATAGCAATGAAATGTGTTGGTCTTGCATTATCTGTTTTATCGGTATATTTAATATACAAGCTATCAGGTTACTATATAAAAAGTGACAGAAACAGATTAATTGCAGCACTTATTGCTTCAATATATCCGTCACTTGTTTCCTACAGCTCCACATACTGTACCGAAACAGTAGGCGTACCTTTATTTTTGCTAAGTGTTATACTGTTCCATAAAGCGGTGAATGCAGAAAACCACAAGCTTTTGAGATTCTTAGAGTGCGGTGCTGTACTGTATTTTAGCAATATGTTCCGTGGCGTAGCAATTATATTCCTTATTGCTTTCGGACTGTTTATATTTATATTCACTTCAAAAAACAAAATAGCATCAATGGCATCAATAATTGTTGGTTATTTTACAGTAAGCTTAATTGTAAGCGGTATTCTTATGGCAACCAATGTTATAGAACAACCCCTATGGCAGGCAAAAGAGCCAAGCTATGCAACCCTTATGCTAAAGGGGAGTAATTTTGAACACAACGGAACATGGAATCTTGAGGATGCTCATTTTGTTGATGAACATTTAAAAAGTGACGACTTATCAAAAAAATGTTTTGAGGTTATACGGGAAAGACTAAGTGAAAGAACACCTTTGGAAATTGCCGGTTTCTACGGTAAAAAATTTGCAAATCAGTGGTCAATCGGTGACTGTAGCGGAACATACTGGGCGACATTTGATACGGATACACCATTTCCTTATCCTTTGCCAATACCGTTTCAGGCAACATATGTTATTGTATTGATTTTGTCACTATGTACTTTTGTAAATAAAAACAAAACCCAAAATCTTGCACTTATGTTCCTTTTACTGTGCGGATTTGGTGCGGCATTTATGCTGCTGGAAACTCAGGGAAGATACTCGTATGTAGTAAGCTGGATATTCATAATACTTGCTGTTTGCGGTTTGGAAAGCTTCAGTTCAGACAATGAATACTTCACAAAGGCAATAAATATTTATCAAAAATACAAAACTCAGATGAACTATATTGTTTTTGGTATTGTAACAACAATTTCCAATATAATAACATACTATGTCCTTTACAACAAATTGCATATTGAAAATGTTACAGCTACTGTTATAGCCTGGTTTGTATCGGTTATTGTTGCATATGTAACAAATAAAATATGGGTATTTGAAAGTAAATCACTAAAACCTGCCATTCTGGTAAAAGAGGCATCTTCCTTCTTTGCCTGCAGAATTTTAACAGGATTTTTAGATGTGGGTATAATGTGGATAGGCGTTGATTTATTACTATTTAATTCCACATTGCTGAAAATAATTTCAAATGTTATTGTAGTGGTTCTTAACTATGTGGCAAGCAAATTATTTATATTCAAAAACAAAAATGAAAGTGATTCATAAGCATAATCCGGAGGTGCAACAAATGACAAAAGAACTTATAAGTGTGGTTGTTCCATGCTTCAATGAAGAAGAAGCAATTCCATATTTTATTGAAGAAATCAATAAAACCGCCGAGAAAATGTGTGAAAATTACGGCGTTGATTTCGAGTATATATTTGTGGATGACGGTTCAAAGGACAACACTGCAGCGGTAATGAAAAAATATGCAGAAAACGACCCTAAAGTCCGTTATGTACTTTTATCCCGTAATTTCGGTAAAGAAGGTGCAATGTATGCAGGCTTAAAAGCCGCAAGCGGTAACTATGTTGCTGTTATGGATGTAGACTTACAGGACCCTCCTGCTATGCTTGAGGATATGTACAAAGCTCTTAAGGAAGAGGATTACGATTGCTGTGCAACAAGAAGAACAACTCGTAAGGGCGAGCCACCAATACGCTCATTTTTTGCAAGAATGTTTTATAAGTTAATCAATAAAATTTCAAAAGCCGATATCGTAGACGGTGCCAGAGACTTCAGACTTATGAAAAGAACTATGGTTAACGCCATACTTTCACTTAAAGAATACAACAGATTTTCAAAAGGTATTTTCGGTTGGGTAGGCTTTAAAACAAAGTGGTTGGAGTATGAAAATATTGAAAGAAGAGCCGGAGAAACAAAGTGGTCCTTCTGGAAACTGTTTTTCTACTCATTAGACGGAATCATTGCATTTTCAAATGCACCTTTGGCAATAGCTTCTGTAATAGGTCTGCTGTTTTGTATAATTTCTTTTGTAATGATTGTTGTTTTTATAGCAAAAACCCTTATTTTCGGTGATCCGGTTGCAGGTTATCCATCATTGGTTTGTATTATTTTCTTTGTATCCGGAGTACAGTTGTTCTGTATGGGAATAATGGGACAATATTTGTCAAAAACATATCTGGAAATCAAAAACCGTCCTGTTTTCATTGTAAGAGAAACCAATATACAAAATTCCAATTTATATTTGGAGGATTAATATGCACAACACTAAAAAAGTATACATATCAAAAAACTTCCTCAGTCTTTTGATATGTATTGCAATACCTTTAGTTTACATCACGTTTACAGCATTTTATAATATCAATTCCGGAATAAGCATTGATAAAAAATATTTCATAATTTCAATAGCGTTGGATTTTATATTGGCATCTGCATTGTGCCATATTTGTTATAAAACAGTACGTGGTATAAAAAACAAAAGACGTTTCGCACTGACGTGCTTTAATTTTATCATACTCATTTCAAATAATGCTCTGTGTTTTTGCAAATTTGAAACATTTATGCTGTTGAGATTTCTTCTGTTTGCAATGATTTTTATCAGCTTTACCAAGTGCAAACACATTTCGTTGGCGCTGTGGCTTGCTGTACTGACAGGTGCCAACACAGTATTTTTGATATCAAAATACAACGAGCATTATACCGTTTGGTTTATTGTATTGGCAACATTTGTAATTTGTGCAGTAAAAATCCTGAAGTCAGGAAATGTTTTGGGAAAAACAAAAAAATTATATTGTAAATATAAAAAAATCATATTCACAGCAATTGCAATACTGATAAACATTGCCATATACGGGCTATTATTTAAAATACTTCATATATGGAATCTTATAAGCACAATAATTGCTTGTGCAATATCCCTTATTGCACTTTACGGACTTAAAAAGGCAAGACCGTCTGCTATTGATATAATACCGGACAGTCCTGTGTCATTTTTAAAGATGAGTGTTTTTATATTGATTGCAGACACAGCCGTTATGTGGCTTTATGTAGATGTATTGTTTTCTGATTTTCTGCAATCAAAAATTTTCTCGGCTATTATAACATTCCTTTTAACATCAGTAGCTGTTAAGATGAAAAAAATCGGATTAGCTGAGCTTATAAAACAAGCCAAGCAGAGTTTTGTACAATTCAAAAAAGATTTGTCCGAATTTAAAAAAACAAAGGATTCACGCATTATTTTTGTTTTTTGTGCGGTTTTTCCTTTCTTCCTGACAGATTTTATACTAAGATATGTAATTAACTTTATAGTTATAAATGATGTAAAATATTATATAGTTCCCATATTGTTTGACATTTTCTGGATATTTGGCATATTTTACTTCTGTTATGCTGTCTTGCCCCAAAAACTAGGCAAATTATTATATGCAGTTATATATCTTTTGTTTGGAATATTGTTCTTTGTAAATTACATTTATTTCTGTATATTCAACCAGTATATGTGGATAAGAGCAATACTTCTTGCCGGAGAAGGAATGGACTATGTAAGTGAAGCACTGCCGTATATTAACGGACGGGTAATATCTGTTATTCTTATATATATATCATTTTTAGTCATTACATTGATTTTGTGGAAAAAACCTGTATACAAAAACAAATATGAAAGATATTTAAAATATATTAAGTGTATAATACCGTTCTTACTGGTAGCTGCTTTACATGCAGGAATTCTTATAGATACTAAAATACAGATAAAAAACGGTGCATGGGAAGTATGGGAAAGACCCGTTCTGGTATACAAAAACTTTACAGATGCAAACAAATCATTGAATATGTGCGGATTTTATCAGTTTACTTTCAAAAGCATATACAGAACCATGTTTGAAACTCAGCAGTATACAAAAGAGGAAATTAAGGAATGTGACGATTACTTTGTTGAAAAGAAGAATGTTCATCAAAACGAAATGACAGGTATTTTAAAGGGTAAAAATGTTGTATTTGTATTGATGGAAAGTATGGACGACTGGCTGATAACCGAAGAATATACTCCTACAATAAAATATATGATGGATAACGGAATAAACTTTGAAAACCATTATATGCCGAATATGGGAAGCGGTTACACCTTTAATTCGGAATTTTCAATGAATACAGGTTTTCATTGTCCGTCAACAACTTCGTCATCTTCTGTTTTTACAAGCAACAACTTTGATTATGCTATGCCAAGCTTGTTCGCCAAAGAAGGTTATAATGTTAACTCATTCCACTTTAACAGCAAAAACTTCTATAACAGAAAATCTATGCATTTAAAATTTGGTTACAGCAACTATTATTGTCTGATGGACTATATGCCAATTGAAAAGTGCGTACTGGACAGCGAAGTTCCTCTTAATGACACGGTATATAATTATATGACAGAAGGAACATTCTTTGACTTCTTTATCTCCTATTCTGCTCACTTGCCTTATGACGTGGTAGATAACAGGATAGGCGGAGCATTGGAAAAATATCCTGAACTTGTTGATGAAAGTCTGGATTCAGAAACACAGGTTATTAACATACTTGCACACGACACAGATGAGTTCTTCAGAACACTGATTGAACGCCTGAAAGAAGACGGTTTGTATGAAAACACTGTAATTATCGGTATAGCGGACCATTATGCGTACGGTTATAAGGATAAAGAAAAACTGGCAGAGTTTTCAAAGGAAGCAGGCAGTGAAATATCGGAAAAGGTTCCGTTCTTTATCTACTCACCCGGCATTGAACCGGTAAGCGTAACCAAGGTTACAGGTGCTATTGACATTGTTCCTACCATTACAAATCTGTTTGGACTAAATAACGGGTATTACCTGGGTAATGATGCTTTTAATCCTGAATATCCGGGATATGTATATTTTTCAAACGGTTCATGGTTTGATGGGCAGATACACTATAAACCGGGCACAGATATTTCATCATACGGTGCCGAAAACAAGGAATACATTGATGAAATGAATAAAAAAATTATTCATCTTATGGAAATTAATGACCGCGTAGTAAATGTCGATTATTTTAAAAATGTTTTTGAATAAACAAAAAGCTCCTACGGCATATCACCGTAGGAGTTTTTAATTTGTTAAAACTCAATTATTCCATTGTATAAAATGATAACTTTCCAGTATTTGAAAATACTTTGCCAACCTTTCATATAAAGGCTCTGCCTTTTCTCCAAAGTGTTCTTTTACTTCTTCACCTATTTTTATAAGATTCTTTTCGCCATCCATAACCGGCCACACAAAGCTACCCATTTCATCTAGATGAACATAACTGATTTTAGGTTTTTTAAAAAGCTTCTGAGCTACACGGTTCATAAACCCCGTGTTTTCTATTTCAAGAGTAACAAGCCCTTCATTATCCTTTGACCAATTAATATCAGGATGTCTTAAGGGAATGCCCTCAAGATAATTTTTAGTTATAACATTTTTCTTTTTCATAGTTGTTTACTGCGTTTTTTCCAAAGTGAAAACTTAAGAACGCTAAGAACAACAAGTGCAAATACCACAAGACTTGCTATATTTGCAACAGTTTCAGGCATTCCTAACATACCTGAAATATCTATTACCTTGTCCACACCTGCAACAGCAAGCACCGCAAGAATGATACCTACAAGTCCCTCACCTGCAATCATACCTGAGCAGAACAAAATACCGTCATTAACTTTTGCTTTCTTTTCTTCCTCTGTACCCTTTACCTTATCAAGTATATGTCTTACAAGACCACCTACCATAATGCAGGCATTAAGATGTACCGGCAAATAAACACCAATTGCAAAAGGTAGTACGGGAACACCTACTACTTCAGCAACAACTGCAATAAATACACCTGTAAATACCAATGCCCATGGAAGATTACCCTCCATAACGCCTTCAACAATCATCTTCATTAAAGTAGCCTGAGGAGCAGGAATTTCTGCAGAGCCAAAATGCCATGCACTGTCAAGAAGATAAAGTGTACCGCCGATAGCAAATGCCGCTGCAACTACACCAATAATTTCAGCATACTGCTGTTTTTTAGGTGTTGCACCAAGCAAATATCCTGTTTTAAGGTCCTGAGATGTATCACCTGAAATTGCCGCAACAATACAGATTATAGAACCGATAGCAATTGCGGCATGCATACCTGTTGCACCCACCTGACCTGTAAGTTTAAGAATAAGTGTAGCAATTAAAAGTGTTGCAATAGCCATACCTGATACAGGGTTGTTACTGCTTCCCACAAGACCAACCATACGTGATGATACTGTTGCAAAGAAGAAGCCAAATACAACAACTATAACAGCACCAAGCGGTGATACAGGTACAGCAGGAACCAACCATACCAAAAGTGTAAGAATAACAATCACAATCAAAACAATTTTAATATTTATATCCTGAGCTGTTCTTTCATTACTTATCATACTGTTCTGTGACATACTCTTAAGAGCATCACCGAAAGTACGTACAATAAGCGGAAGAGATTTTACAAGGCTTATGATACCTCCCGCTGCCAAAGCACCTGCACCTATATAACGTATATATGTGCTCCAGATGCCGCTTGCACCGCCTGCCGCATAAATTGAGCCGATAGTTTCAGTGCCGGGATACATAACCAAGTCCTTGCCGAAAAGCACGATAAGCGGAATCAGTACCAACCAGCTAAGAACACCGCCCGCAAACATATAAGATGAAATACGTGGACCGCAGATATAACCAACACTCATTACAGCAGGATAAATCTGTGTACCTATTGCACCTGCATAACCTTTAACAGCAAATGTAATTTCACCTGGAACGGCTTTAAGACCGTCAATAATGAATTTGAAAATTGCCGCAAAGCCCATACCTGCAAATACTGTAGACGCGTTTGCACCGCCTTCTTCACCTGCTAAAAGAACCTCTGCACAAGCAGTACCTTCAGGGTAAGGCAATGTGCCGTGTTCTCTTACAATAAGTGCATTACGAAGAGGTACCATAAAGAATACACCCAAAAGACCGCCCAATAAAGCAATAAGAGTTATTTCAAGTATTGTAGGCATACCCATAATACCTTCTCTTGCCCAAAGGAAAAGTGCAGGTAATGTAAATATTGCACCTGCCGCCAACGATTCGCCTGCAGAACCGGTTGTCTGTACAATATTACTTTCAAGAATTGAATTTTTACGCATAATTACGCGTATAACGCCCATTGCAATTACCGCAGCAGGAATAGAAGCAGAAACCGTAAGACCTACTCTAAGTCCTAAATAAGCATTTGCAGCGCCAAACACTACAGCAAGAATAATACCCATAATTACTGATGTAACAGTAATCTCGGGAGTAATATTTTCTGCCGGAATGTATGGCTTAAAATTTTTATTATTCCCCATAACTTACTCCGTTCCGTCGGATAACCGACTCATAATAATCTATAAAATTATAACATATTATTTTAAAAAAATCAACAAAAAAGCTCCCTTTTAAAAAAGGAGCGTTTTTTTAAATCAAATATTTAAGCAAAGCCTGCAAAAACTTATCGTTGGATTTTTCATCTTTTACAGCAATACGGATATACGACCCGTCAAGTCCCGTAAATCCTGACGCATCCCTTATAAGTATATTGCTCTTTAAAAGACGATTATATACATTTGTAGCAGATGTATCTTCAAGCTTTAACAACATAAAATGACAATCACTGTTAATGACACGAACATTATTAAGTGTTTTAAGCTTATTTACAAACTTTCTCTTTTCCTCAAAAATCCACTTTTTAGTTTTAAGTTCAAATTTTTCATCCTTATATGCATTTTCACATATTGCGTTTCCGTATACATCAACCTGCCACGGCACCTGAATTTCCCTGATATTTTCTATAATTTCCGGACTTGAAACCACATATGCCGCACCTATACCTGAAAGGTTGTAATATTCCGAAAGTGAACGTATAACAACAAGGTTGTAATACTGAGAAATAAGGTTTATTGAACTTTGACCGTCAGGTACAAAATCCATATATGTTTCGTCTATGATTACATATATGCCCTTAGACAAACAATAGTCAAGAATTGTTATAATGTCTGATTTTGGTATCATACGCCCTGTTGCGTTGTTTGGATTGCTCAAAACAACAGTATCGGTACGACCGCCTATTTTTTCAATAAACTCGTCACTGTCGAACTTGAAGTTTTTTCTTTCCTGCAAAACATGACTTAAAATATCGCAGTTATTCATTCTGCATATATCCCTGCAGGCTGTAGCACAGGGAGTAATTGCAGTTGCACACCGTGCCTTTATTGCCCTTAAAGCAACATTAAGTGCAGAATAATAATTTTTTTCAAGAACAACGTTTTCGTGTGTTACACCGTGTCTGGCAGACAGGTTAAGTATTGCCTTCTTATAATCCGGGTCAGGTCTTGAAGAAGGATTAACTTTCTTTAAAGCCTTTGCAATATTTTTCGGTGTTTTTAAAATATTGTAATTACAACTGTAATCAACAACTCTCGATGGTGTTGCAGAATAATAAATATTGCCACCGAGTTTTTGTGTATATTCTATGTTTTCTAATGAAATATCCGTAAAATCCACTTCTTGCTCTCCCTATTACAATTCCCTTCCGCACTTTGCGCAGTAAACACTTTCTTTTGTAACCTCTGCTCCGCAGTTATCACATACATTATTCCCTTTTATATGAGCTATCTCAACTGCAACCTTATCTATATCTGCTTTTAAGCCTTCTATCTTACGGCATATTGCTTCCGCTTCCTCTGTTGATGTTTCTTTTCCAAGATAATTTGCATAAAACATTTCGCCTAATTCTTTGTAAGATCTATTGATTTCATCTCTTAATTTAGAAATTTCATATGTCATTTTTGTTGTAGCATAAATTTCCGATGATTTTTCAACCACTTTTTTTGCAGCAGATGCAAGTACTTCCTTTGCACTTTCTACATATTCATTTACGTAATCGCTCATTATATGCACTCCTTTTTAACAATATAGATATATTATACTACATATTATTAAAAAAATAAAGATGTTGATAAAAATATTTTTAATTATATACAAATTTTGTTACGGTAAAATCAATGAGTTTTAAAATCAACAGTGAAAGCAAAAGAGCCAAATATATAACATTCCGAATGTTTTAAATTAATTTTTGCCAATATAATTGACAATATTTTGTTTTTGTGATAATATTATTATATTGCAAAAGGGAGTAGCTGAATGCTCTGCATTTCCGATAACCGTCATCTCGACTTTTTTGTCCGGTTATTTGGATCTATTTTGATGGCAAGACTTTTGCGGCGTTATGCCGCAAAAGTCTTTTTTATCTTATAGAAAATTGATACTTTTGCAATTTTCTATATTACACAAAAGTGTACCTTGATCCCCTCAAGATTGAGGGTTGATGCTTGCCGGTGGCAATCGCCTATCAACGACCGTAGCGGACAGCGGAGACAGGGAGCTAATGTGTTTTTTGAAACACTTTTTTATTTTTGCACATAATAAAATTATTATTATATAAATTTTTGACAGGAGGAGAAAAATGAAACATTATTTAAGCAACGCTGAAGATGTAATTAAGACCGTTGACAGTAATAATGACGGTTTAAGTTCTTCAGAGGCAACAGCAAGACTTGACAAAAACGGCAAAAACAAACTTATTGAGGCAAAGAAGGAGTCAATGCTCCATCGCTTTTTAAAACAGCTTTGTGAGCCTATGACAATTATCCTGTTGGTTGCCGCTGCAATTTCTGCAGGCGTAGAAATCTACGAGGGTATTCATTCGGGCTCCATGGGTTTTCCTTCTGATGTGGTTATTATCCTTGCAGTTGTTCTTATCAATGCTATTTTAGGCGTTTTTCAGGAAAGCAAGGCAGAAAAAGCAATTGAAGCTCTACAGGAAATGTCTAAGGCACAGAGTAAGGTCATACGTGACGGAAGGCAGATATCCATACCCAGCGAAGACCTGGTTGTAGGTGATATTATAGTTCTTGAAGCTGGTGATTCAGTTCCGGCAGACGCACGAATTATTGACTGTGCCTCTATGAAGATTGAGGAATCAGCTCTTACCGGAGAATCAGTTCCCGTAGATAAAAAGGTTGACGCTCTTACAGCGGGAGCAAACGGTGACGTTGCTCTCGGTGATAGAAAAAATATGGTGTTTATGGGTTCAACTGTCGTTTACGGACGTGGTAAGGCAGTTGTAACAGCTACAGGTATGGAAACTGAAATGGGTAAAATTGCAGATGCTCTCGCTCAGGCAGAGGAAGGCAAAACACCTCTTCAGATTAAGCTTGCAGGTCTTTCAAAAATTCTTACCTATCTCGTTATAGGTATCTGTATCGTCATTTTTGCTGTTCAGATTATTCGTGGCGTTATCGGTCGTGAACCTATTATGAATTCATTTCTGAATTCATTTATGATTGCTATTTCCCTTGCAGTTGCGGCAATTCCGGAAGGTCTTGCCACTGTTGTAACCATTGTTCTTTCTATCGGTGTTACCAATATGTCAAAGCGTAATGCTATCATCCGTAAGCTTACCGCTGTTGAAACTCTTGGATGCACTCAGATTATCTGTTCAGATAAAACAGGTACTCTTACACAAAATAAAATGACAGTTGTTGATCACTACGGTGAAGACGAAACTCTCCTTGCAAATGCTATGTCACTTTGTTCAGATGCAGAGTTTGATACAGATGCCAACACTGCTGTGGGCGAACCTACCGAATGTGCCCTCGTCAACTATGCTGAAACACTTGGTATTTCCAAAAACACTCAGAAAAATGTGTTTGTCAGAATCGGAGAAGTTCCCTTTGATTCCGGAAGAAAGATGATGTCAACCATTCACAAGACTGCTGACGGTTCTCTTATTCAGTTTACAAAGGGTGCCCCTGACGAGCTTTTAAAGAGATGCACAAAAGCACTTATTGACGGTAATGTTGTAGAAATCACAGACGAAATCCGCAAAAACATACTTGACGCAAACAAGGAAATGGCTGACCGCGCACTTCGTGTTCTTGCAGCAGCCAAGAAGGACCTTTCTGCCGAACCTTCAGTGTATGACTCGCAAAATGTCGAATGTGAACTTTGCTTTATAGGTCTTGTCGGCATGATTGACCCTGTACGCCCTGAAGTTAAGCCTGCAATTGACGAGTGTAGAAACGCCGGCATCCGCCCCATAATGATTACAGGTGACCATAAAGACACCGCAGTTGCTATCGCAATGCAGCTTGGCATTATTACAGATGCATCCAATGCTATTACAGGTGCAGATCTTGATGATATTTCTGACGATGAATTTGATATTGCTGTAGAAAAATATTCGGTTTATGCCCGTGTTCAGCCCGAACATAAAACGAGAATTGTAAACGCCTGGAAAAAGAAGGGAAAGGTTACCGCTATGACAGGTGATGGCGTTAATGATGCCCCTTCAATCAAAAATGCAGATATCGGTGTAGGTATGGGTATCACAGGTACAGATGTTACAAAAAATGTAGCTGATATGATTCTTGCCGATGATAACTTTGCTACCATTGTTTCAGCAGCTGGTGAAGGACGAAGAATTTATGACAACATAAGAAAAGCCATACAGTTTCTTCTTGCATCAAATCTTTCAGAAGTGCTGACAATCTTCTTTGCCACACTTTTCGGATTTACAATCTTCGCACCTGTTCATTTGCTTTGGATAAATCTTATTACAGACTGTTTCCCTGCACTTGCACTTGGTATGGAAAAGCCCGAAGCAAGCATTATGAATCGTAAACCACGTGACAGCAAGGAAGGTATTTTCTCAGGCGGTCTTGGTTTCGCAGTTGCTTACCAGGGTGTGCTTGTAACTATCATTACTATGGTTTCTTATCTTTTGGGAAGATATTGGCTTGCAGACCTTCATCATGCGGAAGCTATCTCTCAGGGAACATATTCTGCGGAAATGCTGGGTACCTCTATGGCTTTCCTTACACTTTCTCTTTGTGAGATATGCCATGCATTCAATATGAGATCACTCCACGGTTCAATTTTCAAAATGAAGGGTCAAAACTTGTGGCTATGGGGTGCAGGTGTTCTGTCACTTGTGCTCACAACTCTCGTTATTGAAGTTGATTTCCTTACAAAAGCATTTGAACTTGCACATCTTGACCTTATGGAATACGGAATTGCTTTTGGTCTTGCAATTCTCATAATTCCTATAGTTGAGTTAATAAAAATAATTTGCAGAATAGTGGACAGGAAGAATACAAAATAACTCCTCTTTTCTGAAACAAAAAGCGGTTGCTGTCTGCCTTTGAAGGTTAAACAGTAACCGCTTGATTTTTATCTGTTTATTTCTTAAATAAAGACTTTTAAATTTATAAAACCGTTGATTTTAAATCGAAAATGTGATAAAATATCTTAGGCTTATGTTAAATATTTAAAATTATCTTTTGAGAATGGTGTCAAATTGGTGTCAGGCCAATTTGAAAACCCTTGAAATATAAGGAGATGTGAATTATTATGAAATTAGGAATTGTAGGCTTGCCGAATGTGGGCAAAAGTACACTTTTTAACGCAATAACAAAGGCAGGTGCGGAATCTGCAAACTATCCCTTCTGTACGATAGAGCCAAACGTAGGTATTGTAAGTGTACCTGACGAAAGACTTGACGTACTTGCAAAAATGCATAATTCTGCAAAAATTGTTCCTGCAGTAATTGAGTTTGTTGACATTGCAGGTCTTGTAAAGGGTGCAAGCCGCGGTGAAGGTCTTGGTAACAAGTTCCTTTCACACATTCGTGAGGTTGATGCAATTGTACACGTTGTACGTTGCTTTGAAGATAAAAACATTGTACACGTTGACGGTAGTGTAGATTCTATCCGTGACGTTGAAACAATTGAGCTTGAGCTTATATTTGCAGACGTAGAATCTGTTGAAAAGAGAATTGACCGTTCAAAGAAAAACGCCAAGGGCGGTGACAAGAAATTCCTTGCAGAAGCAGATTTCTTTGAAAGAGTAAAGGCTCATCTTGAAGGCGGTAACCCTGTAAGAACAATGGATATGTCCGAAGACGAAAAGGAAATGATGAAGGAAGTATTTCTCCTTACAACAAAACCTGTTATCTTTGCGGCTAATGTTGCTGAAGACGAGCTTTCAGGTGCATATGCAGACAACGAAAACTTTAAAAAGTTAAGCGAATTTGCAAAGGACAAGGGTTGTGAAATTATCCCTGTTTCCGCAAGAATTGAAGAAGAAATTTCTCAGCTTGATGATGAAGAAAAAATGGAATATCTTGCAGAACTTGGCATTGAAGAATCAGGGCTTGACAGACTTGTACGTGCAAGCTACAGCCTTTTGGGACTAATAAGCTACCTTACAAGCGGTGAGCCTGAAACAAGAGCATGGACAATTGTAAACGGTACAAAGGCTCCTCAGGCAGCAGGTAAAATACACACAGACTTTGAAAGAGGCTTTATACGTGCAGAAGTTGTTGCATACAATGACCTTGTTGAGTGCGGCAACCTTGTTGCGGCAAGGGAAAAAGGTCTCGTACGTTCCGAAGGTAAGGAATATGTTATGAAGGACGGCGACGTAGTACTGTTCCGTATCAATGTCTGATAAAAGAGGTTGAAATTATGATAGGTATTATAGGGGCAATGGATGTCGAAGTTGACGGCATCAAGAAAAACATTGAAAATTTAAAGACTGAAGAAATTTCAGGCATTAAATTCTGCACAGGTACTCTTTTCGGAAAAGAAGTAGTAGTTGCAAAATGCGGTGAGGGTAAAGTAAACTCTGCAATGACTGCACAGACAATGATTTTAAAATACAACCCTGACTTTATAGTGAATTCAGGTGTTGCAGGGGGACTTCATCCCCATATGAAGGTTATGGATATTGCAATAGCCGAAAATGTGTGTGAGCACGATTTTGACATTTCGCCTTTAGGCTACAAGCCGGGGTACATTCCGCAGGTTGAAAAGGTCGAAATGAAATGCGATGATACGCTAAACGCCATAATTGAAAAATGTGCAGAAAAAGCATGTGACAGCAAAATTTTCAAAGGTACAATCGCATCAGGCGACCAGTTTATTGCCTCTGATGCACAGCGTAACAGAATCAAAAATCTTTTCGGTGCCATAGCCGCTGAAATGGAAGGCGGTAGCATTGGTCACATATGCACACTTAACAACGTAAAATTTACAGTTTTGCGTGTTATTTCCGACAACGCAGACGGCAGTGCAGACATGAGCTTTGAGGAATTTGCTAAAAAAGCATCTGACATATCAATTAATATAATGTTGGAATTTGTAAGATCATTATAAGTTTTTAAGAACTGTAAAAAATATTTTGCAGTTCTTTTTCTTTGTTTATATGAATAGGATTAAATATACTTATTGATATGAACGGAGAGTGAACACAAGTGGAAAGCTTGCTTAACAACAATTATGCCGCCGTGGTGGGTAATTTAGAAAGTGAATTTACATTCAGTCACGAAAGCTACGGTGAATGCTTTTATTCTTTTTCAGTAAAAATACCCAGACTTTCGGACAGTGCAGACATTATAACCGTAACAGCATCGGAGCGTATTTTATGCGATGAAGACTATAAAATTGGTGACAGAGTAAAAATTATAGGGCAATTCAGATCTTACAACAATTACACAGAAATAGGAAACAAACTTATACTTACACTGTTTGCAAAAACAATGGAAAAAGCCGAAAATGAAAGATATTTGAATGAAATAATATTAAACGGTTTTTTGTGCAAAGAGCCTGTCTACCGCACAACACCATTTGGCAGAGAGATAACAGATATTCTGCTTGCAGTAAACCGAACTCACAACAAATCCGACTACATACCCTGCATTGCATGGGGCAGAAATGCAAAGTTTGCCCAAAAACTACAGGTTGGGGACAACATTGTGATAACAGGCAGAATGCAAAGCAGGCAGTATCAAAAAAAGCTTGAAGATGATATCATTACTAAAACAGCTTACGAAATATCCATTTCAAAGATCGAAACAGATGTTTATACTAAAATCAATTCTGTATAAGAGAAAACGCAAGGAAAATATCGGATTTTCCTTGCGTTTGTTTATTAGCAATTATAAAACGTTTTATACCACTCTGCAAATTTACGCAATCCATCACGCAAACTTGTGGATGGCTTAAAACCAAAATCACGCTCAAGTGCTGATGTATCTGCGTAGGTAACAGGAACATCTCCGGGTTGCATAGGCACAAGTTCTTTGTGTGCTTCAAAGTCATAATCTTCAGGCAACACACCTGCATTGATAAGTTCTTGTTGAAGTATATCTACAAAGTCCAACAAGTTTTCCGGACTGTTATTACCGATGTTGTAAACTCTGTACGGAGGCAACGGTAAACCATCTTCACCATCCTCCTTTTCCGGTGCACATTCCATAACTCTTCTTACACCCTCAACTATATCGTCCACAAAGGTGAAATCTCTTTTGCAGTTACCAAAGTTAAATATTTGTATGGTTTCACCCTTTAAAAGCTTGTTTGTAAATCCAAAATAAGCCATGTCCGGTCTGCCCGCAGGTCCATATACAGTAAAAAATCTTAAACCTGTTGACGGAATATTGTAAAGTTTGGAATACGAATGTGCCAAAAGTTCATTAGACTTTTTGGTAGCCGCATAAAGTGAAACAGGGTTATCTACCTTATCGTCTGTTGAATATGGTATTTTTTTGTTTGAACCGTAAACTGATGAGCTTGAAGCATACACTAAATGCTCAACAGGATACTTTCTGCAGGCTTCTAAAATATTATAAAATCCTATAATGTTTGATTCTATGTATACATCAGGATTTGTAATAGAATACCTTACACCCGCCTGTGCAGCAAGGTTTACAACTACATTTGGTCTGTATTCTTCAAAAATACTATCCATAAGCTGTCTGTCTGCGATACTTCCTCTTACTAATGTCCAGTTACTTTCAGGCTTTTGGACAACAAGCTTTTCTATCTCTGAAAGACGGTATTCCTTTATGGAAACATCGTAATAATCATTAAGATTATCTACACCGATAATATTAACATTGTCATATGAATTTAAAAGCTCCATAACAAGATTTGCACCTACAAACCCTGCAGCCCCTGTAACCATTATTGTTTTGTTATTGAGATCAACATTAGGTATCAGCATGTTATTCCTTTATACTCCTCTTGTACTTTTTCATAACTTTCAAGGTTGCCGATGTCATATCTTGAACCGGGCATTTCAAAAGCATAAACTGATGATTTTTTACACATCCAGGAAACCAAGCTTCCCGGTGCATCTACACCGCATCCGTCAGATATTGCCTCTCCAATTCTTGAAATATCATCTTTTTTATAGAAATAGAAGGGCGGACAACACCAATTAGATTTTGGTTCTTGAGGTTTTTCCTCCATACCTTTAATTAAATCAGCATCATCAAGTTCTAAAACGCCGCACTTTTGCAATCTTTTCTTTTCACCCTCAAAATATCTCATTACAGCACTTGAATTTTTAGATATTGCATAATCAACAAATTTATTAAGAGAAAAATCGAGGACATTATCCCCTGCTATAATCAGCATATCATCACTTAAATTTAATTTATCAATGGCAAACTTAATATCCTTGACTGCTCCAAGGCGTGTTTCGTTAGTGCTTGTGCCGTCATCAACTACTGTGATTTTATATTCCTTTGTTTTTGCCCAATCCTCAAAATGCTGTGCAAACTTGTGGTTGGAAATAACAATAAATTCTTCTATCTTGCCACCGGAATATATGTCATCTGTAAGGTGGTCAAGAATTGTCTTTTCCCCAACCTTTAAAAGAGGCTTTGGGAAATTTTCAGTTAGTGGATAAAGTCTTGTGGCATAACCTGCCGCTAATATTAAGCATATCATATTATAATCCCCTTATTTTATTTTGCAACCATCTGCAGATTTACAAAAATGTACTGAAAATGTATCTTTATACTGCGGAAACATTGCAAGATATTTTTCGGTAACATTTTTTGAAATTTCTTTTTTGAATGCAGGGTCTATGAGCGCCATACAGCAACCTTTAAAGCCTGCACCACTGAAACGCCCTCCGTATATACCATCGGTTTCAAGCATTATTTCATATATAGATTTAAGTTCAGGCGAGCCTGTTTCCCAATTTTCAATGGAACTTCTTCCGCTTTCAAAGGAAAGTTTGCCATATGTTTCTATATCTCCCTTTCGCCATGCTTCTACTCCGACTTCAACACGCATATATTCTGTATACCAATGTTCAGCTCGTTTTGCCCAGTTCTCGGGCAACCTTTCCTTATATTTCAAATACACCTCATATGGCACTTCGCGAAGGTTCGTTTCATCGAATTTCCCATATTCCAAACCGGCATACGCCTTAAGTGCATATGCGGCGCTTCGGCATTCGTCAACCCTCATATTAAAAGCAGAGCCTGCAAGAGAACGCTCTACACCGCTGAAGAAAACTGCAATTTCATAAGGTTTCATATCAGGGTTCTGAGGAATAAGCTCGTAGCTGTCATCCTTTGTATCAAGGTAAAGCAAATGCTTTTTCTTGCTGTACACTTCACATGACTGGTCAAGCTTTCCGCATGATACACCAACGTAATTATTTTCCGCAGAAAGTGCCGTCATAATAAGTTCCTGCTTAGATATTTTTATTTTGTTTACTGTGCAAAGTGCTGACAAAAATGCAATAATAACCGCTGCGGAAGATGAAAGACCGCCAATTGGCAAGCTACCTTCTATAACTCCGCAAAGCCCAACTTCAAGGTCATGATTTTTTGCCAACGCAAAAGCTGCCCCTCGCAAATAATCTGCCCAGTCATTTTGAGGAGTTTTCGGAATGCTTGCAACATGAAACTGTGCCCGCTTGTTAAACTGCATTGAAACAAGCTCTATAACTCCGTTTTTCTTTGGTCCATAAGCAATATGAATACCCTTGTCTATGGCAAGTCCGGTTATTTTGCCGTACTGATGGTCGGAATGTGCACCAATTGGACAAATCCTATACGGACAAAAGGCAATACCGTCAGGTTCTTTATTATACGTATTTTGAAATCTCTCAACACATTTCATAAAATCTCTCCAATGTTATATTATTTCAATATCAGCTTTTCTTCTTTCGGATCTTGTAGTCTGACAAGTTTCTGGATAATTGCCCACGCCAATAAACATAATCAAAATTTCCGAATTCTTCATATTTATCGCTTTTCTGACATTTTCATCCTGAACTACATTCAACGAAGCACTTAGTGGAATTGTGGCAATTTTATTATAGTGCAAACTATGCAATATATTCATTGCATACATACCTCCATCTATAAAAGCCTGATGCACTTCTCTGCTTTTATTAAAATAACACAAATCACATGTTATAACCAATAATTTATCAATTTTATCTCCAAATCCCCTGTTTCCGTTCTGGTTATTAAGAATAGTTCTTAAGACGTCTTTATCTGCAACAATTCTTGTTTTCCACCCCTGACGGTTACATGCTGAGGGAGTATGCTGAGAAAGTTTAATTGCCGAGACAAGTTTTTCAACATCCACAGGCACATTGGAAAATTCCCTTATGCTGTGACGGCTCATAACAAATTCTTCAAAATCAGCAGGTATATTTTCAGGATTAAAAGTAATAATTCCTCCAACCTCATTTGGCATACCTGAAAGATTTTTTATTTTTGATTCTAATTCTTTATTTTCGTAGCCGTATTTTCTGTTTTTTTCAATATATTCATATAATGTACAAAGTGCAGTCTGATAAAAGAAAGCATTAACATCATAATTACGGCTATACTTTTCCATAGTATCAACCAATTCAAAAATCGCCTTTTCCCCAAAACCTGCTCTGTAATCAACATAGGACAAACCCTTTTCAACTGTATGATACATTTTGGTAATAACAGCTTCATATTGACTGTAATTAACATATACACCATTACCAAAAGTGTTTTTTACATATCTTTTTTGATAATTATTAAATAAATCCTTATAAGAACTTTTCCTGACAATCATGTTTGCCACTGTCTTGATTTTTTCTTTTATCCTCATATTACCTACTCCCATCATATTGTTTTAATGTTTAAGTACCTTCTTAAGAATAAAATCCTTTAAATAAGCAAACTCTGCAGTCTTAAAGAAAAACAATATAAAAAATATATTAGGCACAACACAGCAGATTATTGCACGCTGTATCAAACCTATAAACCCTTCCATACACAATCCGCAAATAAAATATGTAACACATGCAATAGCAATAGTAAATATAGAATATTTAAAGATTGCAAAAAGATTTTTTGCGGGTGACATCTTAAACAGATTCTTAAACAACACACTGGTTACCCACGGAACAGATATTAAAAATGCCAGAATCGTTGAAACAACTATTCCATAAATGCCAATAAACCTTACCAGAACCAAATTAGAAACAACATTCAAAGACATGGAAATATAAGGCCTCATCCAATCCTTATTCCAAAGTCCTGCTGCATCTTTAAATGTTAGCATATTTCTTTGAATCATATATATGTAAAAATATACAACCATAAGTATTACAAATACAATGCCCAGTTTCATACTGTCTCCGACCCAAAGCTCCATAAACGGTTCATACAGGCACAGCAGACAAATACTGCACCAACCAACAAGCCATGCATTGATAAAATTCATATTTTTAAAGAATTTATAGTTTTCCTCTATGGAATCAACCACAAGTTTGTTACCTATACCTGCCGTCATTGATGAATAAAATACCATAATAAAACCGCATATTGCATTCATAATATAGTAATAGTTTCCGTATTTTGCTGTCATACTAAGACCCAGAAATGCTGAAATAATCAAAGTGTCTGCAGAGTGAACAACAATACTGTTAAGCTTTGTTCCAAACAAACCACCTATTTTAGTCTTAATTTCATTCTTGATATCTGATGAAATATCCCCTTCGCATTTTATGTCAGGATACTTTCTTTTTGTAATAATAGCTATACATATATTTGTAAGAATTGTTCCGCAAATCGGAACGATTGCGTATGTATACAAACTCCTTGTTACACACAAAAGAACAATCTGTCCTATCTGTATAAATATACTTATAAGCGTCGAAATATTACTAATAATGTCACTTCTTTGATGGGATGTCAAAAGACTCTGTTTATATCCTGCAAAGAAATAACTTATAACGGAATTTATAAGGTATAAATAATAAAGCAAGTATGGATTAAGATTTTGCGGTGCTCCGCCCTTCATTAAATATGGTATAAATGGCACCAACATGGACCCAACTGCTAAAATAACTATACCGATAAGCCTGTACAACTTTTTGTAAAAATTCAATAGTGCTCCAATTTTGACAACATCATTTTCTGCAATCGGTTTATACATAGAATAAACTATTGCACTGCCTAAACCCAATTCTGCAAGATTAAGAAAACTAAGTACAGATGAAAATAATGTGCCTATGCCTAAATATTCCGAACCAAGCAAATACAAGATGATTGTTCTCGTAACAAAGGGAAGACAAAGTACCACAAACCTGTTAGCAAAACCGAAAATTATATTCCTTGAAGCATTTTTAGTTCTACTTTCGCTCATTTTACACCTCTAAAATTCTAAATAATCATATACATTACTGCTTTGAACCTCATTCATAACTTTTTTGATTTTTTGAGATTCTTCATCAAAAAGATTACACATAATTTCAATTTTATTCAATATATTTTCTGTATTCATAGAATTTCGTACATCAAAGCAATAACCTTCCTGTCCGAACATTTCTGCAAGTTCTCTGTACTTGGTTGCCCATCCAAAAACTATTGCAGGTGTATATTCCTTGTATGCATGAACTATGGAATGATATCTGGAGCCTATAATATAATCAAACTTACCAACACAATCACCGTATTCTATACATCCCAACTCCTGCTCTACGAGAATTACATTTTCATTTTCCGTATACAATTCTTTCATTTCTCTGCAAATGGACAAATCTTCTTTTGCATGATACAAAAGATATACATACTTCCCTTTTTCCAAAAGCATATCTATAATATTTTTATACAAAATCATTATTTCTTCTTTATTTCCAAATTTATTATTTTTACTGTTTGGAATTATGGCAACACTGTTTTCACGTACGGAAAGTTTAAATGTTTCGGGAACTTTATGAAAAATATTGGCTAAATCAATACCTGTGTTCTGCAGTACAAGGTCAGGGGTTTTAACTACATTTTTAAGTTTATACTTTTCACAAAGCCAATTATACCCTTCGGTTTCTCTTGCCATTATAACCTTTGGATATTTAAGATATCTCTTTATTAAAGTATTAAGTATAAACTTGTTTTTTCCCTTAAATTCAAACGGTCCGAAAGATTGCGGCATCAAATATACCGGTACGCCAAGATGTTTGGCAAAAAAAATGGTTCGTATGTATGACTTAACAGTATGATCAGGCCAATTTGACCCAAGTCTGTATCCGCTTATATCCACAACCCCTGCCAAATTATTAAAAATTTCAGAAACTTCATATTTTTTTGGAAATGGATTTTTCCAAGGTTTTAAGCAATTAAGCATATATCGTATTCTTGCTAATTTTGTAAATTGAAACTTTAAATTTTTCGTTAGTCCCTCACTATAATCGTAGCCGTCCAATAAAACAACACGGTATTCAGGAAATTTCTTTGCAATTTGGTCAACTGTAATAAATGTCATTGCCTGAGCTCCTTTATTTCGGAGTTCTCCGCCGGTAACCAGAATATACTTTTTCATATTTCTTTCTCCCATCAATCCCAAAAGATTTATTTTTTTCTATCTCTTATACTAACAAACATCTTTGCAAATATTAAATACAAATAATGTAAATTTTCTGTAATTTTTAGCGGACACTTAAAAGCAGCCTTTCTCCAACATCTTAATGCTTCAGAATATTGTTTTGCATTCATGTGTGAAAGAATCAGCTTCATATAACGCACCCAATAAGCCTCTTTGTTAGCATTTAAGTAATCTTTATGCTTTTCCATAATCCTCTTTAATCCATTGTTTTTTTTAGCTGGATTTTTAGTAATTTGTTCTCCCTCGTGAGCATGATACACAACAAGTTCCGCTGACACATAATTAACTTCATATTTCTCTGCAATTCTAATCCACACATCATAATCCTGTGCTGCAGGCATAAGTGGATCAAATCCGCCAATTTCTTTTAAACATTTTGTTTTTATCAAGGGAAAAGATGTAGAACCTATGAAATTACTGAAAAACAATTTATCAAACACATAGCCGGAGTGCTTTTCAGATACTATATTTTTCACCCTATCTGTTCCATCGTATATAATTTTATGATCACAATATACAAGAGCTATATTTTTATTAGTGAATCCTTGCAATTGTTTTTCTATCTTGTCCGGACACCATTCATCATCGTCATCAAGGTAACCTATGTATACACCTTTGGCATTTTCAAGGGCTGTATTTCTTGCTACACATGCTCCCATGCATTCTTCGTGAGCGATATACATAACATTATGCTCCGAATATGATTCAACCATATTTTTCACTTCACTGCGGTATTCCCAATCAGCAGGACTGTCATCAACAATAAAAACCTCAATATTTTTATGTGTTTGATTCAATATACTCTTCAATGCTCTTTCAACAATTTCCGGTTTGCGTTTATGTGTTGTAATTGCACATGTTACCAAATCCATAAAAACACCCCTCACACAATAATATTTACCTGGCAATATATAATCTACCTAATCATATAGGATATAAAGCACTCAAAAACACACCTCGGCAAAATAAAATTATTTTCCTATCCAAGTCAAAATTTCTGCCGTATTTTCGCCAAACAGTCCTTGACCATTCGCCTTTTGTGATGCTTCGGGTCCCTGTCCAAAAACATTCATCTCAATAACGACTACTTCTTCTTTTTCATTTACAATTACATCCCATGCCACTAATCCCATCTGTGGTATTCTTTGATGAATCTTTTTTACAGCCTCAAGAGCTTTTTTTGCTTCTGGAACACAATAGCCTTTAAATTCTATTTTAGAATCAGGATGAACATAAAATTTGTCCAGGAATTCTGTGAAGGCACATTCGGCTAATTCTCCGCTATCAGAAACGCCAATAAACATCCCACCCTGATGGACATTATCAAGAAGCGAATTTCCTTGCCCAATTCTCATAACCATCGGCGCATGCCAAACCTTATCATTCCACAAATAAGTAGTAATTCTAAATGTATTCAAGCTATTTTCATGCAACCTTCTGACACTTTCGCAATTAGAAATAAGTTCCTGGAAACAAAAATTCTTTCCCATATTATCAATAACTTGTTCTACGGTCTTTTTGGAAATTATATCTATACCATTTTCGAAGTTATATACAGCACACATATTGCCCGAATTGGAATCAACAGTCGGTTTTCCAAAACAACGAAGATTTGAAAGCAAATTGATTGCCTGATCCTTGGTAATCAAATTATAATTTTCATCTCTATAAAAACCATTTGCGGAAGATAAAAATATTTTCGGGGTTTTTACATTTTCTAATCCGCTAACATAAAATGGTAACAAGTTTTTATCGGAAAATGCCGACACATATTTCTGATTGTTGAATTTTTTCTCTATTATTGGTAAAAAAATCAATTCAGGAATATAATTTACATCAAAGTTTTTTGTATATGCCGAATAAAACTTATGCCAATCATAGGGGATTTTTTTTCCATATGTACTGAGATATAACTTATCAATTTGCTTTTCTTGTTCTTTAGTTAAAATATATTTGTTTGCAATTTCCTGGCGACGCCTGTCCTTCATTTTTTTTACTCTGCTTCTAAGCGCTTTTCTTAAAATTCTCTTTTCATTAAAATTTCGCCATATTTTGCCCAACAATGCTCTCATATACAATACAACTCCTTGTTATCGTTTCTCAGGTAATTTTATCCATGAACCAAAAGTATAATCCCACTCTTCAGGTTCAAAAGGCACCATACCGCTCCAATGGAAAAAGGTAATTTCACCAAAATAAATTTTACCATCAACCTCATAGAAATCTACCCTTGCATGGGGCAAGCCTTTTGAAAGGATTGATGCAAGTTCCTTCATCTTTTCAAAATTTTCCGGTTTTTCAGGAGGCACATCTGCATTAGGATGTCCATTGGTAAACGGCAAATGATTAAATTTATCATCATAAAAATCGAATTTGGTTTCCTCATCCTTAAGCTGCCTGTCAGTAGCAATAAATACCGCCTTTACCTCACCATCGAAAGCAAAGAATTTATAGTCACGCAACTCATTGGTCTTACTATCCTTCATATATTCCTCTGCAATTATACGATGGCTTACATTTTTATAAACCCATTCTCGTCCGTGTTTGTAATAATCTTTTTTCAAACAGCTTTCTATTTTTGCCTTAGCTTCATTTATATCAAGTTTTTCTTTATCATCACAAATTACAAGACCACCACTGTCATGAGTACACTTTAAAACAAACTGCTTGGGCAATTTATCAAAATCTATATCATCAAAATTATCCCATACACCCAAAGTTTTAATTACATATTCATCACCAATTAAATCAGCCACGTATTTTTTTACTTCATACTTATCAATAAGCTTTGAATATTCAATATTTCTGTCATAAAGCTTTAGCCATTGTAATTTTTCGTTATACGTCTGTGGATTTTTTAGGTTTAATTTTTTATCCATTCTAACCCGAAACATCAATTTCAAAAATGCTTTGTCAGACAAAAAGTTTAAATAACCTCTTTGATTTAATTTAAATATAAAATCTTTTATAAAACTATTCATTTTTCCTCCGTTATTTGTTATTAATATTTCCAACAGGCGGTTCTGGAATATTATTAATCAAATAGTCCTTTTTATTTGCCATATAGTTTTTGGCATCCCATCCCAAATCTGCTTGCATACTTTTCATTTTATCTGCATACTCGGAAGTAGAACATATAATTCTTGCAGGAATACCTGCAACAACACAATCGTCAGGTACGCTTTTGGTAACAACTGCGCCTGCACCTACAACACTTCGTTTACCTATACGAACATTTGGCATAATTATCGCATTAGTACCTATAAATGAATGCTCTTCTACTACAATTTTGCCAAACTTGTTTACACCCTTATAGATATCCTTATCCCTGAAGGCATGTGAACCTCCATCATGAGTTAAAAACACAATATTGCTTGATAACCTTACATTGTCTTTAATTGTAATCAGATATGGTTCTGAACCCCAATTAATGTTGGCGCCAAAACTTACATTCTTCCCGACCTTAAGCCCATTTTCAACGGCACATTTAAACGGCCCTTTAAATACTCTATACATCGCTTTGATTCTCGATATCATATTTTTGTTCCTCCCTTTTGCAAATTGTAATATATGCGAAAGACAACATAATCAATGACATAGTCAAAAGGTTATGGTATGAAATTGTACCATAGTCAGAAAGCAGCACCACAATAATAGCTGTAATCAAAAACCACTTCATACTATCATCCTTTTTGAATTTGAATAATATAAACAAATTCTTTATGTGTGCAATATAGAATGCAATAAATCCTACCACACCTAAATCAGCCAACAATTCAACAAAATTATTATGGGAATAATAATTTTGTTTTATTGTATTAACCCTTCTGTAACAATCAAGCCCATAACCTAAAATTGGCCTTTCCTTCCATCTTTCTATTGCATCTCCTATAAATTTATCGCGTATATCAGCACTGGATTCAATTTCACCTACACCTGTAAACATTGCAAACAACCCTTCCATTCTCCAACCGATAATAGAGTAAAATAAGGGCACATACATCATAACACAGTATAGTACAATCAACAGAATCAAAATAATTAACACTGCTTTAAACCGTTTACCATTATAACTAAAATATGTAAACAATGCTAAACCTGCAGCAACTTTTAGAATCGCAGTACGCGATCCGGTCAACAAAGTAACCACACAAGTCAATACAATTATACAAATATTAATTAACTTCACATAATTTTTCTTGGTTTTTTTGAAAAAAAACAAGGAAATCAACACAGCATTTGAAGTCATAAACCCTATTCCGTTGGCATTCCAGGCACCTTCTTCGCCCAGTCTGGCTGCCCCACTCTCCACCATTTTTGCCTGTTCTAAAACACTTGAACTAATAAAAAGAAGATAAGCAGAATTAATAACAACCGACAAAACTATAACTTTAAATACAGTTTCAATATCTTCACGCGTTCTTATTGAAGAACGTAATAATATTAATATAGTAAAATGGACTAATAGATTTTTTAATGAATTTATAACAGGAGTAGTGTCAACTGCCCACATTAATGAAAAAAAGCATATAAGTAAAAACGATACAACCCAGGTTGTATATCCAACATCCAAATAAAACTTTAAATTATTTGAAAGAACAACCGTAACCATAAATAGCCCTACTGCACCCCACCACAAAAAGCTAGTGCTTCCCCAATCCTTATTTTGGGATAAGACTAAAAGCAAAAGTGTTGCAAAGGCAAGAAAATTATTTATGCCATTTTTAGACTCTAGTATGCTTTTCCCATTTTTTTCTTTTATACAATAATTCACTTACCTTCTCCTCTCACAATATATTTAAATCGCCTCAATTAATTGTATTAGCTTTGACATACTATTTTTTTCACTGCAAAAATCAATTATTTTTTTCCTTGCATTCTCACCAATTATCTTTTGGCCATCGCCAGAAAGTTCGAAAAATTCCACAATTTTTTCTGCCATAACACCTGCATTTCCCACTTCAACCAAATACCCATTTTCTCCATTTTCAATCAAATCCCGTGGTCCGGTTTTGCAATCCGTCGAAATACAAGGAAGTCCTACTGCCATAGCCTCAGCCAAAGCATTTGGCATACCTTCGTAGTCCGAACTCATCAAATACAAATCCCGCTCCGGATACAGCTTGTACAAACTGTCACTTCTTCCCATAAGAGTTATTTTATCGGATAAACCCTGTTCATTTATGTAATCGTTAAGTTCATCGTAAAGCTCTCCAACACCATATATTTCAAGGGTTATATCCACATATTTCTGTGATGCCGTTTTTACAGCATCAATCATCATTTTATAGTTCTTTTGTAAAGTAAGCCTGCCCGCTGCAATAATTTTATGAGAATTATCATTATATTCTGTCTTATGGCTTTGCAAATATGATTCATTTATCGAATTGGGAATAACTACAGCTTTATCCTGCACCTTCTTATCAAAAAAAAGTTTCTGGTCTCCTGTTTGTACTATAAAAGCATTACAGGTTTTAAAACAATTTAACCATAGTTTAGAGTATATTGCATTTAGTCCTTTTTCAATTTCCCATGGATTATTTCTGACTGTTTCTATTCTGGGAATATGTAGTCCGATACACGCAATTCTAACATATATTTGCATAATCGGTAAAAAACTTATAACGACATCAGGTTTAATTTCTTTTAGCTTTTTCCTGAACAATCTTAACCTTGATAAAATAGACATATCGTTACATTCTTTTTGAGATTTTGCAATAGTATACACTTCTACTTTGTTGTCAATCGGATATTCATTTTCCATTCTGGAATACACTAAGACAGAAACTTTATACCCTTTTTTCGCAAGTCTGCTTGACCATACCGAAACAACTCGTTCTGCACCACCGCCATAAAGTGAACCGATTGCAAATAATATATGCTTCATATATTTCACTCTCCAAATACCAATTTGATAAATTCGTCAGCAACGCCTCTAATATCATAGCCATTTTTTATAAAATTCTCTTTTGTATCTACTCTTTCCGTATTTATGGATTTACCAACTTTCTCTGCCCATTCTTTTGCAGAGGTTTGTAAAGACATATAACTAACTAATCCTGTTATATCTGCTTCCTTGGTAATAGTATCAGCTATAATGCACGGAAGACCTGTAGCCTGTGCTTCAATAACAACATTTGGCATACCCTCATATAAAGAAGGCATTACAAAAACATCCATAGCAGAAAAAACATCAGGTACATCAGAACGAACACCGGTAAATATAACCGAATCGGTCAATCCTTTATCAGCAATTTTTCCCTTAATCTGCTGTTCAAGTTCCCCTTTGCCGACAAGCATCAAAACACTATTCTTATGCTTTTTATGATACTCATCAAAAATATCCAATAAAAACATATGATTTTTCTGTGTCATAAAACGGCCCATATGACCAACGACTATGGTATTATCATTTATTTTAAATTCTTCACGAACTCTGTCTCTTCCATCTGCCTTATATGAAAACACATCTAAATCAATCGCATTGTGCAAAATTTTGGCCACTCCATTTTCATAAGCCTTTTTGCCGAAAGTGTATTTAGCGGCAAGGTCAGAAGGCGCAAACTTTACATCAACATATTTACCATATAACAAACGCCCAAGTTTATGTACAAGTAAACTTTTCAAACTACCTCCGTCACTGGAATTGCTGGAACGTGCACTGCAAACCTTCGCCCCCGCTTTTTTTGCTATCTTCAAGTCCATAAATCCCACAGTATTAGAAGTTATTCTTAAAACATATTCATATTTTTCTTCTTTTACCAATTTGAAAAGTGCTTTTTTGAAAGCTTTTAAATTATCTGATTTTGAGGGTATTTCAAAAATTTTACCACCCAATTTATATATTTCTTCTTCGTAAAAACAGGTGTCCTTTCTATTAACACAAAAATCCATCATATATTGTGTTCGGTCTATATTACGAAATAATTTCATTAAAAATGTTTCTGCACCGCCTGCATTCATATTACTTACAATACATAAAAGTCTTTTCATTTTTATTGTCTCCTTTTAACTATTTTAGCAGGCACTCCACCAACTATACAATAATCAGGAACATCTTTTGTAACAACTGCACCGGCACCTATAATACATCCGTTGCCGATGTTTACACCGGGCATAATTATGGCGCGCCGTCCTATCCACACATCATTGCCTATAATTACAGGCTTGGTTTCTTGTGAGCCTTGTTCGATCATCGGTATGTCTATTCGGTCATGGGCATGAGATGAAGTATAAATAACAACCTCCGGTCCCATCATTACATCGTTGCCAATTGTAACCTCTCCATTGACTTCACAACGGATACCTACTCCCGAATTATTACCTATACGCAAACCGGGAGTAAAATATGCATTCTTTTCAATATTAACATTTCTGCCCACAAAGGCGGCTATCTTGCGAGCGTAAAAACCACGAGCCTTTTTTGCAAACCCAAAGTGACGACTTTCGGGTAAGCTTGCCGCAGATATTTTATATAATATATACCATATTCTGGTTTTTATATTCCACATAGCAAAAACACCTCTATCTTAAATTTTTAATAAGCAAATCCAAAACATTTTTCGGCAAATATTTTTCTGACTCTTTAAGACAATTTACTTTCAAGGAATTTAATTTATCAACATTCCCACAAACTTCTGTAAGTTTTTCTGTAAATTCCTCGTTGTTCTGCATTTCAAACAACAAGCCTGTGTTATTTTCAATAACAATATCTTTATAATTTTCCCATTTTGCAGAAATTACGGGAATTCCTGCCGCATAAGCATCTATAATAGTTCCCGGTATCCCTTCTGTGTAATAATTGGTAGGGAACAAAAGAGCAAAATAATTTTTCAGCACTTCCTCACTTTTATCAAAAGGGACTAACCCCCCATATTTTACATAATCGGGAAAATTGGCTTGTAAATTTTCAAACCATTCTATTTGGCCTGCATCAACCTGTCCATAAATATCAAGCGTATAGATTGTTTCACCGTATTTTTCATTTACTGCCTTAACAGCATTAATGGCATCCTCTATACCCTTTTCCTTCATAACACGAGAAAAGGTACACAGCTTATAAGGTTTTTCAGTATTATAAACAAGCTCTTCCTCTTTTAAGATATTTAAATTTTTGCAGTTTGGCATGACAAATACATTGCCATAACCCATTTCATTGAGTGCATTTTTCATGGCAGTTGTTTCCACATACACACCGTCAAACTTGAAAAGGCTCTTTTTTACTTTGTCCTTATCCTTTATGTAATCTGCAAGCCAACCGCCTACAACAGCATAGTGAAGTTTGCATTTTGAAATTCTTCTAAGTGCAGAAAGCACCGGTACAAAAACACGCACTCCGTTATGGGCAGGCAAAATAATTATGTTTTTGTAACAAAACATACCGAACATTGCCTTTAAAACATACCATGCCATTTTAAGCTTATTACCATGAGTATCTATCTTCCCTACATTTTCTGAGCCATATATCCTATCAAGTTCGTCAGATAAAATTTTTGTTTTTACGGTTTGACCGTTAAGCATTGTTTTACCAAAAGCAAAATGCCCTATAACACAAATTTTTTTCACTTTATCAAACCCTCTCTGGTACATTAAAATCCTTTTTATGAAAACTACTTTTTCAATGCAAGTTTTACAATTCTGTCAACAAGCTGTGGGAATTCTACTCCTATATATCTTGCGGAATCAGGCACAAGGCTTGTTTCGGTCATACCTGGGATTGTGTTTATTTCTATAACATAAGGGTTATCATTTTCATCAATAATAAGGTCTATTCTCGAAACTCCTCTGCAACCTGTTTTTTCATAGGCTTCCTTTGCATACTTATTTACGTTTGCAATAGCTTTTTCGCTGATTCGTGCAGGTATGATATGTTCACTCATACCAGGTGTATACTTTGATTCAAAATCATAAAATTCGCTGACAGGTACAATCTCAATAATCGGAAAAACCTTAGGATTTTCATTGCCTACAACAGGAACGGAAATTTCTACACCACAAACGAACTGTTCCGCAAGCATAATGTCGCCGTATTTGAAAACTTCTTCAATAGCGTCTGCAACAGATGCTTCGTCACGTACGATAACAACACCGATGCTTGAACCCTGACAAGGTGATTTTAACACAACAGGAATACCCAATTTTTCTATCAATTCATTTTTGATTTTTTCAACATCTGTACATTCATCCTTTGTATATTCCAAAGACTTTGGTGTAGGTATACCACTTTGTACCAAAACCTTTTTAGTAAGTGCCTTATCCATACAAATTGCACTTGCCGAAACTCCGGGACCTGTATATGGAATACCCATCCATTCAAGCATACCCTGGATGCAACCGTCCTCTCCGCCCTTGCCGTGAAGAGCAAGGTAACAAACATCAGGTTTTATTTTTGCTATTTCAGATACATTATTCTGATTTATATCAAGTGTTTCAACTGTATATCCTGCTTCCTGCAAAGCCTTTGCAACAGCAGTTCCGCTTTTTAGTGATATTTCTCTTTCTGTAGAAATACCGCCCATAAGTACCAATACTTTTTCTTTGCTCATGATTTATATCCCCACTATTTTATTTTAAAAACTTTTAGAAAAATCCACCAGCAAACATGAAATGTTGAACGGAATACATTAAGATGTTCAATTTCACGATACAACTTCCAATGATATTTAATTAGATTAAATTTATTACTTGAAATTGAATTTTGTCGTATACGGTATTCCATAAGAACTTCAGGCATACCGATTATATATTTTTCTCTTTTGAGCATCTGAAGCCACAGTGCGTCATCGTTTCTCTTTCTGATATTGGGGACTTCAAATTTACCCATTTTTTCAACATTGTACATAACTGTTGAGTTTCCAACAGGACAATCAAGCAAAAGCCTGTTATAGTCAGTCTTTTTCACTACCTTAATTACCTTGCCAAACTTATTGTCATCTTCGTCAATCTGTTCATATTCGGTACAGGAAAAATTAATATTATTATCTTCCATAAAACGCAACTGTTTTTCCAACTTTTCGGGTTTCCATATATCATCGCTGTCTAAAAAAGCCATATACTGTCCTTCTGCCAGTTCCATAGCGCGTGTCCGTGCAACTGCAGCTCCTGAATTACTTTCAAGGCATTCGTACCTTATACGGCTGTCCTTTTCCATATACCCTTTGACAACCTCTTTTGTATCGTCTTGTGAGCAATCATCCACAATAACCATTTCCCAGTTTATGTATGTCTGCGCTAATACGGAATCTATTGTGCGCGCAATAAACTTTCCGCAATTATATGTGGGTGTGATAATAGAAACCAACTTATCCATTTACTTTTTCCTCCGTTTTTTCTTCCTCTTCTTTTTTCAAAACCGCAAAAACCGTCATAAACATAAGTTTGATGTCGTAAAAGAAACCGAACTTTTCAAGATATTCCAGATTATATTTCATTTTATCAGGAAGTATGCGGTTTATGTATGTACTGTCTGTATCATCTGCACCTGAGAGAAGCTTTTCTTCATCCTTATACTTTATACTTGCAAGTGAAGTAACCCCTGCAGGCATAAGCAAGGTTGCATACATTTCGTCAGCATATGCGTCCACATATTTTTTCACCTCAGGTCGTGTTCCTACAAAGGACATTGTTCCTCTGAAAATATCAATAAGCTGACATATTTCGTCAAGTCTGCACTTTCTTATAAAACTGCCAACCTTTGTTATACGGCTGTCATTATTTACCGTAACAAGTGAGCCTATTTTGTCTGCATTTGCAACCATTGTGCGGAATTTGAAAATCCTGAATTTTTTTCCAAACTGTGTAATTCTCTCCTGTCTGTAAAAAACAGGGCCTTTTGAATCAACCTTAATTGCTATTGCGAGAATCAAAAAGACAGGCGATAAAATCACAAGCATAATTGCCGAAGCAATTATATCAAAAGTTCTTTTTAAAATAAGTGCAAATGTTTTCTTTTTTAAAATGTCATAATATCTCTTTACATTTTCATTTTGAAATTCGGGTGCAAGGTCTTCAAACTTTTTAAGCAGCATTAAATCAACCCTCTATTATTTCTTTGATATTTTCTATTATGTATTCCACATCTTCCTCTGCCATAAGAGTGTTAAGAGGAAGAGTAACCTCGTTTGCAAACTGATTGTATGCATTAGGATAATTATTAATGTCAAATCCAAGATTTTTATATGCAGTATGCATAGGAAGAGGTTTGTAGTGCACATTACATGCGATGCCACGTTCTGCCATTTTAATTATAAACTCATTACGAAAATCACTGTCTTTACCTGTAATTCTTGTAAGATACAAATGTCCGCTGGACTGAACATTATCATTATAGTGTTCAAGACTTTCAAAACCAAGGTCTTTAAGTCCGCTGTCATACATTTTTATAAGTCTTTTTCTTTTTTTCAGCATACCGTCATAACGTTCAAGCTGAGCAAGACCTATTGCAGCCATAATATCTGTCATATTACACTTAAAGTACGGTGCAACAATATCATATTCCCATGCCCCAAGCTGTGTTTTAGCCAAGGCATCTTTAGATTGACCATGTAAGGAAAGCAACATAAACTTTTTGTAAAGCTCATCATCATCTATTCCGTCTATTGAATTCCATGTAAGACCCCCACCTTCACCTGTTGTAAGGTTTTTAACCGCGTGGAAAGAAAAGCTTGTAAAGTCTGCAACCGAACCGCTTTTTCTGCCCTTATATTCTGCACCAAAGCCGTGCGCAGAATCTGCAAGAACCATAACTCTTCCCAAAGCTTTTTGGTAATCGTTATTTGGGTTGAACAAATGTTTTTTGTTTTCAACAATTTCAAATATTTTATCATAATCACACATTACTCCTGCAATATCAACAGGAATAATTGCTTTTGTTTTTTCGGTAATTGCATCAGCAAGCTTGCCGTAATCCATCTGATAGCTGTCCTTTGCAGTATCAACCATAACAACCTTTGCACCCACATGACAGATAACACTTGCACTTGCAGTATATGTATATGCACTGGTTATAACCTCATCGCCTTCACCAATTCCCATAACTCTCAATGCCATTTCCATACACGCAGTAGCAGAATTTAAACATACTGCTTTTGAAGTACCGCAATATTCTGTAATGGCTTTTTCAAAAAGTTTTGTCTTGGGTCCTGTGGTTATCCAACCACTTTTTAAAACTTCGGTAACCATTTCTATTTCTAAATCCGAAATATCCGGAGGCGAAAAAGGTATGTTCCTTTTCTTCACAAATAACATCTCCTACTTAATTTTTAATGCACGACCAAAACAGCATTCCAATCCCTTTTTTTGAAAAATGCTGTCGAGTGCCTATATCTATACATAATAATTATACTCTAATCAAATATTAAATGCAATACTTTTATATCAAAAAAATAATAAAATCATATTTTTTATTTGTCCAAAAATTAACAGTATATAAAATACGCCTTTGCAAAAAATATGACTGTAACTTGAAAAAAGTTAAACTATAAAAGCAAAGGAGATGTAGTAGAAATGGCTAACAACAAACATGTAGTACCTGAAGCAAAGCAGGCTATGAACAGATTCAAGATGGAAGCTGCAAGTGAAGTTGGTGTTAACCTAAAAGAAGGTTACAACGGTGACTTGACTTCTCGTCAGGCAGGCAGCATCGGCGGTCAGATGGTTAAAAAGATGATCGAAGCTTACGAAAACAGCATGAAATAACATTTTAAATAGTAAAAAATACACTTGACGGTTAAGCCAAGTGTATTTTTTAAATTTTTTTTGCAAGAAAATATTGACAATTGGAGTTAGTTATGTTAAACTAACTATCGGTAGTTAAATGAAACTAACTTTTTTATGGAATCGAGGCAGATTATGAACTTAACCGAAGCTATTGAGGAAAAAGAATATATCATAAAAGATATTGACACAGACGATGAAGATCTTAACGCATTTCTGTTTTCTTTAGGTTGCTACAGCGGTGAAGCAATTACTGTTATTTCACGCCGCAAAAGCGGTTGTGTAGTTTCCATAAAAGACGGCAGATACAACATTGATAATCAGCTTGCAGAGGCTATTATAATCTAAAAATATAAACGGCCGATTTTATCGGTCTTATATTTAAATATACAGTTAGTCGCCGCTAACTTAAAACAAATTACTGTTTCAGATATAGTCTGTTACAAAAGGAGGATTTTATTATGAGAATTGCTTTAGCCGGCAATCCAAACAGCGGTAAGACCACCATGTACAACGCACTTACAGGTAAAAATGAGCGTGTTGGTAACTGGGCAGGTGTTACTGTTGATAAGAGAGAAGCTCTTATCAAAAAAAGTTTCAGTGACGTAAAAGAGGATTTAATTGCAGTTGACCTTCCCGGTGCGTACTCAATGTCCCCGTTTACATCAGAAGAAAGCATCACAAGCAGCTATGTAAAAAATGAAAATCCGGATGTTATCATCAACATTGTTGATGCTACAAACCTAAGCCGAAGCTTGTTCTTTACAACACAGCTTTTAGAACTTGGCATTCCGGTAGTTGTTGCTCTTAACAAAAGTGACCTTAACAAAAAGAAGGAAAACAAAATTGATTCTGCAGCTTTGTCAGAAAAATTAGGTTGTCCTGTTATCGAAACAGTTTCCACTTCGTCAGGTGATGAAGGTCTTGAAAAGGTTGTGGCAGCTGCTGTAGAAAGTAAAAGTAAATCTCAGAGCGCGCCTTACGTTCAGGGCGATATCGACCTTAATGATAAAAATGTGGTTGAAGAAGCAGACAGAAAGCGTTTTGAATTCGTAAACAAAATCGTAGCATCTGTTGAAACACGCAAGGTTTTCACAAACAAGAAAAACGCACAGGACAAAATTGATGCTGTTATAACAAATAAATGGGTAGGTATTCCTATTTTTGCAGTTGTAATGTGGTTTGTATTCTGGGTTTCTCAGGCATGGCTTGGTCCATGGCTTGCAGAGGCAGTACTTTGCCCGGTAATTGACAGTTTTGGCGAATTGGTTGCCGGCTGGATGACCGGTACAAGCCCAATTTTGCAGACAATTGTAGTTGACGGTATAGTTGGCGGTGTAAGTGCGGTTGTAGGCTTTTTACCACTTGTAATGGTTATGTATTTCCTTATTGCATTGCTTGAAGACTGCGGTTATATGGCACGTGCAACAGTTGTACTTGACCCCATATTCAAAAAGGTTGGACTTTCAGGTAAATCGGTAATTCCTTTTGTAATCGGTACAGGTTGTGCAATCCCGGGTATTATGGCTTGCCGTACTATCCGTAACGAAAGAGAGCGCCGTGCAACAGCAATGCTTACTCCCTTTATGCCATGTGGTGCAAAGCTTCCCGTTATAGCACTTTTTGCAGGTGCATTCTTTGGTGACAACCCATGGGTAGGTACATCAATGTACTTTGTAGGTATTATTTTGATTTTCATAGGTGCGTTGCTTGTTAATAAAATTTCAGGTTACAAGAACAGAAAGTCATTCTTTATCATAGAACTTCCTGAATACAAGGCACCAAGTGTTGTAAGAGCATTCAAATCAATGTGCTCACGCGGTTGGGCTTACATAGTTAAAGCAGGTACAATCATTTTGGTATGTAATGCGGTAGTTACAATTATGCAGGGATACGGTTGGAACTTCCAGCCTGTTGAAGATCCTAATGCTTCAATTCTAGCTTCAATTGCATCACCTGTTGCATTCTTGCTTATTCCTTTGGGCTTTGGTGTATGGCAGATGGCAGCAGCCGCTGTTACAGGCTTTATCGCCAAGGAAAATGTTGTTGGCACATTGGCATCTGTTTATGCAATCTCTAACTTTATTGATACAGAAGAGCTTGCTATGGTAGAAGGTGCAGGTGCAGACGTTGCAGGAGTGCTTGGACTTTCAGCCGCAGCAGCATTGGCTTGCCTGATGTTCAATTTGTTCACACCTCCTTGCTTCGCGGCTATCGGTGCTATGAACTCTGAAATCAAGGATAAGAAATGGATGTTTGGCGGTATTGCATTACAGCTTGGTACAGGTTATACAGTTGCATTCCTTGTATACCAGATTGGCACACTTATAACCGAACACAAGCTTGGTTCAGGCTTTGTTCCCGGACTTATTGCAGTTGCGGCAATGATCGGTATTGTAATTGCACTTATAGTAAAAGCAAACAAAAATATCAATGAAGAATATGCTTTAAAAGCAAAAACAAAAGCATAAGGATGATATAGTATGAAAGATATAATTGCCATAATTATTATATTGGTTATTTTAGGACTTGCACTTACATATATTATACGCCAGAAGAAAAAAGGCGTTAAATGTATAGGCTGTCCCTCAGGTAAAACCTGTGCATCTAAAAAAAGCGTTAATTGCAACGGCAGTTGTTGTAACTGTTCGGTTGAAAGCAAATAAAATAAAAAATGCCTCGGTGAAAACCGAGGTTTTTTATTTGTTATATAAATTGTCACGCCATTTTCCGAAAAACTTGTTTATCCATCCAAGAGTTGTCCCTACCATAACTGCTGCTACAACAGTACCTATTCCAACACTACCCAATGATTTTATGGTTAAAAGGCAGATAACAAGTGCACCTGCAACCAATGAAATATCGAAAATAACTTTTACTTTAGAAAATTCCTTACCTGTTATCATGGCAATATTCTGAGTTGTACCGTCAGGCGGTATGGGCAAAATATTCGCAGGTATGTAGAAAAATAGTCCAAGGGCTATTAAAAACACACTTACAAGCATCATAGGTATTCTTATAAACATACTTTCAACATCGGGCAAAAATGTCATACACCAGTTGCTGAAGGTTGTAAAATAACCGAAAACTATACCTATGGCAAGCTGTAAAAAGGTTGCTAATTTTACTTTTTTACGCAATATAAGTACCTGCAACAGTATCAGGAATATGTAAAATATAATGGTTGCCTTGCCCATTTCTATACCCCAGACACAAGTCATTGCATATGGAATAGAGCTTACAGGGGCAACACCCAGATTTGCCTTTACAGAAACAGCCACTCCTATTGTTACTATAAATAGTCCCAACAGATACATAGGAAAACGAATTTTCATATTTTTCATTTATATGCGCCTTCTTTTCAAAAAATATGCAGGGACTAAACTAATCCCTGCATATAATTATGCCAAAAAATCCTAAAATTTGTCAAGACTTTTATTGTGTTTTATGCCCCAAGCAAAGCCGCACCAATAACACCTGCATCATTACCCAAAAGAGCTGTGCATACAGTTGTTTTTGGAAGTCCGTTGTGTTCGCCGTATCTTTCTCTTGAAACATGTTTCATAATCATGTCTATAAGTGTACTTCCCTCTTTTGAAACACCACCGCCTATAACAAGCATTTCGGGCTGGAATATATTTATAACATTTGTAACACCTGTTGAAAAGTATTCAACATATTTTTCCACAACCGCTGTTCCAACGGGACAGCCTGCACGCATAGCATCAAAGGAGGTTTTACCGTTAACCTTTTCAAGGTCACCCTGAGCAAGCTTTGCAAGTATACTTTCGGGATTTTCCGTAATTGCCCTGCGTGTCTGTTTCACAAGTGCCGTAGCAGAGCCGTAAGCCTCCCAGCATCCCTTTCTGCCACATCCGCATGGTTCACCGCCTACATTTATTACAATATGTCCAAGTTCACCACCACAGCTGTTAAAACCGTTATAAATTTTTTTATTGATTATTATTCCTCCGCCTATGCCTGTGCCGATTGTAACCATAACGGAATTTTTTGCATCCTTTGTTGCCCCTGCATATGCCTCACCAAGTGCGGCACAGTCCGCATCATTGCCAAGATATACGGGAACATTTATTTCCGCCTGTATCATTTGGACAATGGGAGTATTTAAAAAGTTGATATTTTCACAAAAAAGAATAATACCGTTTTCATTGTCATAACAACCTGGTACACCTATGCCGATTGACAAAACATCACTTTCCGACAAGTTGTTTTTATCCATCAGTTTTTTGCAAAGTGATATAATATCTGCTACAATTTCAGTATCTTGCCTTGACGCATTTGCAGGAGTATCCACCTTGTCAACAAGCTCGTAACGTTCATTAACCAACCCTGCAACAAGATTTGTTCCACCTATATCTATTCCAATTCTCATATTATTTCTCCATTCATTTAGTATTTTAAAACAACTTCTATATAGTCCGACACATTGTCACACACAAAATCCACCAGTTTTTTTAATTTTTTCTCACCATCGCTCATAAGGCAACTGTGAAAACTGTCAAACATAGGTATGTCATTAAAATTATCGCCAACTGTCCAAATGTTGTCAACAGGTACTTTCATAAACTCAGCATATTTTCTAATGCCCGTTGCCTTATTTATGCCCACACCGGGAATGTCTATTGATATGCCATTTTGTGTAGGGTTTAAAACCTCACCGAATTCATCTGCTAGTATTTTAACAGCCTTTGCGGTCAGCTCATTTGTTTTGCACCGCCCGAACATTCTGCCAAACTCTGAAACACTTTCAATAAGCTTATGTGAGTGATAGTTATATACACTGTCACTTCCCCCATTGGAATAATCTTTACCAAACAAGTAATTTTCCTTGCCAAAAGATATTCCGCAATAAGAATCAAGCTCAAAAAGACGACTGCGAACCTGTTTTGCAAGGGTGGAACTTCCCCACCTCATCTTTGCATCCACATTATTCTCAAATAAAAATTCATCTTTTTCATTACAACATACCGCACCGTTACCAAGAATCAAAAAATCATATGCGGAAAAATCCAGCTTATCCAACACTTGTTTAAGACTTTTGTAATCTCTGCCTGTTACAATGCCAAATAAATTTCCGCCACTGCGAAATTTTTTGATGCCTTCAATATTTTCCGTGCTTATTTTACTTTGCTTGTATAATGTTCCGTCAAAATCTGTTGCAACAATTTTTGTCATAACAAATTACCTACCCAAGAAAGTTAATCAAGTAAGCTCCTACAGTTTTAGCAAAATTAATAAGTCTGTCACATTCAATAAACTCGTCAGGCTGATGTGCTCCGCCTGCCAAACTGAAGTCACGTCCTGCACCAAAACCGTATGCACTGTTGTTGCCGTATTTTAAAATTACCGACAAATCAGAAAGGCACGAACCACATACCAACACATCATTGCCAACAGCATCCTTTGCAGACCGAACCATATCCTTAATGCTTTCATGGTCAGGCTCGCAAAAACCGTAATGGAAAAATCTTGTGGCGGGGAAAAATCCGTCACCCACAACTCCCATAGGCTCTATTCTCTCGTTGATTTTCTTTGTAACTTCTTCAAATTCTTTGTAAATTTCTTCTTTTGTCTTAACGGTATAGAATACAAATTTTACACTTCCTACACCTAAATCAAAGCCGTTATTGCCTGCATGAACATCAAGGTACCGAAGTGAGGTTGAAGGAATAATTGTTCCTTTGTAAAAACGGTTTGCTTCAAGCTCGGTGCTTCTGTTATCTGCAAAATTCCCTATTTCCTCCATTATTACAGGTATAACCTGTGCAGTAAGCTTTGCACTGTCAACAGTATTTACAGTGTGATATTTAAAATACATTTCACCGCCACCTGATGCACAGTGCCAAATTTGTCCATCACGACCGTCAAGATTCACAATGCGTGTGCAGGGATATTTCATAACCGATGCCATAGCTCCGTGAGAACCTCCGAATTCCTCATCGGAATATGATGCAAATATCAGATTTGCTCTTGGCACAAAGCCATTTTCTTTTAAAACCTTTATAAGGAATATAACTGTTGCAAGAGCATATTTATCGTCACAGGCACCTCTTCCCAAAACCTTTCCGTCGCGAACTTCACCCAAAAGAGGTTCAAAGCTCCAGTTTGCCGTGTCACCTATTGGTACAGTATCATGATGTCCCATAAGCATAAGCTCATCCTTGTCTTCTGTGCCCTTCCAACGTGCAGTTACATTGTACCTTGTTTCTAAATTTCTGCCGGGATAATAGTCTTCACATTCCGTAAATCCCTCAAGATCAAGAGGTGAATACAAATCACTTTCAAGTCCCATTTCCTGACAAAGCTTATGTATGAATTCTGCACACTCTGCCTCATTACCATGGTCACCGAAATTTTCGGAATTTATCTTTATTAAATCACAAAGTATCTTAAAAAGTTCATCTTTTCTTTCTTCAATAATAGCATTAAGTTGTTTAACATCCATAATTATTCTCCTTAACTATATCTTTTAATAATCTTGTCCCTGAAACATCCTGCACATGCTGTCCTACTGCACGATGGTCTGTATGTTAGTCATTTGTACGATGAGAAATAATAACGTCCAAATTTATTTTTATTATATAATAATATTTACTAAATGTCCATAACAAAAAAATCCCATGAAAAAATTTCACAGGATTTTGATTTATTTCAAAAATTCTTCAAGTCTGTCAAGACCCATTTCGATATTTTCCATACTTGTGGCATAAGACCATCTTACATAACCCTCACAACCAAATCCTGAACCCGGTACCAGAGCAACAAGGCTCTTTTCAAGCAATACTTCGCAGAAATCATCTGATGTATTTATAACCTTACCACCGATTTCTCTGCCTAAAACATTCTTGATGTTCATCATTACATAAAATGCACCTTCAGGCATTTTGCATGAAACACCTTCAATACTGTTGATACGTTCTACCATGTAGTTACGTCTTTGCTCAAAAACCCTTCTCATTTCTTCAACAGTATCCTGTTCGCCAACATACGCCTCCAATGCAGCTGCCTGAGAAATTGAACTTGGGTTAGATGTTGCGTGGCTCTGCATATTTGCCATAGCCTTTGTTACCTCGGCATTAGCCGCAGTAAAACCAATTCTCCAACCTGTCATTGCATAACTTTTTGAAACACCGTTTACTATAATTGTTCTGTCTTTTATTTCTTCATTAAATGATGCAATGCTTATATGTTCCTTACCGTCATAGATAAGTTTTTCATAAATTTCATCAGCTACAACAAAAATGTCTTTTTCTACTGCAATTTCTGCAATTTTGCGAAGTTCTGCCTCGTTGTAAAGCATACCCGTAGGATTACTTGGGCTGTTTAAAACCAAAGCCTTAGTTTTTGGAGTAATAGCATCCTTTAACTGCTGTGCAGTAAACTTAAAGTCGTCTTCTTCCTTTGTTTCTATAATAACAGGAATACCGTCTGCCATTTTAATCATTTCAGTATAGCTTACCCAATAAGGTGCAGGTACAATAATTTCATCCCCGGGATTAATAATAGCATCAAAGGCGTTCATGAGTGAATGCTTAGCACCGTTGGAAACTACAATATTTGCAGGTGTGTATGAAAGTCCGTTATCTCTTTTCAATTTTTCACAAATAGCCTTTTTAAGAGCTACAGTACCTGAAGCGGGAGTGTATTTTGTCTGCCCTTCTTCAATAGCCTTAATTGCCGCCGCTTTTATATTGTCAGGTGTATCAAAATCAGGTTCGCCGCAGCCGAAGCCGATAACATCAATACCGTCTGCCTGCATAGCCTTGAATTTTGCATCAATAGCAAGCGTAGGTGATGCGCTGACCTGTAATGCTTTTCTTGATAATTCCATAGTCCTTACCCCTTAATTATAATTGTCTTAATATATAATACATCAAGTTTTTCAAAAATGCAACACTTTAATCCAATTTTTTCAAAAAATATTCAACATTTCCATAAAAATAATGTTTTTGCACTATGTTTTTGAAAAATCCATTACCAAAGTAAGCAAAATTGATTCAAAAAGCATTTTCAATATGCTCAATATTTTCTGTTACAAACTTTTTGCCTTTCATAAAACCGTTTACAACCACAACGTCAAATTGCACAGGCACATCTCCCAGACTCATCATATAAACCTGTGCCGCCTTTATTATTCTTTGCTGTTTGGTATAGTTTACCGCCTCCAGCCCACCGCCATAGTCGTCATTACTGCGTGTTTTAACCTCAACAAAAATGACATAATCGCCTCTTTTTGCTATTATGTCAATTTCTCCGCCATGAACATTGAAGTTCCTCTCCAATATTATGTACCTATTCTTTTTTAAATATTTAACCGCCTCATCTTCTCCAAGATTACCGAAGGTCTTTTTATATTTTTCCACAATTATTCACCAAGCTTTAAGTTGAAGGATTTTCTGTGAACTTCTGATGCCCCGTATTTTTTCAAAGCTTCATAATGGTCCTTGGTTGGGTAGCCCTTATGTTTTTTAAAATTATATTCGGGATATTTTTCGTCAAGCTCTATCATATATCTGTCCCTTGTAACCTTTGCAAGTATAGACGCCGCCGCAATGGAAATACTTTTGCTGTCACCCTTTACCACACATTCGTGGGGAATTTCCATACCCTTTATTTTATTACCGTCTATAAGCACAAAGTCAGGTTTTACGGAAAGTTCATTTACAGCATCACACATACCTTTAAAGGTTGCATAAAGAATATTTAGTCTGTCAATTTCCTCATGTGAAATAAGCACTATGCTGTATGCCACTGCAATTTTCTTTATTTCATCATAAAGCTTATCCTTTACCTTATCCGTAAGCTTTTTAGAATCATTTATTTTTTCAATATATGCACCCTCGGGCAATATAACCGACGCAACGCACACAGGACCGGCGAGAGGACCTCTGCCTGCCTCGTCTACACCCGCTATAAGCTTATAACCCATAGCCTTTTTTTCATTTTCTATTGCCCACATTTCATTTACGCGTTCTATATCATTCATATTTCTTTTTCCTCTACATCCGACGGTGTTTCAAGCACTATTTTACCAAGCTTGCATGCGCGGAATTCATCAAGTAAAATTCTTGCCGCACGGTCATAGTCCACATCGCCGCCTGAAATCAGGCAACCTCTTTTTTTGCCTATATCAAACAAAATTTCATGTCCCATAAGGCCTTCTACGGAAGTCAATTTGTATTTTTCACACAGTGCATCAGGTGCCTTCTGTGCCAGAAGTGTACAAAGCTCACATGCCGCCTCGGCAATATCGTAAACCTCATCACGGATAGCCCCTGTAAAAGCAAGGTTTCTTCCCACAAATTCGTCCTCAAACTTAGGCCACAAAATGCCTGGAGTATCCAAAAGCTCATATCCCCCGCTTATGCGTATCCACTGTTTTGCAGTGGTAACACCAGGGCGGTCACCTGTTTTGGCACCTGCCCTGCCGGAAAGCTTATTGATAAATGAAGATTTACCAACATTCGGAATGCCAACAACCATCATTCGTGGGTCACGTTCCTTCATACCTTTTTCGACATCCCTTTTTATTTTATCTTTCAAGACATTTTTTATTTCATTTTTGAGTGTACCTATACCCGTACCCTTTATGCTGTCAACAGGCACAGCTGTTATGCCAAGACTTTTGTAATATGCAATCCATTCCTTTAAAGCATTTTCATCCGCCATATCACATTTGTTAAGTGCAATAACTCTCGGCTTGTTACCGAGAATTTCCTTTAAAATGGGATTTGTTGAAGAATATGGGATGCGGGCATCCTTAAGTTCTACAACAATATCAACCAATTTCAAATTTTCAGTTATAAGTCTTCTGGTTTTAGCCATATGGCCGGGAAACCACTGTATGTTCATAAAATCATCCCTTAGCCGAAAGAGAATAATCCGAATCCAATTTTCAAAGGCGAATTTTCGCTTTCGTTTTGTTAAAATACTCGGCAATCCGTCAGGATTACCTGTGTTTTTGCCTTACGCAACCAAAAATTCTCTCTTTGAAAATTCCCTGACCTGAAACAGATGGAATTTTGAGCAGATTTTGGTGCGGAAGATGAAGCAAGGCTGACGCCTTGCAAAGATGACAAGCCTAAAGATGCCGAAATTACGCTGTTTAAGGCGAGTTAGGGTTACTCTCTTTCGGCTAATTTAATCCGCCAAAGCTGTCTAATGGCCAGAATCTGAATACTGCCTTACCCATAATATCATCATTGTGCACACAGCCATAGTATATATACTCTTCACGAGTTTCAATAGTGCCCTTTTCGGTGTTATGATATATCACCGTAGTTTTTGTATCGCTTGCAGAGGGATTTTCATTAATGCTGGATACATCTATGCTTCTGCCGTCATGGCTTCCGGCGGGAGTACGGTTGTCACCCATTACAAACACACAATCTTCAGGTACAGTAATAGGGAACTTAACATTACCGTTGTCTGATGTTTTTGCATTTATATATACTTCGTCAAGTTCCTTGCCATCTACATAAACTATACCGTTATTTCCGTTAGCATCAAAAACAATATCTACCGTCTGTCCCTCTGTTGCAATAACTCGTTTTATAAACGGAGTATTCGGATGAAAATCCGGAGTAAATACTATTATATCCCCCTGCTTTGGGGTGTAATTGAATCTGGAAATAACCAGGCGTTCTCCATTCTGAAGTGTATTATTCATAGAATTACCGTCTACCGCCACAAGTGTAAAGAAAAATGTACGGATTACAAAGGCTGCCACTACTGCAATAACAATTGCAACTGCCCATTCCATAAGTTCACTTTTTATGCTTTTTTTCTTTTCCTCTTTATCAGTTACTTCTTCATCATCTGCATCCGTTTCGGTTACTTCAGCCTCAACCTCTGTAGCTTCATTTTCAATTATATTATCTTTTTCAAATTCATTATCCATAATATACCTTACCTTTCTGAATATAGAATATCCTTGTATAATATTTTATCACATATTTTCATATTTTACCATATAAATATTAAAAAATTTACAAAAAGTAAAAAGGCGTGGTTGCAAAGCAAGTTGCAACTACGCCAATTTGAATTCGTATTAAAGTCTTTCTTTAACCTTTGCTGCCTTACCAACTCTATCACGTAGATAGTATAGTTTAGCACGACGAACTTTACCCTTACGAACGATATCAATATGGTCAATGTTAGGAGAGTTAACAAGGAATGTTTTTTCTACACCTACGCCATATGATACTCTGCGTACTGTGAAAGTTTCAGAAATGCCACCATGCTTCTTAGCAATGATAGTACCTTCAAACATCTGAATTCTTTCTCTTGTACCTTCTTTTACCTTGATGTGCACATGTACTGTGTCACCAACGTTTAGCTGTGGTAAGTCTGTACGAATCTGTTCCTTACCGATTTCGTTCAAGATATTCATCATATATCTTCCTTTCTTCATAGACATTCATGCATACTCTTTGTATACAGAGGACTATCCGTTTTAAACCGCATTATATTTTAACACATATTTTTTTAAAATGCAAGTACTTTTTTAAATTTATTTTAAAAATTCTGCCATCATCAATTCAAGAGCTGTAAAACCGTCTGTTTTACCCTCTTTTATCTTACGGTCAAACTCAGCACAAAGTTGCATACCCAGACGCAGTTTTTCCTTTGAATAACGCTTTGATTCAGCCGCAAGCTTTGATGCAAGCCACTTTCTGTTAGGTGCCAGATAATCTGCCGCATTTTTTCCTTCCTCGCCCAAAAGACGGAACATCAAAAGGTCGGAAAACTGTTTGTATATGGTTATAAATATAACAATAGGCTGTTCCTTACTTATTTTAAAGCCGTTTAATATGCCGTATGCCCTTTCCGCATTGCCGGAAAGTAAATGATCCGACATTTCAAATATTTTATACTCCACAGGAACCTTTACAAGCTCATCAATAAGTTTACGTGTTATTACAGCGTCTTCATCAGCCGACGAAAGCTTATCGCACTCCACTGAAAGCTTTTCAAGTGACCTTTCGCACAGATTAATAAGATATTCCGCATCAGCAGGATTTATACTCTTGTTTTTTAGCGCAAGCTGTCTTGCCACCCAGGCACGCAGGTCTGCAACACCTTGTTTTTTAAACTCAACAATTTCACCTTTTTTATTAATAACATCCGTAACGGCCTTTTTAAGCTTTGATGCCTCATCTTCTATAATAATAACAACTGCATAATCGGGAAGGTTATTTAATAATTCCGCAAGGGGCTTCTGATAATCCTTTAATTTTACAAACCTGGTATTTTTAAGAATTACTACCTTTTTTTCTGACATTGTGGGATATGCCTCAACGTCATTTACAAAGTTTTCATAACTTTCATTATCTTCATTATAATAGCTGTAATTAAATTCTCTCAGGCCGTCACCCAAAGCAATGTCCGTAACTTTTTTTGCATACATATCTACAAGGTATTTTTCTTCACCGCAGAAAAAATATAAATTTTTTAAAACTCCCTGTTTAAGCTGTTGCTTGAACTTTGTTACATTTATCAATACATTCACCTCCGTTACGGTACGGTAATTTCCGGTTTTTCGCCTTCCTTAAAAACAATGTTTACCATCCCCACCTGTGATGTTATATATTTGTTACTGTTATCATAATAACCGTACCTGTATGTAGGATGTATAAAATATTGAGCCTTACCGTCATGTGAGGCTATGTTGCAATCCTTACATTTATCGGGAACGCTAAGTACTGTACAGTTTTTGATATCTGCCACGGTTTTATCCAGCGGAATTGCTATAACATTGTTATAAATCTGTATAAGTAAGGTTTTTTCTCCGTCTTTAGAATAAAATCTGAAATTTACATTATCTATATGAAATTTATAATCATTTTGATTATAATATAAAACCTCGCAATTTTCAAGGTGAAAATTTTTATCTTTCAGTTCATTGGGCAAAACAATATATTTTACATTTTCACCATCACAAAGCTCTTCAAGTCCGCTATAGCGTTTTTCTGATGTATCCGTAATAATAACCGCAAAAATGCCGCCAATCCCGCACTTTGTGGCATATTCATAGGTGTCACTTCCGCAATCTATCAAAATTTCATTTCCATTTTCTGTAGTTATATGGTGCATATTATAATTTCCGCTGTTTATAAATTTTACAGTAGCGGAATTTTCAATATTATTAACAGTAAAAATTCCGTTCAAATAAATTGCCACTACCATAAAAAGCATAAGAAACATTCTTCTGTACATCTTTTTCGCAAAGGCAAAATATGCTCCGCATATTGTCAGGAAAAACATTACAAACTGCCGCAAGTCCGTTGCTGGAACCGTAAAATGTAAAAACTCCATTGATGCAAAGAATTTTACAACAATTATTACAAATTCTGCAATGGCAAAGGAAATGTACATAAAATACGGTACAAAACAACCTATGTAGCCCATAAGAATAACAAAAGGAATAAGAAAAACAACTATCAAATTGGCAAATACCGTAGTAAGTGAAAATGTTCCGTAATAGTATAAAGTGACAGGCAACATAAAAAGTGTGGCTATTACAGGTACCGCAACTATTTGATGTTCAAAATGTTCTGCAAAAATCACAAGTCCGAGCGTAGCAAGAAAAGACATTTGAAAGCCAGGTGATACTACATAGTACGGATTTACAAAACATATAACAAGCCCCGCTATTACAAGGTTAATCAGCGGATCACTCCGACGTCGCATTGCAAATACGCAATAGCCAAAGACAGTCATAATCCCCGCACGCAACACGGATGCTCTCTCCCCTATAAATAAAGTGTACATCACAACAAGTATAATTATTAAAAGTGCATTTGCAATCTTATTCTTTCTGAGGCCTTTAGAGAACAGAATAAAAAATGAAAGAAAAATGCCTACATGTAATCCTGAAACTGCCGTAACGTGCGAAGTGCCGGTAATGCTAAAAGCCTTCTTCACATCATCAGCCATATATTCACTGTCCCCTGTAAGTAAAGCAGTAACAAAACCCCTGCTTCGTTCTGAAGCTTGAGTTTCATTGATAGTACTCCTGGTTTTTTCTCTCAACGGAATGCCCATATCCCACAGCGAAAATTTTTCAATATGCCCTGTTACGGTTATGCTGTCACACTCCACATAACCAACAATTCCATAAACCGCATAGTGATGCCTGCGGTCAAAATCTCCGTTGTACTGTGCCGTTTCATATGCCGAAAAGGTTCCTGATATTTCTACGGTATCACCTTTATTTAACTCTTTGTATATGTAATTATACGCTGTAACATTTCCTATATCCGTATCAACCACAAAGCTCTTTTCTTCAACATCAGTTACTGTGCCATGCAGAGTAATGTCCATTCCGCACATCGGATACACCTTGCTGAAGGTTTGGTATTCGTGATATGCCCCAAACGCCGAACCCATACAAAAAACTATTATCACTGCCAAAACACAAAAGTTTATATATGTTTTTGTTTTAAAAATTATAAGTTTTATCGCAAATATCAGGCAAACCGCAATTATTAAAAACAAAATGTTTATTGTCGCAAATTCTATTCCGCAAAAACACCCAAAAAGGAATAGTATACAAAGCAATGCAAATATATTCATATATGCACCTCCGCTCATATTATTACATATTACGACATAAAATTCAACCAAAAACTTTATATTTACACATTACGATTTTTGTGTTAAACTGTAATGGAAACCCTAATACAAACAATTTTGAAACGGAGAACAGAAATGCAGGAATTCAAGCTACCCATAGATTTTGTTGACAATTACATATTGAAGGCAAAGCCGGTATACGCTATGGTGTACCTGTATGCTTACCGCCACAAGAAAAATGCGGATGCCTGCAAGCCGTCCTGTATATCTGAGGCTCTGTGCATTGACATAGAAACTGTAGAAAGTGCCGTAAAATACTGGACAGATGCAGGTTACAATATATTTAATCCTGTAGTAAAGCCTATACAAACAAAGGCTGAATACTCTACGAAAGAAATAAACGCCCTGTTTAAAACCGACAAGGATTTTGAATTTTTAAAAGATACGGTGGAATCAATTTTAGGTATGACACTAACTCTCGGCAATTGCCGTACATTGGCATGGATGTACAAAATTGCAAACTTTGATATATCCACCATAATTTTAATAGCAAACTATGTAAAAAAAACAAGCAAGCCTGATGTTAAACATATGGAAATCACCGCAGAAAAAATATTGGAACAGGGTGTTAACACATATGCAGAGGCGGAAAAAATAATTGCCGAGTTGAAAAATGACGACACATACCATAATAAAATCAAACGAATGTATGGTATAGAAAGAGCACTTACCAAAAGCGAAAAACAGCTTTTTACCACATGGCGCAGGGAAATAAAGCCAAAAGATGACGAGCTTATGCGTGCATTTGAGGAATGCGTAAAACGTACTACAAAATATTCCCCAGGTTATATACATGGTATTTTAGTGAATTGGAAGGACAATAAAACCAACCCCAAAAAGATAAACAATGTTCCTACACCAAAGGCTACAAAGTTCAATAACTTTGAACCATCAGGCAACATTGACTACAAAAAATTAGAACTGGAAGCTTTGAAAAAACAACTTGCGAGATTAAAGGAGGGTGAAAAAAATGGATAGTTTCAGAGGCGATATCCACAACGATATAATGCGCGAATATGAATTTATACGTGCAACCAATGAGGCAACACAAAAAAATAACAAAGAACAGGTATACAATCACTTTCCGAGAATTAAGGAAATAGACGAAGAACTTTCAACAATTTCACTTAAAGCCTGCAAAAGCGTGTTAAGTGCTGGTGCACAGCCGGAAGAAATTATACGTAATCTTCAAAGGAATACAGAAAAACTTGTGAATGAAAAAAACGACATTCTTCACAAAGCAGGTATTCCGTCAAACTTTATGGATGAAATATATAACTGTACACTATGTAAGGATAAGGGCAGTTACAACAACAAATGGTGTGAATGCTACTACGAAAAGCTGCAGAAATATATGCAGAAAAAATCCAACATAAGTGCGGACAAAATGCACAGCTTTGATAAATTTGATATTATGCTTTATCCCGATACCATAATTGCAGAATATAACGCATCACCAAGAGATATTGCAAGAAATGTTAAAAACATTGCACTTAAATATTCAGAATTTGACCCTTCAATTTCAAAACAGCTTTTGTTTTTCGGAAGTACAGGGCTTGGAAAAACCTTTACTTCTGAATGTATAGCAAGAGAATTTATTAAAAAGGGTAAAGATGTTTACTACACATCTGCACCACGACTTTTCTCAATATTTGAAGATTATAAATTCGGCAGGGATTCTTCTGCTGAAGCAAAGGGAATAATAGATTATATACACAATGCGGATTTGCTGATTATAGACGACCTTGGCACAGAGTTCAGAACACAGTATACAGACAGTATACTGTTTGACATTATAAACTCACGTACAAACGAAAACCGCCATATGATTATAAACACAAACTTAAATCCCACACAGCTTCAGCCTACATATTCTCAGCGTATATCTTCAAGAATTATAGGCAACTTTGAACTGGTAATGTTTTTGGGAAATGATTTAAGAATAAATAAATAGTTAAAAGGAATGCATTCACTATTCATTATTAACTATTCACTAAAATAAAAAGGACAGCATCCGCTGTCCTTTCAGACTGTCGAAAAAGTCGTTCTACCGCAAGTGATTTAATAATAATAATGTCTCTGTCCTATATGAGTGTTGATGAAGAAAAAATATACAATTTTAAATATAA
>CAZNKU010000001.1:0-105988 GCA_964573775.1 uncultured Clostridiaceae bacterium | reverse complement strand
TTGCCGAGTATTTTAACAAAGCGAAAGCGAAAATTCACCTTTGAAAATCGAGGTTCGGATTATTCTCTTTCGGCTAATGAAAGGATATAAATATGGGTTTTTTTGATAAATTAAAACAAGGTCTTGCAAAAACAAGAAATCAGATTGCAGAGAGGACTATGGATGTTATATCTATTTTTAAAAAAGTAGATGATGCGCTGTTTGAAGAACTTGAAGAAGTTCTTATTATGTCTGATGTTGGCTTTGAAACTTCAGGCGAAATTATTGAAAGATTACGACAGAAAACTCGAGAAGAAAAAATTACTGAAGCTGCTGATATTCAGGCTGCCTTGCAGGAAATTATAGGTGATATTTTAAGCGAAGAAGATGATAATTTTGAAATTAAAACTTCTCCTGCCGTAATTTTGGTTATAGGTGTTAATGGTGTTGGAAAAACCACAACGATTGCAAAGCTTGCTCACATGTATAAAGAACAGGGTAAGAAGGTAATACTTGCTGCTGCAGATACATTCAGAGCGGCCGCCATAGACCAGCTTCAGATATGGGCTGACAGAGTTGGTGTAGATATAATAAAGCAACAGGAAGGCAGTGACCCTGCATCGGTTGTATATGATGCTATATCCGCTACAAAAGCAAGAGGTGGAGATGTTTTAATTTGCGATACAGCAGGAAGACTTCACAACAAGAAAAATCTTATGGAAGAGCTTTCTAAAATTCATAAAATAATAGACCGTGAACTACCGGAAGTACAAAAAGAGTCATTTTTGATTTTGGATGCCACAACAGGGCAAAATGCACTTAGCCAGGCTAAAAATTTCGGTGAGGTTTCTGATGTTACAGGTATTATACTTACCAAACTTGACGGTACAGCAAAGGGTGGTATAGTGATAGCCATTAAATCAGAACAAAAAATTCCGGTTCGTTTTATCGGTGTCGGTGAAAAAATGGATGATCTACAGCCTTTTAATGCACGTGATTTTGCTAAGGCATTATTTGAATAATTATAATACGAGGTGTTTTATTTGACAAAAAAACGTATCCTTATGATTGGGACAATTTTAGCTGTTTTTGTTTTTGTATGTGTTGCTTTATTGTTCAGCGGAATATATGTTGAATATATTGAGTATCTTGAAATAGGTGAGCAGTATACAAATGTTTTTTGGATTGATTTTTTTGTAAATACACTGACGTTTATTGTGCTTTTGTTGATGTTTTTACTTTTGATATATGCTAACTTTTACATTGTAAAAAAGAATTTATTAGCTATAGATATATACTTTTCTGGTATTGGCGTTTTAAATAAAAAAATCTATTCAATAATATCCGGAATAGTTATTGCAATGATTTTTTCTGTCATTTCAGGAAATGCTGTTTCAAAAACTATAATGCCGTTTTTAAACAGTGTTTCCTTTGGCAGTGCTGACCCTGTATTTCATAATGACATAGGTTATTATATTTTTCAGAGACCTTTTTATATTTCTATTACTAATGCGTTTTCTTATTTCAGTGGTTTTATGTTCTTTATTACTGCCTTTTTATATGTTTTTTTCTATGGGAAATTTGATTTTTACAATATGAAAAAGCTTATTAAGGAGAAAGGTGTAATTACTCACGGTATATGTCTTATAATGATATTTTTTATTATCAAGGCAATAGCTTATAAATTTATTCGTGAGGATATTCTTTTTGATTCTGCTAACGGCTTTGTAGGTGCCGATTATACTTCATTAAAGGTTTGGCTGCCGTTTTATAATATTATACCATTTGTATTAATTGCGGTTGTTATTGTAACCACATTGTTTGTTTTAAAAAAGAAATTTAAACAAGCAATTGTTACGGTATTGGTCTACCCGATATTATTTGTTGTGGTATCATTGATTGCAAATATTGTAAATGTCACTGTAGTTAAACCAAATGAAATGGCTGTTCAAAAAAATTATTTTCAGTACAATATTGATGCAACAAAGATGGCATACAATCTTGATGCAGTACTGGAATATGATTATGAAATAAAGCATGATCTTGATGAAGAAAAGATAATAAGTAATCTTGGTACGATTGAAAATATACGAATTAATGATTTTGATCAGACTGTTAATATTTTAAATCAGCTTCAAAGTTTGAAAACATATTATTCATTTTCAGATACCGATGTTGTGACGTATTCATTAAATGGTCAGCCGACAGCTGTTTCTATTGCGGCTCGTGAAATAAATACGGAAAAGCTTGATGAATCTGCTAAAACCTATATCAATACAAAAATGAGATATACTCATGGTATGGGCGTTGTAATAAATAAAATGAATACTGTTAACGAACTTGGTCAACCTGAATTTATTGTTAAAGACATTCCGATTATTTCTCAATATGAGGAACTGGATGTTAAAGAACCGAGAATATATTACGGTGAAACCAAAAATGATTATGTAATTGTTGGTACGAAAGATGGGGAAAGTGACGATCTTCAAACAGATGGGTACCGTTATAATGGTAATTCAGGTGTTAAGCTTAACTTGTTTAACAGATTGGTTTTTTCTGTTGAAAAAACAGATTTTAACTTGTTGATTTCTAATCAGATTACAAATGATAGTAAGATTCTTTTAAATACAAATATTATTGAAAGAGTAGAAAAGATTGCACCTTTTTTAACTTTTGATAATGACCCTACAATCGTTATAGATGATGACGGTAGTCTGAAGTGGATAATAGATGCATATACAACTTCGGAATATTATCCGTATTCCCAGTATACAGATGATTATAACTATATCAGGAATTCAGTTAAAGTGGTTATAGATGCATATCAGGGAACTGTTAAATTTTATATTATCGATAAAAGTGATCCGATTATAATGTCATATGCAAAGATTTATCCTGGTTTGTTTGAAAAAACTGATTTTCCTGAAAGTCTTAAAGAACACATAAGGTATCCAATGGATATTTTCAATGTTCAGGCAACTATAATGCAGAAATATCATATTGATAATGCCTCGGATTTTTATCAGAAAAAAGGCGTGTGGGCATTTGCTAATGAGAAAACATCAGAAAATGTTACACAACCTGTTAAACCGTATTATAATTACATGAGTGTGGAACAAGGAACTACGGAACTTGTACTGATGATTCCATATACATTGTCTAATAAAGATAATATGATTTCCTGGGTTGCTGTAAGGTGTACCGGTGAAAATTATGGGCAAATGATAGTTTATAATTTTAGTCAATCAGAAAATATATCCGGACCTTATCAGATTGAAAACAGAATAGACAGTGATGCAAATATTTCAAAGGATATATCACTGTGGGAAAGTTCCGGATCTTCAGTTATAAGGGGAAACCTGTTGGTTGTTCCGGTTGAGAATAACCTTTTATATGTTGAACCTATTTATATAACTTCCGGTGTTGATGGCAGTTCATTGCCACAAATTGCCAGAATTGTTATGACATATAATGATGTTGTTGTATCCGAAACAACCATAGATAAATGTCTTGAAAAATTGTTTGGGTATACCGTTTCTTCAGGGCAAACCGAAGAACAGACACAACCGCTTTCACTTAACAACTATCTGAATAACCTGATTGAAAGTTATAATAATGCAAAAAAACATTCCGGCGACGGAGATTGGGAAGCTTTTGGAAGAAGTATGGATGAACTTGATTACTATATAAGTAATATTGAAAATATTTTAAATAACGAACAGTAATAACTATAAACATTAAATTTTTAAAAAAAACAAAATAATTACAAATATGTCTTGACACAACACTATATTTAGTGTATAATATGTAAAGTGATTTGCTTTACAAGGAGAAATTGTTATGAGTAAGAATTTGGATATAATAATGCTTTTCGATTTTTATCGCAACATCCTTACCGAAAAGCAAATAGAAGTTGTTGATTTGTATTATAATGAAGATTTATCTCTTGCTGAAATCAGTGAACACCTTAACATTACAAGACAAGGTGTGCGTGACAACATCAAGCGTGCCGAGAATATTCTCATAGATATGGAAGATAAACTTCATTTGGTTGAAAAGCATAACAAAATTATGAATGCTGTTACGGGCATTTCCAGGGAAATAGCAGAAATGCAGGAAAATGAATCTGCTTCTACATTACCGTGGGTAATGGAACATATTAGAAATATAAAGTCATTACTTGATGGTATAGATGACTAAATTGCAATCTTGCCTACTGTATATTGGCAATTTAATATGATATGAAAGGTAGGTGTGGTTTTATGGCTTTCGATAATCTTACCGAGAAATTACAAAATGCGTTTAAAAAATTGCGTGGTAAGGGTAAAATTACGCAATCGGATTTAAAAGAAGGAATGCGTGAAATAAAATTTGCTCTCTTGGAAGCTGATGTTAACTTTAAAGTTGTTAAGGAATTTATATCTACTGTTACTGAAAGAGCAAGCGGGGCTGATGTTTTAGAATCACTGACTCCCGGTCAACAGATTGTAAAGATAGTAAATGAAGAACTAATAAACCTGATGGGTGTTGAAAACAGCAAAATTAATCTTTCTAACAACCCACCGTCAGTTATAATGATGACAGGTCTTCAGGGTGCCGGCAAAACTACAACTGCCGGTAAGCTTGCAAAGATGTTTAAAGGCAAGGGAAGAAGACCGCTTCTTGTTGCGTGCGATGTATATCGTCCTGCAGCTATTCAGCAGTTGCAGGTAGTCGGCGGAAAAGTAGATGTTCCGGTATTTACCATTGATGGTAATAAAAATCCTGTTGACATTTCAAAAAAAGCTATTGAACACGCAAAAAAATATGGTAATGACATTGTTATTATAGATACAGCAGGTCGTCTTCATATTGATGAAGAACTTATGGGTGAACTTCGTAATATTAAAAATAGTATTGACATTAACGAAACCTTGCTTGTTGTTGATGCAATGACAGGTCAGGATGCAACACAGGTTGCAGATACTTTTAATAAACAGCTTGAAATTGACGGTGTAATTCTGTCAAAGCTAGACGGTGATGCACGTGGTGGTGCAGCGTTGTCTGTTCGTTGTGTTACTCAAAAACCCATTAAGTTTGTTTGTACAGGAGAAAAGTTTGATGACTTTGAACCTTTTTATCCCGATAGAATGGCGTCCAGAATTCTTGGTATGGGCGATGTTTTGTCACTTATCGAAAAAGCCGAGCAGATGTTTGATGAAAAACAGGCAAAAGAACTTGAGGAAAAAATGCGTAAACAGCAGTTTGACCTTGATGATTTTCTCAATCAGATGCAACAGGTTAAGAAAATGGGGCCAATCAAAAACCTTTTGGGTATGATGCCTGGGGTTGATTCTAAAGCTTTGGAAAGTGCTGATATTGATGAAAGAAAGCTTGACAGAGTTGAAGCTATTATTAAAAGTATGACTAAAAAAGAGCGTGCTAATCCTTCAATTATTAATTCCAGCAGAAAACGCAGAATTGCTGAGGGTAGCGGTACTAATATTGCACAGGTCAATGTTTTGCTTAAACAGTTTGAACAAATGCAGAAAATGTTTAAACAGCTTAACAGTAAAGGTGCAAAGAAAATGATGAAGAAGTTTAAAGGTGGTCCAAAGGGAATGAAATTTCCTTTTGCATAAATTGTAAAAGCAATCTTTATAGGAGGTGAAATAGAAATGGCAGTAAAGATTCGTTTGAAGAGAATGGGTGCAAAGAAAGCTCCTTTCTACCGTGTAGTAGTTGCAGATTCAAGATATCCTCGTGATGGCAGATTTATCGAAGAAATCGGTACTTACAACCCACTAACAGATCCTGCATCAATCAACATTGATACAGAAAAAGCTCAGAAGTGGATTAAAAATGGTGCTCAGCCAACAGATATCGTTAAGAAACTTCTTAAAGAAAGCGGTATGTAATTGAAGAATTGGTGTGTAAATAGGCTCTAAATAACCTTGCTTATTCCATAGAGCCTATTAAAATGCCGATTGCAAGGCGGCAGAAAGGCTGATTTAAAATGAAAGAATTATTAGAAACAATTGCTAAGTCATTAGTGGACAACCCTGACGAGGTTAATGTAACAGTTGTAGAAAAAGAAGATATAATTGTTCTAGAATTACGCGTTGGTGAAGGTGATATGGGTAAGGTAATAGGTCGCCAGGGCAGAATTGCCAAGGCTATCAGAACTGTTATCCGCAGTGCGACAACACAGTCACCTAAAAAGGTTGTTGTTGATATATTATAATAAGTATTAGGGTGAGAATTGTCCTCACCCTTTTCCTGCTTATTTTGGTATTTTATATTCAGGGAGGAAAGAGCTTTTATGCCACAGATTGAAATAGGTAAAGTTGTGAATACTCATGGGCTGAGAGGTCATATAAAGGTTGAACCTTGGTGCGACGGCATAGAAACTTTTGAATATCTAAGCAGAGTTTTTGTGAACAATATTGAGTATGAAATAGAAAGTGTAAAGATTCAGAAAAATTTGTTTTTACTTAAGCTTTTGAATTTGGATTCTATTGAAGATGCAGTAAAACTAAAAAATATGGTTATATGTGCCAATGAGGACGAAATGCTACCGTTGCCTGAAGGTGTATTTTATATAAAAGACATTATTGGGCTTTCGGTTTATGATGGTGAGAATTTTATTGGTGAGATAGTTGACTGGATAGAAACAGGTGCTAACAATGTTTATATTATTAAGCGTCCTAAGGGAAAAGATGTTTTGATACCTGCAATAGATTCCGTTGTTAAAGAAATTGATATTGAAAACAAGAAGATGTCTGTAAATATGTTGGAAGGATTGATGGAAGATGACGATTGATATTCTTACATTATTTCCTGAAATGATGGAAAGTGTCCTTGACGAAAGTATTATCGGAAGGGCTCGCAAAGCAGGCATTATTAATATAAATTGTACTAATATAAGGGATTTTGCTGAAAACAAACATAACCGTGTTGATGATTATCCTTACGGTGGTGGTAACGGTATGGTTATGCAACCGGGGCCTATATACAGAGCATATAAGTATATTGCTGATAAGTACGACAAAAAACCTTATGTAATTTATATGTCACCACAGGGTAGAGTTTTTAATCAGCAAATTGCAAAAGAATATCTTGAAAAAGAACATATTGTTATTTTATGCGGACATTATGAAGGTGTTGACGAAAGAATAATAGAAGAAATTGTTGATGAAGAACTTTCCGTTGGAGATTATGTTTTGACAGGCGGAGAATTACCGGCGCTTGTGGTTTGTGACTGTGTAAGTCGTATGGTGCCCGGTGTGCTTTCTAATGAAGAGTGTTTTTCAGAAGAATCACATTTTAATGGTAAATTAGAATATCCGCAGTATACAAGACCTCCTGTTTTTATGGGACGTGAAGTACCTGAAGTATTACTTAGCGGGCATCATGCCAATATTGAAAAATGGAGACAGGAGCAGTCTTTTTTGCGTACAAAATTAAAAAGACCGGATATGCTTAAGGATGATATAAATGAGTAAAATTGGTATTTTTGGTGGTTCATTTAACCCAATTCATAACGGACATTTGTATGTTGCTGAGAAAGTAAAGAAAATACTTTGTTTGGATAAAATTATATTTATACCTACAGGTATTGCTCCCCATAAAAATAATAGTGATTTTGTATCTAAGGAACATAGATACAATATGGTTAAATTAGCTGTTGAAGATAAGTTTGACGTATCTGACATTGAAATTAAGACAGATAAAGTGTGTTATGCAATCGACACAATGTCTCAAATTAACACAATTTATAAAAATGATGATTTATACTATATTATTGGTGCTGATTCTCTTGTGACATTTATGCAATGGAAAGAACCGTTAAAACTTTTTGAGATGTTACACATTGTTGTTGTTGACAGGAATGGTGCTGATATAGACAATGTTGCAGAAAATTATCGTCAGAAATATGGTGCCAGAATTACAATTTGTCACATTGATGAATATGACGTATCTTCATCAGAAATACGTAATCAAATTAAAATTACAGGCAAATGTAACGGTTTAGTACCTGAAAAAACAGAAGAATATATAATAAAACATAAATTATACACGGAGGATTTATAAGTGAATATAACAGAAATTGAACAGTGTATAAAGAAAATGACAAAAGAAACTCGTTTCAATCACAGCAAGGGCGTACAAAAAACAGCGGGTGAACTTGCGAAACATTACGGTCTGGATGTGAAAAAGGCAGAGCTTGCAGGTTTAATGCATGATTGTGTAAAAAATCTGTCTGTTGAAGAAATGATGAGACTTTGTGATGAATTAGGATGTGAATTGGATTTTGTTACCCAAAGAGAGTATAAACTGATTCATGCACCTTTAGGAGCATATTATGCAAAGAAAATTTTTGGCATAGTTGATGAAGAAATTTTTAATGCAATATATTGGCACACAACAGGAAAAGCAGATATGACACTTTTTGAAAAAATAATTTTCATTGCAGATGTTATAGAACCAAACAGAAATTATGATATTATTGACGAAATGAGAAGACTTGCCTATGAAAATATTGATTTGGCAATGCTTAAGATTTTGAACTATAATATCAATAAGCAGTTAAATGCAGGCAAAATGCTACATAGTGAAACTATAAATGCAAGAAATTACTTAATTGCAAAAGGGGTAAATGTATGAGTAAAGAATTAGTGAAGAAAATAGTTAAGGCTCTTGATGATAAAAAAGCTATTAAAGTAGAAGTTATTGATATCCGGGACTTAAGTCAGATTGCTGATTATTTTGTAGTCTGCACAGGCTCATCAACTACACAGGTTAAAGCACTTGCTGATGAAGTTGAATTTCAGCTTGGCAGTGATATTGAGCACGAAGTTGGTTACCATAAGGAAGGTTATGGCTCAGCTGAATGGATTTTGCTTGATTATAAAGATGTTATTGTGCATATTTTCTGCGGTGAAACAAGAGAATTTTATAATCTTGAACACTTGTGGTCAGATGGTAAAGAAGTGGATATCAGCGAATTTTTGGATTAATTGGAGGTCTTATATATGAGCAAATATGATTTTAAATCAATAGAAAACAAGTGGCAGCAGTATTGGGATGATAACAAGACATTTGAAGTTTCAAATACAGATAAAACAAAGCCTAAATTTTACGGTCTTGTAGAATTTCCATATCCTTCAGGACACGGTTTACATGTTGGTCACCCAAGAGGTTATACAGCAATAGATATTATCACTCGTAAAAAACGTCTTGAAGGTTATAATGTATTGTTCCCTATGGGGTGGGATGCGTTTGGCTTACCTACAGAAAATTTTGCTATAAAGAACAATATTCATCCTGCAATTGTTACAAAAAATAATATAGAAAACTTCAAAAGACAGCTAAAAATGTTGGGTTTTGGTTTTGACTGGTCAAGAGAAGTTAATACAACTGACCCTAACTACTATAAATGGACTCAGTGGATTTTCCTTAAGCTTTTTGAAAAAGGTCTTGCATATAAAACAAAAATGCCAATAAACTTCTGTACAGGTTGTAAGGTTGGTCTTGCTAACGAAGAAGTTGTAAACGGTGTTTGTGAACGTTGCGGAAGCGAAGTTGTACAAAAAGAAAAAAGCCAGTGGATGCTTAAAATTACTGAGTATGCACAGCGCCTAATCGATGACCTTGAAGACCTTGATTATATTGAAAGAGTTAAAGTTCAGCAGACAAATTGGATTGGCAGAAGTGAAGGTGCTGAGGTAGATTTTAAAATAAAAGATACAGACGATAAAATCAGAGTTTATACAACACGTCCTGATACACTTTTCGGTGCTACATATATGGTACTTGCACCTGAACATCCTTACGTTGAAAAATACAAGGATATTATTGAAAATTATGACGAGGTTGAAGCTTATAAACTTGAAGCGTCTAAAAAGAGTGACTTTGAAAGAGCAGAGCTTGATAAAAATAAGACAGGGGTTATGCTTAAAGGTCTTAAGGCTATTGATCCTGTAAATAATGCCGAAATTCCAATCTGGATTTCTGACTATGTACTTGTAACATACGGTACAGGTGCAATTATGGCTGTACCTGCTCATGACACTCGTGACTGGGAATTTGCAAAAAAATTCAATATGCCTATCATTGAAGTTGTTGGTGGTGGCGAAGATGTACAAAAAGAAGCATTTACTGATGTAGAAACAGGTGTAATGGTAAATTCGGGTTTCCTTACAGGTATGCAGGTATCTGAAGCCAAAAAGGCTATTATAGATTATCTTGAAAAAGAAGGTATCGGTACACGTAAGGTTAACTATAAACTTCGTGACTGGGTATTTTCACGTCAGCGTTATTGGGGTGAACCAATTCCTTTGGTTAACTGCCCTAAGTGCGGATGGGTTGCAATTCCTGAAAGTGAACTACCACTACAGTTGCCTGATACTGAAAATTTTGAACCTGGTGAATCAGGTGAATCACCACTTATTAAAATCAGAGAATGGGTTGAAACAACTTGTCCTAAATGTGGTGGAAAAGCTGAAAGAGAAACTGATACAATGCCTCAGTGGGGAGGTTCATCATGGTATTTCTTTCTATATATTGACCCTAACAATAATGATTTCCTTGCAGGAATGGAAGAACTCAAATATTGGTTGCCTATTGACTGGTACAATGGCGGTATGGAACATACAACACTTCATTTGTTGTATTCAAGATTCTGGCACAAATTTCTTTATGATATTGGTGCTGTTCCTACAAAGGAACCATATCAGAAGAGAACATCACACGGTATGATTCTTGGTGAAAACGGTGAAAAAATGTCAAAATCAAGAGGTAACGTAATTAATCCTGATGATGTTGTAAACGAATATGGAGCAGATACATTCAGAACATACGAAATGTTTATAGGTGCATTTGATCAGGCTACACCATGGTCTATGAACGGCGTTAAAGGTTGCTATAAATTCCTTGAAAGAGTGTGGAATCTGCAGAATATACTTGTTGATGGTGATGAATATTCAAAAGAACTCGAATCTGCACTTCATAAGACGATTAAAAAAGTTACTGAAGATTACAACAGAATGAAGTTTAATACAGGTATCGCTGCATTGATGGCTTTCATTAACGATGTAACTAAAGTTGGTAAAATTAATAAAGCTGAATTTAAATCATTTATTACATTGTTAAATCCTGTTGCTCCTCATATTACGGAAGAAATGTGGCAGATAGCAGGTTTTGATGGTGTGTTGTCAGCTACACAATGGCCTCAGTATGATGAAGCTAAAACTGTTGATGATGAAATAGAAATTGTAGCACAGATTAATGGTAAGGTTAAATGTAAGCTTATTGTTGGTGCTGATGAATCAGAAGATTATATTAAGGAAAAAGCTTTGGCAGATCCTAAGATTGCAGAAGCAGTTGAAGGCAAAAATGTTGTTAAAGTTATTGTTATTCCTAAACGTTTGATAAATATTGTTGTAAAATAATATGTAATATAAGGAAAGTCAAACGACTTTCCTTAATTGCTGTTTTTGGAGGTTTAAATGTTATATTTAGTTGGAACACCTATAGGTAATTTTTATGATATGACATACAGGGCGGTTGAAACTCTTAATAAGGTTGATTTAATTGCCGCAGAAGATACACGAAATACTTTGAATTTATTAAATCATTTCGATATTAAAACAAAAGTTACAAGTTATCATGAACATAATAAAGCATCGAAAGGACAGCAGCTTCTTGAGATTTTGCTTGAGGGAAAGGATATTGCAATTGTAACAGATGCGGGTATGCCTGCAATAAGCGACCCGGGTGAGGATATTGTAAAGCTGTGTATTGAAAATAATATAGAAGTAACAACAATTCCTGGTCCAACAGCATTTGTTTCTGCTTTGGTAATGTCCGGTTTACCAACTAAAGGAGTATTATTTGAAGGATTTTTATCTGCTAAAGCTTCCGAAAGAGAAAAAAGACTTTCGGAATTAAAGGATTACAAAGAAACAATTATTTTTTACGAAGCACCACATAAACTTTTAAGAACATTAGAGCACATTATGAGTGTTTTGGGTGACCGTGAAATTTCAGTAAGTCGAGAGATAACTAAAAGGTTTGAAGAAACATTAAGAGGCAAAATCAGCGAGATAATAGAACATTTCACTAACAATAATCCCCGTGGAGAATTTGTTTTGGTTTTAAAAGGTGCAGAGGAAAAAAATGTGGTTTACATAACATCTGTAGTTGAGCATGTGGAACAACTTATTTCCGAGGGAATGGATAAGAAAAGTGCAATTGCAGAAGTAGCTAAACTTCGCAAAATACCTAAAAGAAACGTATATAATGAATATGAAAATCAGTAAATTTTAATTGTTAATAAACTATTAATGTTACAAGAATGTTACACAAATATTACAATTTAACTTGACATATACCACAATATATGGTACAATGGGACACGTAATAAATAATCAAATGAGAAAGATTGGAGTGATTCAGTGGAGTTAGTCAAGAAACTAATTAAATTCACAATCGCATTAACAATTTCGATTTTGGGAACAGTTATTATAGTTAATGCGGATCCAGGTGTAATAACCGGAAATGGAGTAAATTTCAGAAGTGGCCCCGGAACAGGTTACGATATATATGCTTGCTTACCAAGAGGTACATATGTTACAGTAGATGGTGCTGAAGGTAGTTGGTATAAGATTACATACAATGGTGTAACCGGATATATGTCATCCGATTATGTTAGTGTAAGAAAAGGTGTTGACGTTGACCGTTCAGGTCTTACAGTTGACAGATATGGTACAACAGGTGAAACAATTGTTAATTATGCGGCTCAGTTTTTAGGTACTCCGTATGTGTACGGTGGTTCTGCACCGGGCGGTTTTGATTGTTCTGGTTTTGTATCATATGTATACGGTAGTTTTGGTTATTCACTTAACAGAACTGCTGCAGGTCAGAATTCTAATGGTATATGGGTTTCAAGAGATAATCTTGTAGCAGGTGATATTGTTTTGTTTAACACAAGCGGTGGTATAAGTCATGCAGGTATTTATGTTGGCGATGATACATTTATTCACGCTGTTAAACCTGGCACACCATTACAGTATGACAGTCTAAATTCTTCTTATTATTCAACAAGATACGTTTCAGCAAGAAGAATAATTTATTAATTATTTACAACCTTTGCGTTTTTTTACGTAAAGGTTGTTTTTATTTTGTTTAGTACTTGTCAAATTGTAAAAAATAGTATAAAATAATATAATAGGTTACATATGTATTGAAAGGATAAGCGATATGATTTTTACAAAGATGCAATGTGTCGGAAATGATTTCCTTATATTGAATGGTTTTAATGATATAATCGAAATTGATGAAGACTTACCTGTTAAGGTTTGTGACAGACATTTTGGTATAGGTGCTGATGGGTTAGCATTGATTTTATATTCTAATGATGCAGATTTCAGGTTGGATTTTTATAATCCTGACGGAGTTAAATCACCTTGTAATACAAATATATTAAGATGTGCCGTTAAATATGCATTGGACAACAAAATTATTGATAAGGATTTAATATCTGTCGATACAGATAATGGTATAAAGTATGTAAAGGCAGAGGATGATAACAGAGATAATCTTATTATAAACATTGGTGAGCCTATATTTACTCCGCAGCTTATTCCTGTTGATTATACAGGTGATGAGTTTATTGAAAAGGTTGTTTCCGTTGGTGCTGATGATTATATTGCAAGCTGTGTTTTGATAAATTCAAACCCCTGTACTGTAATATTTACTGATAATACAGAAAAATTAAACGAGATTGAAATAAATAAAATTGCTCCATTTATTGAAAAACACAATGTATTTCCTAATAATACGAATGTTATATTTGCAAATATTGAAGACCGTAACACAATACAGGTACGATGTTGGCAGATAAATTCAGGTGAGGTTATCGGTTGTGATTTCGGTGCAGTTGCAGCTTTTGCTGTTGCTAATTACATGGGTAAGGTTGATGATAAGGTTTTGGCAGAGCTATATGGCGGTGATCTTAATCTTGAGTTAAGTGATGACAATTTTGCTTATATTACAGCATCTGCAGATAATGTTTTTGAAATTAACTGGTAATTTTGCATATATAAGACATAATAATTATATTGAATGATATTTAGTAGGTGTATATATGTTTAAAAGAATAAGAAGAGATATTAACGCTGTTTTAGACCGAGATCCTGCTGCGAGAAGCTTTTGGGAAGTTTTTTTCTTGTATTCAGGTGCAAAAGCAATAAGACATTACAGAGTAGCCCATTGGTTTTATAATAAAAAAATGTACTTTATTGCACGATATATTTCACAACGTGCCAGAAGAATTACCGGTGTTGAAATTCATCCTGGGGCTGTTATTGGTGACGGTGTGTTTATTGACCATGGTATGGGCGTTGTAATTGGTGAAACTACTGTTATAGGTGATAACTGTACTATATATCAGGGTGTAACCCTTGGAGGAACAGGTAAAGATAAAGGAAAACGCCATCCTACAATTGGAAACAATGTAGTTATTGGCTCAGGCGCAAAGGTTTTAGGACCTTTTAAAGTTGGAGATAATTCTAAAATTGCGGCTAATGCCGTTGTTTTGTCAGAAGTACCGGATAACTGTACGGTAGTGGGTGTTCCTGGGCGAATTGTGAAGAAAGACAATGTTAAAATTAATATTGTTGCAGACCTTGACCAGGTTCATATTCCCGACCCGATTTCTATGGAGCTTTGCAAGCTGAATGTAAGGTTGGATAAGTTAGAAAAGGAGAAGAGTGAAAATGAAAATATATAATACTTTAACAAGACAGAAGGAAGAGTTTGTACCATTAGTACCTAATGAAGTAAAAATGTATTCATGCGGTCCTACTGTATACAACTATTTCCATATAGGTAATGCAAGACCTTTTATAATTTTTGATACAATGCGTAAATACTTGGAATATAACGGTTACAAAGTTACATTTGTTCAGAATTTTACAGATATTGATGATAAAATGATTAACAAGGCAAATGATGAAGGTATTACCGTAAAAGAGCTTGGTGAAAGATTTATTGAAGAATATTTTAAGGATGCGGATTCTTTGGGTATTAGCCGTGCATCTGTTCACCCAAAGGCTACTGAAAACATAGATTCTATTATCAATATTGTTAAGAAACTCGAAGATAATGGCTATGCTTACAATGTTGACGGTGATGTTTATTTTTCAACAAAGAAATTTAATGAATACGGCAAGCTTTCACACCAACCGCTTGACGAGCTTGAAGCAGGTGCAAGAATTAATGTTAATGAAAGTAAAGAAGACCCAATGGATTTTGCTTTATGGAAAAAACAAAAACCGGGTGAACCTGCATGGGAAAGTCCATGGGGTATGGGAAGACCAGGCTGGCACATAGAATGTTCCGCTATGGCAAATAAATATCTTGGTGAAACAATAGATATTCACAGTGGTGGTCAGGATTTGATTTTCCCGCACCACGAAAATGAAATCGCACAGAGTGAATGTGCTAACTGCAAGCCTTTTGCAAGATATTGGATGCATAACGGATATATTAATGTTGATAATAAGAAAATGTCAAAGTCTTTAGGTAATTTCTTTACAGTAAGAGATGTACTTAAAGAATTTGATGGTGAAGTTATCCGTTTCTTTATGCTTTCAGCACATTACAGAAGTCCTATTAATTTTTCTAAAGACCTTATCGAACAGGCAAAAACAGGTCTTGAAAGACTTTATACATGTGTAAATAATCTTGAGTTTTTGAAGCAGAATTCAAATGATGGTGAAGTAAGCAACAAGGTTAAGGAAATGACATCCAAGTATAAGGCAGCCTTTTGTGAAGCTATGGATGATGACCTTAACACAGGTCTTGCAATAGCTGCACTGTTTGATTTGGTAAGAGATATAAATACTGAATTTAATTCAACTTCTGTTCAGAGTGTTAAAGATATAGACGAATGTATAAACTTACTTAAAGAATTAGGTGGAGTTCTTGGTATTCTCCAAAACACAGAAACGGAATCAATTGATGTTGAAATAGAAGAGCTTATTGCAAAACGTCAGGAAGCAAGAAAAAACAAAAACTTTGCTTTAGCAGATGAAATAAGAGATAATCTAAAGGCTCAGGGTATTGTTTTGGAAGATACACCAAACGGTGTTAAATGGAAAAGAATATAAGCTTGAACGGAGATGATATTTTGACAGAAGCAGAACAGTATTCTCCATTGGTGCTTGCTTATATGGGTGATGCAGTCTATGAACTTTATGTTCGTAAAATGCTTGTTTCAAAAGCAAATACGCAAGTTGATAAACTTCATAAATCTGCAGTACAGATTGTAAAGGCAGAGGCACAATGTGTAGCATTTCGAAAAATAGAAAGCGAACTTACAGAGAAAGAAATAGCTGTTTTTAAACGCGGACGTAACACAAAGTCAAGTGTTCCAAAACATTCGTCTGTTGCAGAATACAGAACAGCTACCGGCTTGGAGGCTTTAATTGGGTACATATATCTTACAGGTGATACAAACCGCCTGGACTATATAATGAACTTAATTTTGGAATAAAGTCGGTGATTAATTGAAACAAACAGTTGCAATATTCAAAAAATATATTCAAATAACTATTGGATGCGTACTTGCAGGTTTTTCACTTAGTTGTTTTTTAGCATCAAATGATATTATAGCCGGCGGGGTATCTGGTATTGCAACTATCATTAACCATTTTTTTGCTTTTCCTATTGGTTTTATGATTATTTTAATAAATGTTCCTATTTTTATATGTGGTATTATTAAGTTTGGCAAATCTTTAGGTATTGCAACTTTATACGCAACAGTTTCATTATCTTTTTTTACGGATTTGTTTTCGTATATTGGTCCTTTAACTAAAGATATGCTTTTATCATCTGTTTTCGGTGGTATAATTGCAGGTATCGGCTACGGTATGGTTTTTTATTCAAATGCCACAACCGGCGGAGTGGATATAATTGCAAATATAATAAAATTAAAATACAGACATTTAGCACTCGGTAAAATTATATTGATTGTAGATTTGATTATAATTCTGTTTGCTATGTATGTATACAAAAATATAAACATTGGTTTATATTCTATAATTTCACTTTGGCTTACAGCATATGTGCTTGATATGATATTGGAAGGCTTTAATTTTGCCAAACTTGCAATAATTATTTCTGATAAATACGAAGAAATTGCACGTTTGATAAATACAGAGCTGGATAGAGGAGCTACATTTTTAAACGGAGAGGGAACTTATACAAAAACTTTTAAAAAAGTTATTATATGTACAATTAAGGAAAAAGAAATACCAAAATTAAAAGATATTATAAAAAATGCAGACAGTGATTCTTTTGTTCTTATCACAGATGCAAGAGAAGTTTTGGGAAAAGGTTTTTAATAACTGACATATTCTAACAATTATTTTCTAAAATATTGAAATAATATTTTTTATATGATATAATGAATAATATTAAAAATATACAAAGGGAGGGTAGCAATTTTATATTGCGAAAATTATGAATAACAGAGATTTAGAAATTATTGCATGTAAAATCAGACATCACGTTATTAATGCGGTACACTCTGCAAAAGCAGGTCATCCGGGCGGTTCACTTTCTATGTCTGATATTATTACAGAGCTGTACTTCGAACAAATGAATGTTGATCCTAAAAATCCTAAATGGGACAAGAGAGACAGATTTGTTCTTTCTAAGGGACACTGTTCACCTGCACTTTACGGTGCATTGGCTGAAAAAGGTTTTTTCCCTGTTGAGGACATTACAACATTCAGACATACAGGAAGTTACCTTCAGGGACATCCAAGCCTTAAGGATACACCGGGGGTAGATATGTCTACAGGTTCACTTGGTCAGGGTATCTCCGCTGCAAACGGTATGGCTTTGGCTGCTAAACTTAATGGTGATGATTACCGTGTTTATACCGTTTTGGGTGACGGTGAATTAGAAGAAGGACAGGTATGGGAAGCTGCAATGTTTGCTGCTCATTATAAGCTTGATAACCTTTGTGCTGTTGTTGACTGGAACGGTTTACAGATAGACGGTAAAATTGAAGATGTTATGTCATCACTTCCAATAGATGAAAAATTTGCTGCTTTCGGTTGGAATGTAATTTTAGTTGATGCACACGATTTTGACTCATTGAGAGACGGCTTTAACAAGGCTAAAGAATGTAAAGGTAAACCAACTGTATTGGTTGCAAAAAGTATAAAGGGTAAAGATGTATCCTTTATGGAAAATCTTGCAAGCTGGCACGGTGTTGCTCCTAATGATGAACAACGTGATCAGGCTATTGCAGAGCTTGATAAAAAGTTAGAAGAATTGGGAGGTAAAATGTAATGGCTGATATAATTGCTACAAGAGAAGCTTACGGCAAAGCTTTAGCTGAATTTGGTGATACATATGATATGGTTGTTATGGATGCCGATCTTTCCGGTTCAACCAAAACAGGAGTTTTTGCAAAGAAATTTCCTGAAAGATTTATTAACTGCGGTATTGCAGAAGGTAATATGATGACTACTGCAGCAGGTATTGCTACAACAGGCAAAACAGTTTTTGCTTCTACATTTGCTGTATTTGCATCCGGTCGTGCATTTGAACAGATTAGAAACTCAATTTGCTACCCTAATCTCAATGTTAAAATAGGTGCAACTCATGCAGGTTTGTCCGTTGGTGAAGACGGTGCATCACATCAGGCTATTGCTGATATGGCTGTTATGCGTGCTTTGCCTAATATGGTTGTTCTTAATCCTGCTGATGCTGTTGAAACAAGATGCGCCATTAAAGCGGCTATTGAATACAATGGTCCTGTTTATATCAGACTTGGCAGACTTGGTGTTCCTGTAATTTTTGATGAAGCAACATATAAGTTTGAAATTGGAAAAGGTCAGCTTATTAATGACGGTGATGATATTACAATTATTGCAACCGGTCTTATGACACCGGAATCAATGAAGGCTGTTGAAACACTAAAGGCTGAAGGAATTAATGCAAGACTTATAAATATCCATACAATAAAGCCTATTGATAAAGATATTATTGTAAAGGCAGCAAAGGAAACAGGACATATTGTTACTGTTGAAGAACATTCAGTTATCGGTGGTCTTGGCGGTGCGGTTGCTGAAGTATTGGCTGAAGAATATCCTTGCAAGATGACTCGTATGGGTGTTAAGGATGTATTTGGTCAGTCAGGTAAACCTTATGAACTTTTGGATATGTATGGTCTTACAGACAAACATATTGTTGCAAAAGTAAAAGAAATTTTAGGTAAATAAATTTAAAACCCTGTATTTTAAATACAGGGTTTTATTTTATAGTATAGAATAAAGTATTTTTGCCGCTTCGGCTTTTGTAACATTATTGTTTGGAAGTATTGTTCCGTCTTCATAGCCATTAATTGCGCCAAGATTAATCAAAATTTCAAAACCTTCAGTAAACCATTCTTTGATATCATCTTTGTCTGAAGCTGTAATTTCAGCCTTTTTAAGACCAGCTGGCAATGTTCTTGAAATTATTGTTGCAGTTTCGGCTCTTGTTATACTATCAGTTGAATTTGCAAAAAGCTCGCCGTTGTTCTCACTACCTTTAACTATTTCCAGTGAATATAGTGCTTTAAAGCTGTTCAATGCCCATTGAGGTATTTTGTTGACATCTGCATATGGTAGCTCTACATCTGAATATTCTGTAACATCAATTCCAAGATAATTCGTTGTCATAACCGCAAATTCTGAACGAGTCATTGATTTTCCCGGATTAAATTTTAAACCGTTATCAATAATTTCTCCATTAACTATTTTTGCAGAATACATATACGATAAAACATTTTTTGCCCAATGTTCGCTTGTATCTGTAAATGGATTTTCAAATTCGGTTTCTGCAATCACTTTTGTTTCGAAGGAGGTGAACCCTTCGGAATTGGTTGCAAATACAGTTACTTTATTTGCTGTTTTGTCAAGTATTGCAGTTGCAACCCCATCTTTATAATCAAAATCAATTTTCTTTCCGTCTGCCTTTATTATGATTTTATCTTTATATACTGGTAATCCACTGTTTATATTCAGATCAACATTCAACAGGTTGTCTTCAACTGTGATATCAATTGTATTATAAACAATGTTCAGTCCTTTTACATTTACGGGTATTTTAACAGTTGTTTTTCCTGCTGTTACATAGATGTTTCCACTTACATCTGTAATGCTGTCAGTAGCGGTAAATACACCGTTATCTGTGATTGTACCTATAATCTCATCGCATGACCATTCAAAACTTTTATCCGATGCAATAAGCTTGTTATAACCTTTATATGCTTCAGCTTTTAACGTAATAGAATTTTCGCGGTTTATTGTTAGGTTATCTATAAGTGTACCGTTTGATTTCATTACTTTAATGTCCGGTTTTTCAACACAAACAATATTTGTACTTCCGGTTATGTTCTTTGATTTTGCATAAACAGTTGCTGTGCCGTCTTCATTGGCTGTAAAGTAACCTTTTTCAGATATTGTATTGTCTGAATTTTTTTGTAATGAATATGATACATTCGTTAGTTTAACAGGATATGATGCAGTGTCAGAACCTTTGGCGGTTACCTGAACAGAATTACCAACCAAGACGTAGGAAGTAAGAGGATACAGCGTTATTTTATCTAGTATACCTGTTGGCTCCTGATTATTTTTTAAAAAGAAAAAGTTTGAAACATTGCGCAATTTACCGTCAGACGGCTTGTTAATAAGTGTTGTGGTTTCATCACCCGGAAGTTGCACAACGTAGCTTGTGGAACCGCCACCGTCAAGATTTATGGCATCTACACAACCAAGTTCAGCCATTCTATTAGCAAGGGTTTTTAGTTGAACACCATAGCTATAACCTTTTTGTCTTCCGTCAATTGTATAGAAAATTATACTGCCGTCTTTTTTTATACCCATTGCAGTTCTGGGATGGGCGCCTGCTTCAAATTCGTAGTTTACATTTCCGTTTTCTATAAGAACTTCTCCTGTTGCACCGATACCTGTTTTAGCACTTTCCCAACGTTCGTCACCTTCAACACCGAATGTTATTTTTATTTCTTCGCCAATCTGAAGTGTTGACAGTGCCTGTACATATTCTTCCGGGGCATTTGCATCAACAGTTAACACAATTTTGCCTTCCGGAATAGCTATAGAGCCGTTGTATTCATCAACAGATTCAACTACAGCTGTCAGTTCTGAACCTATTTTGATTTCACCTTCTATATCAGTTAATATTACATCAAAACCGTTTGAGTTATTATAAGTTTCTGTTCCAAAATCATTGGTCAACATATATATTGAATATGGCTGTCTAAGCTTGTTGATGTTATGAATACTTATGGAGGTTCCATCATCTTTATATAGTGTTGAATAAATTATAAATTCAGACATAAATGCGCTATTATCATCAAGTATACCTATTCCATATTGTTTTTCCTGTGATTTTGTAATAATTTTACCGTCGGAAATTATATTGCTCATTGGCAGACCGGTCTGCAGAGAAAAATAGTCGGCATTTACACCTGCTAATGAATGTATTCCAAGCGTTTTTAATCTTGATGCTTCATCGTTGATTTTGCTTGCACCGTACAAGTAATCACCGTGTGTAATGATTGGTTCAACAAGGTCATTTGGTTTATAGGTAATATAGTTTTCAACCTGTTGACCAACCCCGCTTTGATCACTGTACCACTCGTTATGTGTGGATGTTGTCCCACTACCTATTTCTATTGAATAACTGTCAATCAATGTTGAACCTAATGTTGAAGCACTAACTGATGTTGAAGAAAATATTAAAAGCAAAATTAATGCTGTAATTCGTAATTTTTTCATATTGTACGCCACTCCTTGATTTTTTTCATAAAGATTATATCATACATAAGTATCCATGTAAATATATGAATAAATCTTTAACAAATATTTAATTATTTATGCACTAATTTACCAATTAAGGTAAAAATTAAAAACATAATAATATCAATTACTACAATACTTGCACCGGTGGGGGTGTTGAAAATAATTGATAGGAGCATTCCAATACAAAAATTTATAACTGATATGAGCGCTGATGATATTACAACTGATTTGAAGTTTCGAAATATTCTCATTGCTGTAAGTGACGGGAATATAATCAATGCCGAAATCAGCATTGCTCCCATCATTGTCATACCTATGACAATTGTTATAGCAGATAATAACGCAATTGTCATATTATAAAACTCGGTTTTTGTACCTGTTGATTTTGCGAATTTTTCGTCAAATGTAACCAAAAATATTTTATTATAAGTAAAAATATACATAACAATAATAAATACAGATAATGTGGCAATCATTATAATATCCTGTTCGGTAAGAGCCAATATACTTCCAAACATATAATTATAGACATCTGTATTACCGCCTGAGGTATAGGATATGAATATTACACCTGTTGCAAGTGAAGATATTGAAATCATTGCTATTGCAGAATCACCTTTTATATTACTGCTATCCTTCAGTCTTAAAAGCAAAAAAGCTGCAAGTATTACAACTGGTATAGTAAAATACATTGGCGAAAATCCCAAAGCAGTGGCAATACCTAGTGCTCCGAATGCAACATGTGATAATCCGTCACCTATCATTGAATAACGCTTTAAAACAAGAACAACTCCTAAAAGAGCACAACATAGGGATATCAATATTCCTCCAAACAAAGCCCTTTGTACAAAATTTAAAGAAAGTATGGAAATAATATCATTGCTCATCGTTATTACCTCCAATAAGAAATTTTGCTGTATCACTTTTTAAGTATTCTTCTTTTGTTCCGTAAAACAATGACTTGTTACCAAGATGAAGAATGTGTGATGCGTATTTAACAGCACTTTCTATGTCATGTGAAACCATTATAATTGAAATGTTGTGCTGTGAATTTAAGTGTTTAATTATGGAATATAATGATGCTGTAACCATAGGATCAAGTCCTGCAACAGGTTCATCAAGTAGCAGTACACTTTTGGTTGCACATAACGCTCTGGCAAGCAATACCCTTTGTTGTTGTCCACCGGAAAGATTACTGTAGCATTTGTCTTTTATATCCTTTATTTCTAACAGCTCCATATTTTTCTCGGCAATATTTTTTTCTTTTTTTGTATAAAATGGAAAAAACTTTAATCTGTTTGCACATCCGGATAAAACCACCTCGTATACTGAGGCAGGAAAGTTTTTTTGAACATCTGTCTTCTGTGGGATGTAGCCTATATCTTTACTTGATATATCATTTGAAAAGTTTATTACACCTTTTTTAGGTTTTGTGATTTTAAGTATTCCGTTTATAAGTGTTGTTTTGCCTGAACCGTTTTCTCCTACAATACATAAGTAATCTCCTGCATTTAGTTCAAATGACACATCTCTAAGGACACTTTTTCCGTCATACTGAAATTCAAGATCTTTACAAGATATTAGTGGCATTATTTTATTGCCTCCTTAAGATTTTCTAAGTTTTGTTGCATTAGTGAAAGATATGTTGCCCCTGAATCAAATTCATTCTTCGTCACATTGTGGCATGAATGGAAGAGGAGCTTTTTAACACCTGTTTCACTTTGAATTGTATCCGCAATTTTTTTGTTGGAAAATTCTGTGTAAAATACGGTAGAAATGTTTTCCGTGTTTATGGTGTCTATTATTTCAGCCATTGTTTTTACACTTGGTTCGGATTCTTCCGAACAACTTGGAAATGCCGAAATATATTTAAGATTATATTCCTCAGCAAAATATAAAAACGGAAATCTGTCAGCAAATATTACTGTTTTGTCTGATGATTTTATAACAAGCTCAAAATCAGAGTCAAGAACCTGCAACTTTGTTTTATATTCGTTTTCCTTCTGTTTATATAGTTCGGAATTTTCTGAATCAATTTCACATAACACCTCCGCAATTTGATGAGTAATAACTATTGCGTTTTTGGGAGATGTCCATACATGTTCATCATACTCTTCAGTGTGTTTGTGGTCATGATTGTTATTGGAAACAGGTTTTATAAGGTCCATAACCTTTATTATTTTGGTTTTATTTGTATCAATAGATGAAAGTATTGTTTCTACCCAGGCATCTGATTCTCCTCCGGTATATATAAAAACATCTGAATTTTGAATTTTTAGAATTTCCTGAGCAGTAGGGTCATAAGTATGAATTTCGGCACCCTGTTTAATTAACATTGTTATGTCTGCGTTGTCAGCACATATTTCGTTCACAAAACTGTAGTACGGAAATATGGTTGTTGTGATTTGTAATTTGCTTTTGGTTTGATTTGTTCCGCAACCGATTATCATAAACAACATAGAAATGGTCAGTATGCAGATTAAAATTTTTTTCATAACATTTTCTCCTTTTTACGACATTCGGAACATATGCCGTAAAGTATTGTTTTAGTTGTATCTATTTCAAATTTATGATGTTTTTCTATATGATGGTTAAGTGATGTCATATAATCACATTCTAAGTGGACTAAAAGACCACATTCAACACATTTCAAGTGAAAGTGACTATCACATTCATGTTGCTTGCCTGCATATTGATACAATACAGATTTTCCGTTTCCTCTGAACTGTCGAACAGAACCATCTGCGGTCATTTTTCCTATTAATCTGTATATTGTACTTTTGCCGATGTTGTCTTTAGAAACAGCATCTGCAATTTCATTGATTGAATGGTGTTTATCTGTGTTTTTTAAAAAAAAGTCTATTAATATTTGTTTTTGTTTTGTATTATACATTTTAACCTCCGTACAAATTGAGAATTACTCTCATATTATACATCTGATTGTTTTGAAAGTCAATAATAATACACATACAATTAAAAAACTGACACCGCTTGAAAAACGATGTCAGTATATGGTGTATGTCAAATTAACTTTTTATTTATATAAAACTTGAAACAAATATTTCAATTCCTATTGCAATAAGTATTAAGCCGCCAAGTATACCTGCTTTTCCTGAAACTGCTGTGCCTGCTTTTTTTCCTATTGATACACCGCACAAACATATTGCAAGGGTAACTGCTGCAATTATAAGTGATGCAGCTACAGCAGAAATAAAATTGTAGTCTGCAATTGCGAAACCAACAGACATAGCATCTATTGAAGTAGCAACACCCTGAATAACTAAGCCAGATAAGCCTATTCCCGGAGAAGCACATGGATCATCATTTTTGTTTTTTATTCCCTCTATAAGCATTTTACCACCTATAAAGCCTAACAAAATAAGAGCAATCCAAGGGATTAATGTTTCAAAAAACTTAAAATATTCAACAATTGTATGTATACATATCCAACCAATCAAGGGCATTAAAGCCTGAAAGAAAGCAAACATTCCCGCAATACCGAACATTTTTCTTTTTTTCATACACGGTTCATTCATACCATTTGCAAGAGATACTGAAAAAGCATCCATAGCAAGTCCAATTCCCAACATAATATTGGTTACTATAAAACCTATATTAAAATTCATCATTAATCCTCCACAAAATCTTTTTAGTAATTAAACTAGTGTATTGTATCATATATTTTTTTTACTGTCAAGATTGCATTTCTGCTATGTGAGATGTTGCTTAAAATAATTGAATTTTGTTGATTTTACAGTGGAAAAAGGTTATAATATATTTATACTGAAAAGGAGGCGTAAAAATGAATAAATATTATTTGTGTATAGATTTAAAAAGCTTTTACGCTTCTGTTGAAAGTGTTGAAAGAGGACTTGATCCTTTTAAGACAAACCTTGTTGTTGCCGATCCGTCGCGGGGCAAGGGTGCTATTTGCCTTGCAATTACACCTGCACTTAAAGATTTAGGCATAAAAAACCGCTGTAGACTGTTCCAGATACCTGATGATGTTGAGTATATAACTGCTATGCCGAGAATGAAGCTATATATGGAATATTCTGCCAATATTTATTCTGTATATTTAAGATATATAAGCAAAGAGGATATTCATATATATTCTATTGATGAATGCTTTTTTGACATAACAACCTATCTTGAACTTTATAATAAATCCCCAAAAGAGCTCGCACAGATGATTATTGATGCAGTATACGAAGAAACGGGGATTTGTGCTACTGCAGGTATTGGTACAAATATGTTTCTCGCAAAGGTTGCACTTGATGTTACAGCAAAGCATGTAAGTGACCATATTGGTTATCTTGATCAGGAAGAATTTGAAAGGACGATATGGCATCATAAACCGCTTACCGACATATGGAACTTTGGAAGAGGTATAGAAAAAAGGCTTCAAAAATATGGCGTTTATACGCTTTATGATATTGCACATTTTGATGAAAAAATACTTTATAAGGAATTTGGGGTAAATGCAGAATTTATAATAGACCATGCTAAAGGAATAGAGCCTTGTACCATAAGTGATATAAAAAACTTCAAAGCAAAGACAAACTCACTTTCTAACAGTCAGATTTTATTTAATGACTATAATTATGATGATGCCATGCTTGCTGTAAAGGAAATGGTAGATTTAATGGTTCTTGAGCTTGTAGATAAAAATCTTGTTACAGACAGTATTTCACTTACAGTTGGATATTCTAAGGAAGCCAGAAAGTCAACCGGTGGAATTATGAAAATAGGTGAATATACCGACTCAAGAAAAAAATTGATGGAATATTTTATTGATTATTATAAAAAAACTACCGATAAAAAATATCCTATAAGAAAAATTACAATAGGAATGAATCACCTTATTAATATGGATTATATGGCATTTGATTTATTTACTGATATTACTGAAACAGAAAAGGAAAGAAATAAACAGAGAGCAATAATTGATATACGCAAAAAATTCGGTAAAAATGCTGTTTTAAGTGGTATGAACCTGTATGAAAAGGCTACGACAAAGAAAAGAAATAAGTTGATAGGAGGACATAATGGTGAGTGACAGAGCAGCACAGTTTATGCCGTTTGCGGCGCTTAAAGGATTTTATGACCTTATAAAAGAAAAGGAAAGGGTTATTGTGCCAAAACACGAAATAGCGGAGGATAAAGCAGATGAGCTTTCCGCTAAAATGAATCAAGTGGAAAAAGGAATGCTTTTAAAGGTTGTATACTATTCAAACGGTGAATATATTTCCGCTTGTGGTGTTGTTACAAAAATTGACCTCGTATTCAGAAAACTTACTATTGTAAAAACTGAAATAGATTTGGATGATATATGGGATATAGAATATTAAATCTGTCTAAAATCATTATTTTTTCTGTTTACTTTGTAACGAAAATGTGATATAATTATATATTATTTTTTGTGTGTGATTTTGGAGGTGTGTTTTTTGAATAAACTAATGATTCTTGACGGTAACAGCATAGTAAACAGAGCATTTTATGGTATAAGACTGCTTACAAACAAGGATGGTATCTATACAAATGCTATATACGGCTTTTTAAACATACTTTTCAAATACATTGCAGATGAAAAGCCAACACATTTATGTGTGGCTTTCGATGTTCATGCTCCCACATTCAGACATAAAATGTATTCTGAGTATAAAGCTCAACGAAAGGGTATGCCTGATGAATTAAAACAACAAATGCCTATTTTAAAAGAAATTCTGGCGGCTATGAACATAAAAATGTTAGAAATTGAAGGCTATGAGGCAGATGATATTATTGGCACAGTTTCAAGGATTTGTGATGATAATAACATTATATGTAATATTCTTACAGGTGATAAAGACGACCTTCAGCTTGCAAGCAAAAATACAATTGTAAAACTTATTACAACCCGTAGCGGTGTTACCGATACTGTAAATTATACAGATGATACTGTGGTGGATAAATACGGTGTTACACCAACTGAATTTATTGATGTTAAAGGTCTTATGGGTGATGCATCCGATAACATTCCAGGTGTTGCGGGTATTGGTGAAAAAACGGCTTTTTCTCTTATTCAAAGATTCAAAAGTATAGAAAATATATATGCAAACATTGAAAGTGCAGATATTTCAAAGGGTGTGCGTACAAAACTTATTGATGGTAAGGAAGATGCTTTTAACAGCAAATTTTTAGCAACAATTGACCGCAATGTTCCTATTGATTTTACGGTTGAAGATTGTATTATACAGGAATACAACAACGATTTGCTTGTGCCATTGTTTACAAAATTGAATTTTACAAGTTTTTTGAAAAAACTTAACGTGAAAACTGTGTCTGAAACAAAAGTTACAATTCTTGATAATAAAGATGTTTTATTTAAAAATATTAATATCAAAAAAGAAATGTTTTATTATTTTGATGATGAAGTATGCTACTGTGCTACATCCACAGATGATATTACAGTTTTAAATATTGATGAGCTTTCCGTTTTTATCAAAAATCCTGAAATTAAAAAGATTTCTCATAACATAAAAGAAGATATATTGTTTTTTAATAACAAGGATATTTCGTACGAGAACGGTTATTTCGACACCATGATTGCATATTATATAATAAATCCGTCAGCGACTGACTATTCATTAGATACAGTTGCTTTGGAATTTCTCGGAAACAACGAACCAAACAAACTTGTTGAAATCGTTTTATTGTATAATAAATTAAAAAAACAAATTGAAGAAAATAATCAGGAAAATCTTTTTTATAATATTGAAATGCCGCTTGTGGAAGTTCTTGCAGCTATGCAGATATGCGGTGTACTTGTTGACAAAGATAATCTTTTGCAGTTTCAGGAGATGCTTGGTTTTCGAATTGAAGAAATTACCGGTACTATATATAGACTTTGCGATACAGAATTTAACATTAATTCTCCAAAGCAGCTTGGTGAAGTTTTATTTGAAAAATTACGCCTTCCGATAATCAAGAAAACAAAAAGCGGATATTCAACAAGTATAGAGGTTCTTGAAAAATTAAAAGGAACTCATGATGTTATTGATCTTATTATGGAATACAGACACCTTGTTAAACTGAAGGGAACGTATGCTGACGGACTTTTGGCTGTAATCAATAATAAAACAGGTAAAATACATTCTAACTTTAATCAAACTGTTACTGTGACCGGAAGAATAAGCAGTACAGAGCCAAATCTTCAAAATATACCTATAAGAACAGAATTGGGCAGAGAAGTGCGTAAAATGTTTACCGCATCTGATAATGAACATATTCTTGTAGATGCCGATTATTCTCAAATTGAACTTCGGGTACTTGCACATATATCTGAAGATAAAAATATGACAGAAGCATTTAACAATAATGAGGATATTCATACTCGTACTGCATCGCAGATTTTTAATGTTGAGGCATCTGATGTGACTTTAGAAATGCGTTCACGAGCAAAAACAGTTAATTTCGGAATAGTGTACGGTATGGGTGATTTTTCACTTGCCCAGGAGCTTGGTATCAAGAAGTATGAGGCTAAAGAATATATTGAAAGCTATTTTGCGAATTTTTCCGGAGTTAAAAATTACATGGAAAACATTGTTGAAACAGCAAAAAATGACGGCTATGTTACAACTTTGTTTAACCGCAGAAGGTATCTGCCGGAGCTTAATGCCGGTAATTTTATACAGCGCTCTTTTGGTGAACGTGTTGCAATGAATACTCCTATACAGGGAAGTGCGGCTGATATAATTAAAATTGCAATGGTTAATATTTACAAGAGGCTGAAAGCTGAAAAATTAAAGTCTAAACTTGTTTTGCAGGTTCACGATGAACTTATAATAGATGCTTGTAAAAACGAATTGGAACAAGTAAAAAGTATATTAAAATACGAAATGGAAAATGCGGTCAAATTAAATGTACCGCTTGTAGCTGATATGAACGTGGGTGAAACATGGTATGAAGCAAAATAAACTAATTATTGGGCTTACAGGAGGTAGCGGTTGTGGAAAAAGTGTTGTTTCCAAAGCCGCATCCGACCTTGGCTTTGTACATATTGATACTGATAAGTTAGGGCATGATGTGATTTTAAAACCTAACAACGCATATTATAACATTATCGCAGAATTTGGTACAGGTATTCTTGGTGACGATGGTGAAATCAACCGTAAAAAGCTAGGTGAAATAGTGTTTTCTGATGCCGATAAGTTAGAGAAACTTAACAATATCGTTCATCCTGCAATAGTTGAAAAAACCAAAGAATTACTTAAAGAATATTCAATAATTGATGGTGCAGTGCTTCATCATACTAAAGAAATAGTTGATATGTGCGACTTTATTATTGCTGTTATAAATTCTGATGAAAGACGCATCAAATTTATTTGTAAGAGAGATAATATCAGCACAGAATCTGCAATTAAACGGATAAAAAGTCAGCCAAATAATGATTTTTATGCTGATTTTGCAGATATAGTCATTAACAGTGATTCTGATATTGATGACTTATATAATAAATCTATAAAGATAATTAAGGAGTGTATTAGTGAAAAAAATTGTTAAATTTTTAATATTCCTTATATTGATTATTGTTTTACTTTTTGTTGTGGCAAAAATTATATATAAGGCTGATTATATAGATATTGTAAATGAAGAATGTCAACAATATAATTTAGATAAATATGAAATCTTGTCAATAATAAAGGCGGAAAGTAATTTTAATCCTGATGCGGTTTCTTCCAAAAAGGCTATTGGTCTGATGCAGTTGACCCTTGAAACAGCTAATTGGTGTGCAGATAAACTTGGTATGAATGAAGTGTCGGAAAGTGATTTACTTAAACCGGAAATAAATATTAAACTTGGAATTTATTATTATAATTATTTACTTGAAAGATACGGTCATATGAATACAGCACTCGCAGCTTATAATGCAGGTATGGGCAAAGTTGATAATTGGCTTAATAACGAAAAATACTCTAAAGATGGTAAAACAATACATACAACCCCATACGAAGAAACAAACAGATACATAACAAAAATTAATAACAATTTAAAAATATATAAATTTTTATATCAGGAGTGATAATATGAAATACGAACAGAAAAACGGTTGGGAAATCATTGATAAAGCTGAAAAAAAACAAGTTTTTGATTTTTGTGAATTATACAAAAAATATCTTGACAACGGTAAAACGGAGAGACTTTGTGTAGAATATACCGTTAAACTTGCAAAAGCTGCAGGTTTTGTTGAATATGATGAAAACAAACCATTGAACAGTGGTGATAAAATCTATATAAATAACAGAGAAAAAAGTATTATTCTTGCGGTTGTTGGTAAAAAAGATATTACCGATGGTATTAACCTTGTAGCTGCACATATTGATTCTCCACGACTTGACCTTAAACAAAATCCATTGTATGAGGATACTGACCTTGCACTGCTTAAGACACATTATTATGGCGGTATCAAAAAGTATCAGTGGACAACTATTCCTCTTGCAATGTACGGTGTTGTGGTTAAAGCCGACGGTACAAAGGTGAATATTGCAATTGGTGATGATGAAAATGATCCCGTATTTTGTGTAACAGACCTATTACCACATCTTGCACAAAAACAAATGTCTCAAAAATTAAGTGAAGCTATACCAGGTGAAAACCTTAATGTATTGATAGGAAGCATGCCTGCCGATACAGATAAAGATAAAATAAAATCTGCCATTTTGACTGTGCTTAATGACAAATATGGAATAGAAGAAGAGGACTTCTTAAGTGCTGAAATTGAAGTTGTACCAAGTGGAAAGGCACGTGATATAGGTTTAGACAGAGGTTTAATTGGCGCATATGGTCATGATGACAGAGTATGTTCATATGGTGCACTAAAAGGCATTTTAGAAATAGATAATCCTGAAAAAACAGCAGTATGCCTTCTTGCTGATAAAGAAGAAATAGGCAGTATGGGTAACACAGGTATGCAGGCAGAATATTTTGAATATGCAATTTCTGCGATGATCAACTCACAGGTTGGCAGCTTCAATGAATTGATGCTTAGAAAATGCTTTGCAAATTCAAAGTGTTTATCAGCAGATGTTGGTGCTGCAATGGATCCGAATTACAAAGAAGTTTCTGAACCACGTAATGCACCTAAAGCAAATTACGGTGTAATGATTTGTAAATACACCGGTTCAAGAGGTAAGAGCGGTTCATCTGATGCAAGTGCAGAATTTATGGGAGAAGTAAGAAAGATTTGTAAAGATAACGGTATTGTGTGGCAAATTGGAGAGCTTGGTAAAGTTGATGAAGGTGGCGGCGGTACAGTTGCACAGTTTGTTGCAAACAGAAATATTGATACAATTGACTGCGGTGTGCCGGTACTTTCTATGCACGCTCCTTTTGAAATCGTTGCAAAAATGGACGTTTATATGTCATATAAATTATACAAAGCATTCTATTTAATCTGAGGTGAAAACAAATGAAAAAAGGCAATATTGAGGTACAGACACAAAATATATTTCCTGTCATAAAAAAATGGTTATATTCTGATAAAGATATATTTTTAAGAGAACTTACAGTAAATGCGTGTGATGCAATAACTAAAATTAAAAAGTTACAAAGCATAGGTGAATGTAAATCCGAAGATACTGATTTTCGTGTTGATGTATATTGTGATAAAGAAAATAAAACAATCACAATAAAAGACAATGGTATTGGTATGACTGAAGAAGAAATCGATAAATATATTAATCAGATTGCTTTTTCGGGTGCTGAAGAATTTTTGGCAAAATATAAGGAAAAAGACGAAAAAAGTCAGATAATAGGTCATTTTGGTCTTGGCTTTTATTCTGCATATATGGTTGCAGACCTTGTAGAAATTGAAACGAAATCATACAAGGACGAGCCTGCTGTTAAATGGTCATGCGATGGTGGTACTGAATACGAAATTTCCGAATCTTCAAAGGATGACAGGGGTACAATCATAACATTACATGTATCAGAAGCTGAAGAAGAATTTTTACAGCCGGAAAGACTACGCAGTGTTTTACTTAAATACTGTGCTTTCTTGCCATACCCAATTCACCTTAATGATGAAGAAAATCCCGTAAATGATACAAATCCTCTATGGACAAAATCACCTGCAGATTGCAAGGATGAAGAATACAAAGAACTTTATCACCGTCTGTTCAGTGATTTTAATGATCCATTATTCTGGATACACCTTAATGTTGATTATCCGTTTAATTTAAAGGGTATTTTGTATTTCCCAAAACTTACACACGAATTTGAATCTGCCCAGGGACAGATTAAGCTTTTTAACAATCAGGTATTTGTTGCAGACAACATAAAAGAGGTTATTCCTGAATTTTTAATGCTTTTAAAGGGTGTTATAGATTGTCCGGAAATACCGCTTAATGTTTCAAGAAGCTCATTACAGAATGACGGCTATGTAAACAAAATTTCTTCTCATATTACTAAGAAGGTTGCTGACAAGATAATTTCATTACATAAGCTCGAAAAAGAGCATTTTGATGAATATTATGATGATATTTCTCCATTTATCGAATATGGCTGTATGCGTGATGAAAAATTTTATGAAAAATTAAAGCCTGTTTTGCAAGTTAAAACAACTCTGGGTGACTTTGTATCACTTTGTGAATACGCAGAAGCACAGGATAAAAACATTACTTACATTTCTAATGAAAACCAACAGGCTCAGTATATTAAAATGCTAAAGGAAGAGGGAAGAAGTGCAATAATTATGCCTCACCTTATTGATACGCATTTTATAAACTTCCTTGAAATGAAAGAACAGTGGAAGTTTACCAGAATTGACACATTACCTCAGGAAACAAAAGATGATGAATCTGTTGTTGAAGTGTTCAAAAACATTTTGAACATTGATGATTTAAAGGTAACAGCATCATCACTTAAAATTTCACTTCCTGCTATTATCGTCGAAGATGAGCAGGAACGAAGAATTAACGATATGACAAAAATGTTCGGTAACGCTTTTACCAAACAAAAATATACGCTTGTATTAAATACAGATAGTGAAATTATAAACAAAATTGAAGCAATGAAAGATACAAATAAAAAAGAACTTGTATGCAAACAGATATACGATATTGCAAGAGTTTGTCATAATCCTCTTACAACAGAGGAAATGACTGAATTTATAGAAAGAAGTTCAGAAATACTAAAACTTTTAATGTAGGAAATGATTAAATGGATAAAATAACACTTAATATTGGTGGTATGCACTGTGCCGCGTGTTCTGCATATTTAGAAAAGGAATTGTCTAAAACAGACGGTATAGAAAATGCCGCTGTAAGTATTGCAACAAATACAGCAACCTTTGAATACGACAGTTCAAAAGTTACAATTAAAGACATTAATAAGGTTGTGAAGGCCTGCGGATTCTTTATTGATGAAAAAAAGGAAGAAGTAAAGAAAAAAATTGATTTAAATCTTGTAATAATCATAGTATTTGCACTGGCTTTAATGTATGTATCTATGGGACATATGTTAGGTTTACCTGCAGTACATCCTGATATGATGGTTGTTGCATATGTTCAGATTATTTTATTGATTCCAGTGCTTATATGCGGAAGAAAATTACTTTTTGATGGTTTTAAGGCACTTTTAAAGCTTCATCCCAATATGAACAGCCTTGTTGCAATAGGTTCACTGGCATCAATTATATACAGCCTGTACACTATGTTTACAGATATGAATATACATCATTTGTATTTTGAAAGCTCCGCAACCATAATTATGTTTGTTTCTATCGGTAAACAGCTTGAGCAGATTTCAAAAGCACGTACCGGTGATGCAATTAAAAAATTAATGAATGTAGCACCTACAAAAGCTACAATGATAAAAGATAATGAGCATATAGAGGTAGATGTAAAAGATATTAAAATAGGTGATATGCTTTTGCTTAAACCTGGTGAAGCTGTTGCAGTAGACGGTATTGTTGAAAGCGGATTTACAACTGTTGATGAAAGTATGTTTACCGGTGAAAGTATGCCCGTTGATAAAAATCCGGGCGATAAACTAATTGGTGGGAGTATCAACTATAATGGTAGTATTTCTTATAAAGCTGTAAGTATTGGCGAAAATACATTACTTAGTAAAATTATCAAATTAGTACAAGATACCCAGAATACAAAGGCACCTATTCAAAGAATTGCAGATAAAATTGCGGGTATTTTTGTACCGACAGTATTTGTAATAGCCTTAATTGCTTCGATTATATGGTTTATAGCAGGTAAAGATATAGATTTTATATTACAAATTTTTGTTGCAGTTTTGGTTATTGCGTGCCCATGTTCACTTGGTCTTGCAACACCTATGGCTATTATGGTAGGTAGCGGACTTGGTGCATCAAATGGTGTACTTTTCAAAAGTGCAGAGGCAATCGAAACACTGAATTCAGTAAATTGCATTGTATTTGACAAAACAGGAACATTAACATATGGGAAACCTGAGGTAGTTAACATAATATCTGAAAATAGAGAAAAATTAATGTCTTATGCATCAGCTTTGGAAAAATATTCACAGCATCCGCTTGCAAATGCGGTTGTTGAATACTGCGATAAAAATAATATAAAACCTGAAATAGCTGAAAATTTCGAATCTCATAATGGTCTTGGACTTAGTGGTACTGTAAAGGGAAGTAAAATATTGCTTGGAAGTCCCAAATTTATAGAGGAAAATATAGAATCTGCTAATACCGTAATAGGTCTTAAGTGTGATGGTAAATTGTTAGGATATATTGAATTTGCCGATACAATAAGAAAAGAAACACCATCAATCATAAAAACATTAAAAAGTAATAAAAATGTTGTAATGTTAAGTGGTGATTCACAAAAAGTTGCTCAAAACATAGCCAAACAAGTTGACATAACATCTATAATCGCAAATGTAATGCCTGATGAAAAAAGCAAAGTTGTTGGTGAACTGATGGAAAAATATAAGGTTGCCATGGTAGGTGACGGTGTAAACGATTCGCCGGCACTTATAAAGGCGGATGTAGGAATAGCTGTAATGAACGGAACTGACATTGCAATTGATTCCGCAGACGTTATATTACTGAATGAAGGTTTGGATACAATTCTGAAAGCAGTAAATACTAGTGCACTTACAATGAAAACAGTTAAACAAAATTTATTCTGGGCATTCTGTTATAACTGTGTGTGTATTCCGATAGCTGCAGGAATTTTATATCCGTTTACAGGAATTTTATTAAATCCGATGATTGCGGCAATGGCAATGAGTCTGTCATCAGTTTCAGTTGTATTAAATTCATTACGATTAAAGAATAAGAATGTTATATAAAAAACTATAATTATTAACAAGGAGGCAGCTATATTCATTTTGAAAACGGATATAGCAACTTCGCTAAATAAAAATTTCGCGAAGTTGGATGGAGGGTTAAAATGATTAATTTTGATGATTGCACCCCTGAACTAAAGGATTTTATAACATATCTGGAAGTTATCAAAGGCAAATCAAAAAATACTGTTAATGCGTATTATTATGATTTAAGATTGTTTTACAGATATATTAAAATAAAAAATAATTCTAAATTATCTTTGGATGAAATTGATTCTGTAGAAATTTCTGATGTTCCATTTGATTACATAAAAAAAATTCGGTTAACTGATTTATATGATTATATGAACTACGTTAACCGTAACCGCTCAAATTCTTCTTCCGCACGTGCCCGTAAGGTTTCAAGCCTTAAGACCTATTTTAAATACCTTACCAATAAAGCTGAGCTATTGGATATTGACCCCACAATTGAGCTTGATGCGCCAAAATTAAGCAAAAGACTGCCAAAATACCTTGATTTAGACAGCAGTATTAAGCTTTTAGATGCCGCAGAAAATCTGAATCAGCGCGATTTTTGCATTCTTACAATACTTTTGAACTGTGGCTTGCGTGTATCGGAGCTTGTTGGAATTAATTTAACCGATATTCAGGGTTCTCATTTAAGGGTAATTGGTAAAGGTGACAAAGAACGCCAGGTTTTCCTTAACGATGCATGTTTAAATGCAATTGAAGAATACAAAAAAGCCCGTCCTAAAGCCAAACCACAGCATTCCAATGCACTATTTCTTAATAAAAACAATGAACGAATCAGTGTCCGTGGAATACAATTAATTGTAAAAAAGTATTTGATGCTTGCAGGTCTTGACTACACAAGTTTCACAACACATAAACTACGTCATACTGCAGCAACACTTATGTACAAACACGGCCATGTTGATGTTTTGGCATTACAAAAAATTCTTGGACATAGTAATTTATCAACTACACAAATTTATACTCATACTGATGATCAGGCAATTGAAAATGCTTTAAAAAGCAATCCACTTGCTAATTACTCAGAAAAAAAATAAACCGTTATTTAAATATAGCGGTTTATTTAATATTTATACTATTTTTCGATTTCAACTGATTCGATTTCAATTTCTGCGTAATCCAAATCAACATCAATGCATCTGCCACAGTTATCACATACCTTTTCCGGATCCAAATCACACATATTACATTCGCCACATTCTATACATTCTCTATCGTACAAGATACAATTTTTCATAAAACACCTATTTATTAACATAATAAAATTATGGTAACACTTTCTCTAAAATTAATGATTTTAACTCTTTTACATCATTTTTTGAAATAACCTCGTTAAAACAACCTAAAAAATTAGCCGGTATTCCAATAGAAATTGTTTTTTGAGTTGTATGTTGTTTTTGATAATAACCGCCCTCACAAACGAAATTTGAGCTTATAAGCTTTTGTATATTTGAATCATCTTCAAATTTGCTAACTAATTCCATATCTGAAATAAGCATTTTATCTCTTATAATTATAACAGGACCTTTATCAACTTCAATATTTTCGTTATATGTGTCAATACAGCATATGTTATAAAGTTCATCAATTTCAATATCAAATGTAGCTGTCAATGCACCTTTTTTATCGCAATAATTTTGAGCAGAAAACACAAAGTAATATTCATACATTGAATTTGCTACATTTCTTGCAATATCGCATAAAACAGAACAACATGCTGACCTTTCAAGTGCTTTTCCAATATAGTAATCATCTGTTTCGGTAAAAACATTATCGAATATTAAAGATTTTGATATAAATTCATTGTTAAGGTTTTGTACTTTACATTTATCAATAGATATAAGTTCTATGTTTCTTATTTTTTCGATATTGTCAGTGTTATTTTGAGTTTTTTGAATGATAAATTTATTATTGTCATTGTCAATTAATGTTGAGTTTTGTAAGGTGTTAGACTTTACACCACAAATTGATGTAGCAATTGCCGTATTATCATTTTTGGTATGGGTTATTATAAAGCTTACCTCATCCATAGGTGCTGCAATTGCTATTGTTTTCATTTTACCGGGTTTGTGAATAATCAAATTACCCAAATTATCAATTTTTATGTCATGGTAAAAATCTGATAAATCTTTTATGATTATTTTACGAACTTCTTCCTCTTTTGCTGATGGCGCGTATGCGTTAGACAACTCTTTAATCATTATTTTTCACCTTACTTTCAATAAATGTATACAGTATTTCCTCCATTGCTTCTATATCACACAGTTTTGCAACATTAGACTGTGAGTGTATATATCTGCACGGTACTGATATTGCCGCAACTTTAACACCGTTGTTAGATAGCTGTACAGCAGATGCATCATTACCGCCTAATGTTGTTTGTTTATATTGACATTTAATATCATTTTTAATTGCAATATTCATTATTTCTTGTGTAAGTTCTACATCAGAATAACATCCACCGTCACGAATTGAAAGTGCAGCACCATTTCCAATATGTGTTGAAAATCCGAATTCATCGGTACCGGGAACATCAGAACAAGTTGTTCCTTCTAAAACTATTGCAAATGCAGGATTTATTTTTTTTGACGCTATTATTGCACCTCTGTGCCCAACTTCTTCCTGAACTGCAAAAACATAGTAAATATCTGCTTTTGGATTTCTCTTTGCTATGTTTATCAACGTATAACAACCTACTCGGTCATCAAGTGCTTTTGCTTTTACAAATCCATCACCAAATTCTGTATAATCACTGTCAAAACACGCATAATATCCTAAATTAACTGATTTTAAAGCATCTTCTTTTGATTTTGCACCTATATCAATATATAGGTCTGAAATTTTAATATTTCCGCAACCATCTTTATTTTGATGTATTGGTTTTGTACCTATTATACCACAGACTCTGTTTTCACCTATTACAATTTTCTTTGAAATCAAGACATTCGGGTCAATTCCCCCAACTGTTTGAAACTTAAAATATCCTTCATTTGTAACATAACTTATTATAAAACCAACTTCGTCTGTATGTGCTGTTAACATAATACTTTTATCGTCAATTAACATTCCTTTTTTGTGGCAAATCAGATTACCAATGCTATCCTCATAAATTTCGTCACAGTATTTTTCCATTTCAGTTTTTATAATTTCACGCACTTCATCTTCGCATCCTGAAGGACCAAAAGCATTTGAAAGTTTTTGAAGCATCATAATATACCTCCTTCCAAAGCCAAGCATATAGCATTTATTGCATTGTCAATATCTTTTTTATTTGCAACTTCAACTGTAGTGTGCATATATTTTATAGGTACAGACACTAAAATACAACGTATTCCTTCGCACGTTATCTGAATCGGCCATGCATCTGTACCGGTATGATCACTGCAAACCTCTTTTTTATAAGGAATATTATTTTCATCACATAATTCCATAAATTTGTTTGTAAGTTTTCTATCAAGATTAGGTCCTACAGCGATTGTAATACCTTCTCCAACTGCAAAACCATGCTCATCATCTGTATATGGTGACATTCCAAATGTTACATCTACTATTATCGAAATGTCAGGGTTAACCATTGAAACAGCTTTTTTAGCTCCTCTACACCCAACTTCCTCCTGTACGGAATATATTCCCGATACATTGTAGGCTAAATTTTGCGTTTTTAGGCGTTTTAAACATTCAGAAATGATGTAACACCCAATTCTGTTATCCAGCGAACCTGAAGTTAAAAAATCACCTTTTAAATGGTTATATTTTGATAATAGAGTTATTGTATCACCAATTGCTATATATTCAGACATTTTTTCAAAGTTATATCCACAATCAATGTACATATCATCAACTGAATTTTTCTTTCCCGCATCATCTTTTGACTGAAGATGAGGTGGTTTCGCACCAATTACACCAAACAGGTCTTTTTTACCGTGAATAATAACCTCTGCAGTTGGTAATATACTTGAATCTACACCACCGGAGCAAATAAATTTGACAAATCCATTTTTGTCAATTTCTTTAACTATCAACCCAATATTATCAATATGAGCTTCCAGGGCTATATTTATATCTGCATTGTTATTAATAAATGCTACAACATTTCCCATTTCGTCAGAAACTACATTATCACAAAAGCTTTCAGTATATTCTTTAATATAGTCAGTCATTTTAAACTCATTTCCGGAAACAGAGTTCAATGAGCACATTTCAATAAGTTTTTTCATAATGAAAACCTCACATTATAAAATTTAAAGCACCTATATATTATAGGTGCTTTAAGTGCAAAATTATTCCTCTGTTGAAACTTCTTCAACAGCAGGTTCTTCTGTTGGTTCTTCAACCTTTTCAGGTTCCAACAAAGCTCTCATGCTTAGGCTGATTTTTTTGTTTTCTACGTCAAATTCAGTAACCTTTACATCAACTTCGTCGCCAACTTTAAGTACACTTGAAACTGTGTCAATATGTTTGTTAGCAATCTGTGAAATATGAATCAAACCGTCAACGTTAGGAATGATTTCAGCAAATGCACCGAAAGAAACAATTCTAACAATCTTAACCTTGATAACATCATCAAGAGCAATCTTAGTTTTAATGATTTCCCAAGGATTGTCTTCAGCTCTCTTGTAACCAAGAGAAATTTTGTTCTTTTCTTTATCAAGAGCAAGGATATATACCTTAACTGTGTCGCCAACCTTCAAAACGTCTGATGGATGTTTAACTCTGCCCCATGAAAGTTCTGAAATATGAACTAAACCGTCAACGCCGCCGATATCAACAAAAGCGCCAAAGTTTGTTAGTGATTTAACTGTACCTGTGTATTCCTTACCAACTTCAGCAGCTGCCCAGAATTCTTCAAGAGCTTTAGCTGCAACTTCGTCAGCAACTGATTTGATAGAACCAACAATTTTTCTTCTTCTTGGGTTAAAGTCAATAAGTCTGAACTGAACAGTTGTACCAACCAAAGTTTCTAAATCCTGTACAAATTTAGAAGCAGCCTGTCTTGCAGGAACAAATACTCTTGTACCGTTAGAAATAACGATGACACCACCATTTACAGCTTCTACAACTTTACCTTCAAGAATTTCTTTTGTTTCAACAGCAGCTTCGAATTTCTTCTGACCTGCAATAATATCAAGTTTCTTTTTAGAAAGCTTGATTGTACCTTCGACGTCGTTAACTCTAACAACGAATACGTCGATTTCATCGCCCACCTTTACTATATCTTCAGGTGAAACAGACGGATCCTCTGTAAGTTCACCAACTGGGATAATACCATCAGCTTTTGAACCAAGGTCTACATAAACCTCTGTTGGTGTAATGCCTATAACAACACCCTTAACGATGTCGCCTGTTTTTAGGCTAACCAATGATTTCTCCAATTCTTCAGCAAAGCTGATTTCGTCTGTTACTTCCATTACTTTTTCTTCTGACATTTTACTAATGACCTCCTTAATTATCCATTCCGGTGTTGAAGCTCCTGCTGTAACACCGATGTTACGGTTGTTCCAAGTCTCATTAGGTAACTCGGACACCGTTTCTATATGATACGTATCAGCACAGTGGCTTCTACAAATATCAACTAATTTTTTTGTATTGGAGCTATGCTTACCTCCAATAACAACAACAGTATCAACTGATGCCGCCATTTTTTCAGCTTCATTCTGTCTATCTTCCGTTGCACTACATATTGTATCAAATATTTGTACTGTTTGGCAAGATGTTTTTACAAATTTCTTTATATTATTCCAAACTTTTAGTGAAAAAGTAGTCTGAACCACTATACAAAGTGGTTTTTCTATGTTAATTTTACCAAAATCTTCCACACTTGATATTATAATAGCTGAATTATCACACCAGCCGTTTATACCGATTACCTCGGGGTGATTTGCATCACCAACAATTATAACTTGTTTTCCTTCATTATAATTTTTGTGAACAATATTGTGTATTTTTTTAACAAAAGGACATGTAACATCAATTATATCACAACCCTTTTGTTCCAACTTTTCATAATAAATCTTTGGTACCCCGTGAGTTCTTATGATAACATTGCTGTTATCCGGGATATCATCAATCGAATCTATTGCATAGATATTTTTGCCTTCAAGATACTCAACAACCTGTTCATTATGAATAAGCGGCCCCAAAGTGTATATTTTAGTGTTGTTTTTTTCTGATGTATCAATAACAATATCCATTGCTCTTTTTACACCGAAACAAAAACCGGCATATTTTGCAAGATTAATTTTCATTTTCAACACTCGCTTTTATTTCATCGTAGTAGCAACATTTGTTTTCAACAAGATTATAAATTTCATACATAAGATTAGTAGTGAGCTTTTTATATTCTTCGCTTGAAAGTTTTTTATCGTAGTATTCGGTGTAATAAATGGGTTTACCAAATGTTACTTTAGCGCGTCTGAACGGTTTTAGATTACTTACACCGACCGGTACGATAGGAACACAGGCTTTCGTTGCAAAAAGTAAAGCACCAGGTTTGACATCATCTATATGTACACAGCTTCTTGTACCTTCCGGAAACAGCAAAAGCGGTTTTTCTTCTTTGAGAATTTTAATACATGTTCTCATTGCCTTTAAGTCTCCGTTACTGCGGTCAACAGGGACACATCCTAACTCACGTAAAAACCATGAAACAAATTTATTTTCAAATAATTCTATTTTGGCAAGGAAATTGAGTCTTTTAGGGGAAAATGCCGCAATGATTATAGGGTCGTTAAACGATTGGTGATTTCCGCACAATATCATTCCACCGGATTCAGGAACATTTTCTACACCTTCCACTTTTGCAAAATATATGAATTTATAATATAATTTCACCAAAAAGGCTGCTATGTTATAAAACAATTTTAACTTTCTCCTTTATAATTTTATATAAGTACTCGACTGATTCTTCAAAGTTATAATTACTGTTATCAAAAATAATTGAATCTTGTGCGGGTTTCAGTGGTGCAACAGGTCTGTTTGAGTCCTGGTCATCTCTGTATGCAATATCTGATTTAATATCATCAAAATTGCATTCTACACCTTTTTCAAGCATTTCTTTATATCTTCTCTTAGCACGTTCATCAATTGAAGCCGTAAGGAAAATTTTTATGGTTGCGTTTGGTAAAACAACAGTACCTATATCTCGTCCATCCATAAGAACATTATTTTTATTTGCGATATCTCGCTGTATTGATAACAGAGCCTCCCTAACCTGAGGTATAGCAGAAACGTCAGATGCTCCCTTTGAAACATCGGGTGTTCTTATGAAATCTGTAACATCGTTGTTGTCAACAAAAATATGTTGAACATTGTCTATATACCTTAAATCAATTATACATTTTTTTGCCAAATTGGATATTTTTTCAATATCAGTTTTTGTATTTAAGTTATTTTTCAAAGCCGTATATGCCAAAGAACGGTATATTGCACCGGTATCAACATATATATAATTCAATTTTTTTGCCAATTCTTTTGAAATTGAGCTTTTACCTGCACCTGCAGGTCCGTCTATTGCAATTGAAATATAATTCACCAAATCACCTACTAAAAAACTATTAAATAATATTATACATCATTTTTGAAAATTAAACAATACTATTTTACAAAAAATCTGCCTAAAATTACTATGTTCGAGTCAACATTCACTTCATTTTCGTAAAATCCGTTTGTTTTATCTGATATTTCTGTAATTTTGATATTACACTTTGAATCAGTGTATCTTCCGTCTATTTCTATTACTGAATTATCTGATATATCTACTTTAATCTGTTTTTTTGATAACGATAAAATTTTTTCTCCATTTTGAAGTAAAAATAAATTATCTGATGGTGCGGATATTTCAATAACAATATATCCGCTGTCAATAACTTTTTCGGAGTATACATATCGAGATTCCATTTCGTGTAAAAACGAAAGTCTGTTTTTAAGAAAAGAATTTTTCAGCATTATTTGTGCTGTAACCATAAGTGAAAATGTTGTTATAAATATTACACTAAATAAAAATTTAAAATTACGCATAATATCACCCCGATATTAGCATATTTTAAAAAATTTATTTTATACATTAGAACCTGCAAGATATGCTGTGCTGAAAGCTATCTGTAGATTAAATCCACCTGTGTATGCATCAACATCAATAACTTCACCACAGAAATATAATCCGTTAACTATTTTCGACTCCATTGTAGACGGATTAATCTCCTTTGTATTTACACCACCACGGGTAATAATTGCTTCCTCAATAGGACGTACTCCGGTAATTGTAAATGTCATATTTTTAAGTAAATTACAAAGGTCTGTGCGTTGTTGTTTATTAATCTGATGAACCTTAATATAAGGGTCTATGCCACTTAATTTAATTATGGTATCAATTAACTTACTTGGTAGAAGTTCATCAAGTGAATTGGAAAAGTTTTTATTTATATTCTTTTCAAAATCTCTTTGAATTCTCTTATCAAGCTGTTCATATGTGAGTGCAGGCTTTAAGTCAATCGATATTTTGTAATTACTGCTTTCAATATTTTTCAAATTTGAGCTTGCACTTAAAATAACCGGTCCTGATAAGCCGTAGTGAGTAAAAATCATTTCACCGAAATCTTCATATACACATTTTGAGTTTTTTGTTACTTTTATAGCTACATTTTTTAGCGATAGTCCCTGTAAATCTCCAATATAATCTTCTTCCACCAGTAAAGGTATTAAGGACGGGTATGGCGTAATTATCGAATGTCCTAGCTCTTTGGCAAATTTATAGCCGTCACCTGTTGAGCCGGTTAGTGGATAAGATGCACCGCCTGTAGCCACAATAACACGGTTACATTCAATTTTTTTGGATGTTTTTGTTAACACTCCGCAAATAATATTGTTTTCTTGCAAAACCTTAATAACGTTGTCTTTTATAATAACAACACCATTATCCTTTGCATGTTTAACAAGAGCATTTGCTATATCTTTTGCAGAATCTGAAACAGGAAAAATTCTGCCTCCTCTTTCTTCTTTGAGCGGTACTCCCTCTTGTTCAAAAAAATCTATTAAATCCTGATTGGTAAATGAATAAAAGGCACTGTACATAAAGTTTGGATTAGAGCATACCATACCTATAAAATCAGAAATATCAGCAGAATTTGTAACATTACATCTTCCTTTACCGGTAATTCTTAATTTTCTGCCTAAAATATCATTTTTGTCTATTAATATAACTTTGTTACCGTTTTTTGCGGCAATGGCTGCACTGAAAAGTCCCGCAGGGCCTCCTCCTATAACAACTACATCAGTTTTCATTATTTATCAACCTTTTCGTATACATTATATTCGTCCCAGATTTTTTCAAGTTTATTAAAACTTTCGTATACATTTTCCTTTTTAATCATACCAAGCGCAACAATAAGTGCATTAATTACACTTAGTGGCGCAACCAAAGAATCTACAAAGGATGCAATATCGCTTCTTGCAATTAAAGTATGATTTGCATATTTTGTAAGCGGTGATGTTTCACTATCGGTAATTGCAACAACTTTAGCATTCTGATTTTTTGCATACTGTATTGCTTTTAATGTTCTTGCAGAATAACGCGGAAAACTGATGCCTATTACGACATCATTTTCATCGATTTTCATTATTTGTTCAAAAATTTCGCTTGCACTTGTAGTGTTTATAAGTTTTACGTTGTCAAAGATTATATTAAGGTAAAACCCTAAAAAGCCTGCAAGAGATGAGGAACTTCGTACACCCAAAATATATATTTTCTTTGCATTTACAATTGTGTGTACTGCTTCTTCAAAAGCATTTTTATCTATTTCATCAAGAGTCTGTTTTATTTTTAAAATATCATAGTTTAATATTGTGGATAAAACATCTTTGTCACCCATACGGTTTGATGTTACTTCCATACGTTGTACAGCAGTAAGCTTTGTTCTTACCATTTCGTGCAGAGCTTTCTGTAACTGAGGATAACCCTCATATCCAAGCTCAACTGCAAAACGCACAACTGTAGAACAGCTTACGCCTGTATTTTCACTAAGAGAAGCTGCTGTCATAAATGCAGCTTTTTCATAGTTTTTTAAAATATAATTAGCAATTTTCTTTTGACCTTTACTGAATTTTGGATAAGCTTTTTCAATCTTTTCCAATAAATTAGCAGTATTACTCATAGATAAATCTCTCCTCAAAAAACGGTGTAACGAACGCCAAAGTCATTACACCGTATTTTTAACAATTAAATATTAAAATGGATGAGTCTTAGCCTCTGTATCAGCCAAATTCGGATCCAACTTATATTTTGCTGCCTGTCTTTCCTTAAAGAATTTAACAGCAACCTGATCAAACAAAGCATATGAAAGTACATCTTCATCTTGTTCGATATATTCAGCTATTTCGCCACGAAGCTTGTCAAGTTCAGGTGGTATCAAATCAGCAGGACGGCAAGTGATAGTTTCTTCATCACCGATAATTTTCTTAACAAATTCAGGATCAATCGGAACAGTTGTTGAACCGTATTCACCCTTAACGATAGCTTTTGATTCTTTGGTAACCATCTTATATCTTTCGCCCATAAGAACGTTAAGAACAGCCTGTGTACCAACAATCTGGCTTGAAGGTGTTACAAGTGGTGGGTAACCAAAGTCCTTACGAACTTCAGGAACTTCTCTTAAAACATCATCAAGTTTATCTTCCTTACCCTGCTGTTTTAGCTGAGAAACAAGGTTTGAAAGCATACCGCCAGGAACCTGATATTTAAGTGTGTTAATGTCAACACCCAAAAGCTTTGTATCCAAAAGACCGCTTGCAATATATTTATCTCTTAAAGTCTTAACGTATTCTGAAACTTCAGACAATTTGTCAAGTGAAAGACCTGTATCATATTCAGTACCTGCCAATGTAGCTACCAATGGTTCTGTTGGAGGCTGTGATGTACCAAGAGCCATTGGTGACAAAGCACAGTCTACAATATCAACACCTGCTTCAATTGCCTTTAGATATGTCATTGAAGCAACACCACTTGTGTAGTGTGTGTGCAATTCAATTGGAATATTCACAGAAGACTTAATGTCCTTTACCAAATCATAAGCAACATAAGGTGTCAAAAGACCAGCCATATCTTTGATACAGATTGAGTCTGCACCCATATTTTCTAAATCTTTAGCTAATTTAACAAAAGATTCATTGTTGTGTACTGGGCTTATTGTATAAGACAAAGTAGCCTGAACATGACCTTTTTCCTTCTTTGTAGCATTAATAGCTGTTTCAAGGTTTCTAACGTCATTAAGTGCGTCAAAAATTCTGATGATATCAATACCGTTAGCAACACACTTTTGTACAAAATATTCTACAACATCATCTGCGTAATGTCTGTAACCTAAAATATTCTGACCTCTGAAAAGCATCTGCAAAGGTGTTTTTTTAGCCTTTGCCTTAATTTTTCTTAGTCTTTCCCATGGGTCTTCGTTTAAGAATCTAAGGCATGAATCAAATGTAGCACCACCCCATGCTTCCAAAGCGTTATAGCCTATATCATCAAGCATCTCAATCATCGGCAACATTTCGTCTGTTGTCATACGAGTCGCAATAAGTGACTGATGAGCATCTCTTAAAACAGTTTCTGTAATTTTTACTTTACTCATTACATTTTACCTCCAATTATATAATCTTAAAGAATGTCAGGAATACACCTGCTGCAACCGCAGAACCAATAACACCTGCAACGTTTGGTCCCATAGCATGCATCAAAAGATAGTTTGTAGGAACTTCCTTCTGACCAACATTCTGTGCAACACGTGCAGCCATTGGTACGGCAGATACACCGGCAGAACCGATAAGTGGATTAATCTTACCTTTTGTAAGAACATACATTATCTTACCGCCAATCAAACCGCCTGCTGTACTGATTGAAAAAGCAACAAGTCCCAAAAGGATAACGTACAAAGTCTGCGGCTTTAAGAATGTGCTTGCAGAAGCAGTAGCACCAACTGTTGTGCCAAGGAAAATTGTAACAATATTCATAAGTTCATTCTGAGCAGTTTTGGAAAGTCTGTCTGCAACACCACTTTCTTTAAACAGGTTACCAAGCATAAGCATTCCTACCAAAGGAACTGCATCAGGAACAATCAAAGCAACAACTATTGTAACAATAATAGGGAACAACAATTTTTCAATTCTTGAAACAGGGCGTAATGTTGTCATAACAACAGACCGTTCTTTTTTAGTTGTAAGCAATTTCATAATCGGTGGCTGAATGATAGGAATCAATGCCATATATGAATATGCCGCAATTGCAATAGCAGGCAATAATGACGGTGCAGTTGTTTTTGTAACAAGGATAGCTGTAGGACCATCAGCACCACCGATAATACCTATAGCGAAACCTTCTGCAACAGAAAAACCAAGTAACAAAGCACCTAGAAAAGCTACAAATACACCAAGCTGTGCAGCAGCACCGAGCATCAAGCTTTTGGGATTAGCAATAAGTGGACTAAAGTCTGTCATTGTACCAATACCAAGGAAAATGAGAGATGGATAAATACCAAGTTTAACACCCATATATAACAAATCAAGGAGTCCGCCATTTTTTAAAACCTCACCATAATCCACCTCAAAGTTAGGATTGGTACCATCACCAACAAAAAGTTCGTTATGTAACAAATTTGCACCCGGCATGTTGGCAAGCAACATACCAAAAGCTATCGGCAAAAGAAGTAACGGTTCAAACCCTTTGGCGATTGCAAGGTATATTAAAAGACAGGCAATTGCAATCATAATTATTGTACCAATATCTACACTACCTAATTTCATTACTACATTTTCATTACCTAGTGCAGATACAATTTTGTATATACCGGTACTTTCAAAGAATTTCAAAATACCACTTAATAAAAAATCTAACAAAACATCCACCCTTTCTTAAGCAGTATATTACTTAATAACTACTTAGTTAATTGTAACAAGTATGTCACCTGTATTTACGTTGTCACCAACGGAAACATTAACTGAAGCAACTGTACCCGCACTTGGTGCAACGATATCGTTTTCCATCTTCATAGCTTCAAGAACTGCAACAGCCTGACCAGCTTCTACAGAATCCCCAACCTTAACGTTCATTTTAAGAACTGTACCAGGCATAGGAGATTCAACCTTAACAGAACCTGCAGTACCAGTAGTTTTCGGAGCTGCAGCAGGAGCAGCCTGTGGTGCAGGTGCTGCTGCCGGAGCAGTCTGAGGTGCAGGTGCAGCAATCGGAGCTGAAACAACAGGGGTAGCTACTGCTACACCGTTTCTTATTTCTTCTACTTCTACATCATAGGATTTACCATTTACATTTATAACAAATTTTCTCATTTTACAATCCTCCAAAATTAAAACTTATTTATAGCATCATTTCTTGATGCACTTGACCAAACATTATTTTTTGTATCAATGTGTTTGAACGATTTTATTTTCAAATTATATGTCGACGTATTTAGTGATGCAGCAACTGCAGCAGTCAAAACAGCAATCAATTCTCCTTCATCAACTTGTTCTTCCATAACAATTTGTTCTTCCTCAACAACTTCTGAAACAGATTGTTTATCCGCAAGAGATGTTAGCGCAAGTTCTGCTTTTTCATCTTTTTTAGCCTTCTTTGGTGATAACGTATGGTGCATAATTTCAATTACAGCCCAAAGAATACCCAAAACCACAAATACCATAACAAGCCCGATTATTGCAATCGGTACACCCTGACCTAATTTATCTATCAATGACATAAAATCACATCCTTACCAATTAAAGTGGCATATTGATATGCTTTTTAGCAACAGAGCTAACTCTTTTTGTTGAAAGCATTTCAAGTGCACTGATAAGGCGAGGTCTTGTGCTGTCAGGCTCAATAACATCGTCTATATATCCTTTTGATGCAGCAGTATATGGAGCTGCAACAACATTTCTGTATTCATCTATCTTCTGCGCTCTGCAAGCAATAGGATCATCAGATGAAGAAATTTCATCATTGTATATGATGTTTGCGGCACCTTCAGGAGCCATAATTGCAATTTCAGCAGTAGGATATGCAAAAACAATATCTGCACCGCATACTTTAGAACCCATTGCAAGGTATGCACTACCGTAAGCTTTACGAACAACAACAGTTACCTTTGGTACTGTAACACTTGCATATGTAGCAAGTAATGTTGCAGCTGCATCAGCAAGACCGTTGTTTTCCTGACATTTGCATGCAGCAAAGCCGCCACAATCAACAAATGTAATCACAGGAATGTTGAATGAATCACAGAAGTTAATAAATTTAGCAGCCTTTTTAGCAGCCTTTGTGCAAAGGTCACCGTTATATTCTTCAGAATTATTTGCAACAACGCCAACAGTCATACCATTAAGCTTAACAAAGCCTGTAACCATATTCTTTGAATATTCAGGTGCAACTTCATAAAGTTCTGCATTATCTGCAACTTCTTTAATAATGTTTTTAATATCAAAACCTTCACCATTATCAGGAATCATATTAATGATATTTTCAGAAATTCTGTTAATATCATCTGTAGGAATCACTACAGGAGTTCCTTCAAGGTTATTTGATGGCAAATAATCAAGAAGTTTCTTAACACTAGAAAAGCATTCTTCCTCTGTTGCACACACAAAATCCGCAGTACCGTTTACAGAACATGCTTTAGCAGAACCAACTTCGTCAGCGGAGCATGGTTCACCCGAAACACCTGTAATAACCGATGGGCTGTTTATGTACATATTTGTGTTCTTTTCTGACATAAATACAAAGTCAGAAATTGACGGTGTATAAACTGCACCGCCTGCACAGTCGCCAAGAACAACTGAAATCTGAGGTACCAAACCTGAAAGTTCAGTATTTTTTGCATAAATTTCACCAATTGCCGCCAAGGCATCAATACCTTCAGCAATTTTAGCACCTTTAGAATCAAGAATACTTACAACAGGAGCACCCATCTTAGCAGCTAAGTCCAAAGTATAAGTAATTTTCTTTGCATTAGCACCGCCTAAAGCACCGCCTATTGAACTGTAGTCCTGAGAGTATGCATATACAAGTCTGTCATTTACTGTACCATAACCGGAAACAACTCCTTCAGCAGCAACTTCACCTGTAACAAATGCATTAATTTCAACAAAACTTCCTTCATCGAATAAAAGCTTTATTCGTTCTCTTGCAGAATTTTTGACATTTGCACTTTCGCATGCAGCTTCAATAGAAGCTCGTTTTGACTGTAATTCAGCAAGCTTATCCATATTGTTCATAAGTCTACCTCCAATTTTTATTCAACATTAAAAATTATACTATAAAATTAAATTATATTCAATAGTTTTTTGACACAAATTTTGTATTTTTTACATATTTTTAACAGCATATTCAATAAATGAATAAAATTTTTCATTTTACAAAGATTTAAGATAATTAATTTCTGCAACACTAAGATGTCTCCATCTGCCTAATGGGATATTTCCCAATGTTAAATTCCCAACTGCAATACGCTTAAGATTAACAACTTCATAGCCGATTGCTTCAAACATTTTTCTTACCTGACGGTTTCTGCCTTCTGATATTGAAATTTCAACAATATTATCACGTAGCCAATTAACTTTTGGCGGTTGTGTTTTTTTGCCGTCTACAACCACACCTTTTTTTAGTTTTTCAATATCCTTTGGATGAGGTACATCGTTTAGTGTAGCGACGTAGGTTTTGTATACAGCATGCTTAGGGTGTGTAAGTTTATAGGTAAGTTCACCATCGTTTGTCATAATAAGTAAGCCCTCTGTATCAAAATCAAGTCTTCCTACAGGATATACTCTTGTGTGTATTTCATCCTCAACAAGATTTAGTACTGTAGGTCGGTCAAATTCGTCTGAAACAGAAGTGATAAAACCAACGGGCTTATTCATAGCAATATACACTTTTTTAAATACTTTTTTTATTACTTCACCATTAACAGTTACTTCGTCCTCTTCCGTTACCTTTGTACCAAGTTCAGTAACTTTAACACCGTTAACTTTAACTTTGCCCTGAAGTATTATTTCTTCACATTTTCTGCGTGATGCCACACCGCTGTCTGCCATAAATTTCTGTAAACGTATTTCTTCCAAAAAAACACCTCCTGTGTTTTAATCGCAACCTTTATAATTCTATCATAATTGACCAAAAGTGTCAATTAAAAAAGAAATTGACAATGCACAGTTTAAATTATATAATGTATTAAGATTTTTACATAAGGAGCAAAGAAATGGACAAAACAAAAAACAATCTGTTAACAAACAAATTTATTGTTTGTATTATAGCCATAATCTGCTGTGGACTTTGGGGAAGTGCTTTTCCGTTTATCAAAATAGGTTATAATCTTTTTGGTATAGTAGAATCAGATACAGCTTCACAAATACTTTTTGCAGGTTTAAGATTTACCTTAGCCGGAATTATGACAATTTTGATAGGCAGTATTTTAAACAGAAAATTTCTGTTTCCTTTAAAAAGTTCATGGAAATATGTTTGCACACTAAGTTTTTTTCAGACATTTGTACAGTATTTGTTTTTCTACATAGGTCTTTCAATTACAACAGGTGTAAAGGCTTCACTTATTGAAGGTACATGCGCTTTCTTTTCAATATTAATTGCAAGCTTGATTTATAAACAAGAAAAACTAACATGGTTAAAAATTATTGCCTGCATAATTGGTTTTGGCGGCGTTATAATATCAAACATCAACGGTGTGAGTTTTGAAACAAGTCTTTCAGGTGATTTAATGATATTTGTATCAACTTTGTCATATGCTTTTTCTTCTGTTTTAATAAAGATGTATTCACAAAAAGAAAACCCGGTAACATTAAGCGGTTATCAATTTTTTATAGGCGGCTTGGTACTGACATTGGTTGGATTGTTCATAGGTGCAAATTTAACTAATTTCACACTTGAATCAGTTTCAGTTTTACTTTATCTTGGCTTACTTTCTGCAATAGCTTATTCTTTGTGGGGAATTATTTTAAAGCACAACAAAGTGTCAAATGTTACCGTATACAGTTTTATGATACCTGTTTTCGGCGTTATTCTTTCAGCACTTCTGGTTGAAAGTGAACGAATGGGTGCATTTAAACCCGAAAATATAATTGCATTAGTACTTGTTTCTGTAGGCATTGTTATATTAAATAAGTTTTCTGAAAAGAAATGATAAAAGGCGACGTAAAACGTCGCCTTTTATGATAACTGAAAAAGACAAGTTTCGTATCGAAACTTGTCCTTTTCTGGCGGAGAAGGAGAGATTTGAACTCTCGCGCCGGTTTCCCGACCTACACCCTTAGCAGGGGCGCCTCTTCGGCCTCTTGAGTACTTCTCCAAACCGTAGCTAAAATAGAATATTAAATTAAAAACTCCGAAGCAAAATCCTCGAAGTTTTATGGAGGAGAGGGGCGGATTCGAACCCCCGGACGGCGCAAACCATCACTGGTTTTCAAGACCAGCTCTTTAAACCACTCAGACACCTCTCCGTGTCAACGAAAATCATTTTACCATAAATAAGACATCATGTCAAGCCTTTTTTGAAAATTTATTGAGGAGTTTCATGTTTTTTTAGAAACTCCTCAATATAAATTAATTATATTTATTCATTGCCTTTAAAATGTCACCCTTTATAATAAGTTCTATAATATCGGGAACATTTTTAGCACTTTCTATAAGTACTTTTGTTTCATCTTTAGAAAAATTTGATAACACATAATCAGCAAGGTCACCTAACGGAGCACCTATACCGAAGCGAACTCTTGGAAATTCATCACTTTGCAGATGAAATATGATATTTTTCATACCGTTATGTCCACCGGCACTGCCTTTTTGTCTTATACGGATTTTACCAACTTCAAGGGAAATATCATCATACATAACAATAATATTTTCAGCAGGTATCTTAAAATAATTGCAAAGTTCCATAACACTTTCGCCGGAAAGGTTCATATAAGTCTGCGGTTTGGCAAGAATAACAGGACATCCTCCCATTCTACCCTCGCCTATCAAGGCTTTACACTTTACTTTATTTACTTTAATACTTGCATAGGATGCAAGAACATCAACCATTTCAAATCCAACATTATGTCTTGTGTTAATATACTTTTTATCGGGATTACCAAGACCAACAATAAGAAATTTATCCATATTAATCAAAAATCTCACTTATTGATGTATCATCATAAATTCTCTTTATTGCTTCAGCAAAAACATCTGCAACTGAAAGGAATTTAATTTTATCAATTTTCTTTTCTTCAGGCTGGCGAATTGTATCAAGAATTACCAATTCTTCAAATACAGAATCATTGATTCTTTCAATAGCAGGACCTGAAAGCACACCATGAGTTGCACAAGCATATACTTCTCTTGCGCCTCTTTCCTTAAGTGCAGCACCGCCGTTACACAAAGTGCCTGCAGTATCAACCATATCATCAACAACAATACATATTTTATCCTTAATATCACCAATTATGTTCATAACTTCACATACATTAGCTTTAGGACGTCTTTTGTCAACAATTGCCAAAGGTACATCAAGACGTGAAGCAAAGTTTCTTGCTCTTGTTACACTACCAAGGTCAGGAGATACAACAACAACATCTTCCTTGTTTCCTGCAAATTTTTCATTAAAATACGGAGCAAGGATCGGCACACCAAGCAAATGGTCAACAGGAATATCAAAAAATCCCTGAATCTGTGCAGCATGAAGGTCCATAGTAAGAACTCTGTCTGCACCTGCCTTAGCAATAAGGTCAGCAACAAGTTTAGCTGAAATAGGATCTCTAGCCTTTGCTTTTCTGTCCTGCCTTGCATAACCGTAGTATGGCATAACAGCAGTAATACGACCTGCAGAAGCTCTCTTACATGCATCAATCATAATAAGAAGTTCCATTAAATGGTCATTTACCGGATAAGATGTAGACTGTACAATAAACACATCCTGTCCTCTTACAGTTTCATTGATATTAACACCAATTTCACCGTCACTAAAGTTAAGAACTTTTGCATCACCAAGTTTTACCCCTAACTTAGCTGCAATAGCCTCAGCAAGCTCCTGGTTTGCGTTTGCAGAAAATACCTTAATGTTTTTACCGTGTGTAATCACTTTCAAAATCCTCCTACTTTTTTCTTTTCCATTCTGTTTTTATCACCTGTCTTGCACGTGCAATAGCAAGCGAATTTTCCGGAACATCATCTGTAATGGTTGAACCGGCCGCAATAAATGCGTTTTCTTTTACATTTACGGGTGATACAAGGTTTGTATTACATCCAATAAATGCATTATCTTCAATTGTTGAACGATATTTTTTGGAACCATCATAGTTAACCAAAACAGTACCGCAACCGAAGTTAACATTTTTACCTACATCAGCATCTCCTACATAAGTAAGGTGAGAAACTTTGGTACCATCGTCTATTGTTGCATTTTTAATTTCAACAAAATCTCCGATTTTAATATTTTCACCAATTTTACTGTGTGGCCGTATATATGCAAATGGACCAACAACAGTGTTTTTGCCAATATAGCTTTCAAGTATTACAGAGCTGTTAATTTCAACATTATCTGCAATTTCAGAATCATTAATCTGTGTGTTTGGACCAATTATACAATTTGAACCTATTTTTGTTTTACCTTTTATAATTGTATTTGGCATAATTACTGTATCACAGCCTATTTCTACATCTTTACCAATATACGCAGTTTCAGGCGATATAAAAGTCACACCACAATTAAGATGTTTATTTACAATTCTATCCCTCATAATTTCCTGTGCTTCAGCAAGCTGAATGCGATCGTTGATACCAAGAATCTCATTACTGTCTTCGACAACAAAAGCGCCAATTTTAAGACCTTTATTAAGGATAATTTCTAAAGTATCTGTCAAATAATATTCTCCCTGCGAATTATTATTCGTAAGCATTTTAAGTGAATAAAGCAATTCCTTAGCATCAAAGAAGTACATACCGGAATTAATTTCGGTAATAAGTTTTTCTTCTTCAGAAGCATCTTTTTGTTCTACTATTCTTTTTACATTGTCAGCTGAATCCCTTATAATTCTGCCATAACCGTACGGATTATCTACTTCTGCAGTTAGAACAGTTGCCACATTACCGGATTTTTTGTGGAAATCATAAGCATTACTGATTGTTTCACGTGTGATAAGCGGAGTATCTCCGGTTATAATAAGAATTTCTCCGTCATAGCTTTCAATGTATGACTTTGCCTGCATAACAGCATGACCTGTACCAAGGCGTTCTTTTTGTTCAACAAATTCAACCGAATCGCCTAAAGCATCACGTACCTGATCACCACAATGGCCTATAACAACAATTTGTTTTTCGGCATCAGCGGTTGCATCAATAACCCATTTTACCAATGGCTGAAATGATACATCGTGCAAAACCTTGGATTTTGCAGACTTCATCCTTTTACCTTCACCAGCTGCCAAAATAATTGCATTAAACATATAAAAATCCCCTTTTTTTATAAATTAAATACTTTTGACTGCGAATACAACATATAGTATATCATAACTTATTTCAAAAATCTACTTATTTTACTATTTTTTTCAAAAAAATTTTAAAAAAATATATAAATTTTACCCTTTAATATAATAAAATAGATATTGTTGTGCAAATCCAGCTAAATCTCCAAAATGCTCTTTGACAAACAAATCAAAATTTTTCTCGTCAATACCATAAAGATCTTTTAAAACCTTTTTTATCCACACATCCTTAGGAAAGACATCATATTTTTGGTATGAAAAAAGTAAAATACAGTCAGCAACCTTGTTGCCAACACCCTTTATTTGTTTTAAATATTCCCTTGCATCGTCGGTGGACATATTATACACATCTTCAAGTTTGACAATTCCTTCTGTCACTTTTTTGGCAGCATCTACTATGTATTTTGCTCTGAATCCGCTTTTTATAACGTCAAGTTGTTCAACAGTGAGCATACTTATTGTTTCAGCATCGGGAAATGTATAATACTTGGTGTTTTTATATTTGATTTCTTTACCAAAATTCAAGCACAAACTTTCAATAATTTTTTTAATTCTCGGAATATTGTTGTTTGCGGATATTATAAATGAAATGAGAGTTTCCCATGGTTCCTGTTTCAAAAGTCTTATTCCATAACCTGCCGGTATGGCTTTTAACAAAACTTCATCAAGCAAGGAAAGTCTATTTTTTATATCTGTATAATTTTTTTCAAAATCAAAATACGAATTTATAAGTAATTCATCATCACAATCAAATTCAAAGTTATTATCACTCTGTTTGACTGCAATTACTGAATTGCCGACAACCCCTGTGTATACACCTTTTTCATCAATATTCCACCTGAAACATTGTCCACATTCAAATGTATGAATTAAATCAAAATCTTTATTTTGAATTTTCAAAAAAATCAACCTTTCCTTTACTTTTTAATGTATAAATGATATAATTATTCACAAGTATAATAAAAGGAGAATTAATTTCATGAAAGAAACCATATATACAATTCCAATTAATGAAGCTTTTGATACAAAATGCAGTTGTGCGATATGTGCCATTGAAAACAGAATTGAAAATGAAGAACTTGAATACACACTTGGTCCCGCAATGATGGAGCCGGATTTTCGCATCAATTCAAACCGTACCGGTTTTTGTAAGACTCACTACAATAGACTGTTACAAAACGGAAAAGCTTTGCCTATGGCATTAGTGTTACAAACACATATTGAAAAACAAAGCAAAGAGATTTTTTTGGATAAAGTAAAAAAAATCTCTAAAAATGGTTTTTTGAAAAAAAAATGCGATGAAATTGTCTCTGCAAAAAAAATAACAAATCATATTGAAAGTCTTAATCATAGCTGTATTGTTTGTGAAAGAACACAGGATACTATGAACAGATATTTTGATAATCTGATATACATCTGGAAAACTCAGGAGGATTTCCGTAAAAAATTCGCATCACAAGACGGTTTTTGCATACCACATTTTTCGAAGCTGTTAACATATGCAATGGATGGTCTAAATGAACAGGAATTTAAAGATTTTTATCATACAATTGTTAATATGCAGGAAACAACTCAAAATCAACTATATAATGACATTTCTGAATTTGTAATGTTGTTTGATCACAACAATACAAATTCAAATCCATCTGAAAATGTAAAAAATTCTATAAAAAATTCTGTACAAAATTTATCGGGGCTTAATTGCGAAACCGATTAATAATATAATCATTTGCAGCAAATTCAATGCTGTCATCAAGCTCTTGCAGTTCGATTTCACCGTATTTGTTCTGCAAGGCTTTTTTTATTATATAATCACTAAGATGAGGATTTTTTGGTAAAAGTGGTCCGTGCAGATATGTTCCTATAACATTTTTGTACATAACTCCTTCTAAGCCATCTATACCGTTATTTCCATTACCGTAAACCACCTTGCCAAGAGGATTATGATTATTTATATATACTCTTCCTCCATGATTTTCAAAACCAACAACAGGTCTCTCTAAAAAGTCAGTTTTAATGATAACATCATCAATTAATCTGTTATCAGCGTACTCTGTATATATATCCAGCAAACCAAGTGCTTGTACTTCTTTGTTGTTGACCTTGTAGTATTTTCCCAAAATTTCAAATCCACTACAGATTGCCATTATAACACCGTTGTTTTCAATATATTTTTTTATTTCATCAGCATATTCCTTTAATTTATTACATACAGTAAGTTGTTCCTTATCAGAGCCTCCGCCAATAAAAAGTATATCTGTATTTTCAAAATCTATAATATCATTGATGTTATATTCTACAACATCAACTTCAATATTTCGCCATTGGGCACGTTTTTTCAAAGATGCAATATTACCCATATCACCGTATAGGTTAAGCAGTTCAGGATAAACATGTGCTATTTTAATTTTCATTTTTCCGCCTCCAGATTTTTAAGAATGTTTTGGGTAGAAAAGAGCATCGTGTAATTTACCAAAACATATAAAACATCACTATCTTCCAAACCTTTTAGGATTGCGTCCTTAATATTCTCAATATCCTCTGTATTTTTAAAATCTGCATATTTAAAACGAACCTCAAGGTCATTATGTCTTATGCCGGAAGTAAAAATTTTATTAACACTGATATTATTTAGGGTTTCAAAATCAACATCCCATATCCAGGAAATATCTCTTCCGTCTGAAGGTTTATCATTTACTGCAATAATAATATTTTTGTTTCGTTTATCACACATTACAGTTGAAATTGCCTGATTAAAACCTGCCGGGTTTTTAGCAAGATTTAAAATTACCTGTTTACCTTTTACAGTAAACTCTTCCATTCTTCCTATCTGAGGTTTATAATTGCTTAATATATCATTTACATTAGTAATTTCTATTTTTGCTGTAGAGATTGCAGTATACGCTGCAAGTATATTATAAATATTGTAAAAACCTCTGTATTTTACATCAAATTTCGAATTATCGACAGAAAAACTGATGCCATTATCAAGATTTACATTTGTAGCTTCATAATCGACCACAGGACGTTCAAATCCACATTTTTTACATTTGAAATTTCCTAATTGGCTATAATGATAATATTCATAATTAAGTTCTTCACCACAGAAAACGCAAAAACGACCCTCTTTAGTTTCTTTTAATGATATACCAACATTTTCCCCAACACCATAAAATACAGTATTTTTTTCTGTTTTCTTTGCAAGTGACGAAACTATAGGGTCATCGGCATTTAAAATGAGTGTTATATTTTCACACATTGCAACTGCTTTTTGGAGATAAGTTAAAGTAATTTCAACTTCACCATAGCGATCAAGCTGGTCGCGGAAAAGATTGGTTACAACCATATAATCAGGTTCAAAATGTTCAAAAACCTTAACGGCAGACATTTCGTCAATTTCTATACAAGCATAGTCAGCATAAAGTTTACCGAAAAAATTTGTTTTTTCTACAAATGCAGTAACAACACCCGGTAGCATATTAGCACCTACACTGTTGCATACAACCTTATTACCCGCAGAAGAAATCATGGTATTAATTAAATTATTTGTTGTTGTTTTGCCGTTGGTACCGCAAACAACAACAATATCTTTTTTTATCTGTTTTGCTAATATCTTTAAAATATCAGGACAGATTTTCATTGCATAAACTCCGGGAGTTGATGAACCTTTTTTCCCTATTAACTTACCAATAAAAATCAAAAATTTACTTAGCCATACAGCAATTAATAATTTCATAGTTTTTCACTCCAAAATCAATAAACCTCATTAACAACGCCTTCAACTATACAATAAATGTTTGAAATTGAATATTTTTTTCCGGCACAAATCTCAAAATTTTCAGGAGTAAAATATCCCGAATCACTTTTGTATCCGGCTACCTCTAATGTAAGAGTAACATCATATTTGTCCGGAACAATTGCATTTACAACAGTACCATCGGTTTTTTCCACTTCTTTTACGGCTTCGTTAACCTCAATATCTATGAGTTTACCCATTGTAGAGCTGATTTTACCATCAAGAATAAATGGAGTTTGTGCATTTTTACTTTCCTCAAGTAAATTTTTGTTTTGCTCGCGTATCTCACGTATTGTTATTGTGTACTTAAATGTACTTGGCTTGTTTTCCGCAACGATGTTATTACCGTTAAAGCGAAAATATGCACCTGCCAATGCAATAATAACAAGAATAATAATCAGAACATCTATAATATTTATTTTGTTAAAAAACTTACCTTTTGAATTTAGAATCATAAAAATTACCTCACTTGACTTCTGATAAATAAATTATATAACAATCTTCTTCAGCACCTACACCATATGAATTAAATGGCATTTCTTTTCCTACACATATGGATTCGCTACCGGAAGTATAGGCAGTATCTGATTTTATTACATCTGATTCAATAGTTACTTTTACGGTATATCTATCAGGGATTTTTTGTATGTTTATTGTGCCTTCTTCGGTATTTTCCACCCATTTCTCGTAATCAACTATATCAACATCAATAACCTTGCCTGTACCTGTTGCAGTTTCACCGAAACTGGCGCTATAACCTTCGGATTTTTCAAAACTTTTTGCAGCAGTTTCGGACAGGTCTTTCACTTCAAGTGTAAACTGAATTTTTGTTGTATCTGAAATAACATCAGTACTCTTATTATTTGATTTAAAGTAAAATAAACATCCGACAGCTATTGCGGCTATAATAATAAAAATGATAATTACATCAACAATGTTGAACTTAGTTTTCATCATGTAATCCTCCTAAAATTTTATCATAGAAATTTTCCATATTCTTTGTCATAACAGAAGCGGTGAAACAACTGTTGAATTTATTTATGGCATTTGCAGACATTGTTGCATAAAGTTCTTTATCATCAATAAGTTTTATTATTTTTTCTGCAAACTCTTCCGGATTCTGACCATTAATTATAAAGCCGGTAATATTATTTTCGACTACTTCTAAGTTTCCGCCATAACTACTTACAACAGCAGGAACTCCAACCCGCATTGCTTCAACCACAGCGAGACCGAAAGCTTCATACAACGAAGTATTAACCTGTATGTAGGTAATGTTGTTAAGGTCAGAAATGTTTTTTACAAAATCAAGAAAAACTACATTTTCTGCTTTTTTTTCTTTTGCATATTGTATTAAAAAGTCTTTTCTTGATCCTGTACCCGCAACTAAAAATTTCGCTTCATAACCGCGCTCTTCCACAATTTTTGCGGCATCTATGAAAAACTCGTGGCCTTTAAATTCTTCTAATCTTGCGACTATAGCAATAACTTTTGTACCGTGTTCAATACCAAACGAATTAAATACATTCTTTTTTTCATCATCAGAAAGTATTTTTGTTGGTTGAACTCCGTTATATATTACATCTATTTTTTTACTGCTTACACCGGTATCAACAAGATTTTTATATGCCGAATTGGATACAGCAATAATTCCGTCAGCAAAATAATTATTAACAATTTTATTAATAAATTTCCCAATCGCATTCTGAAGCTTTCTGCCAGGAGCAGCATCGGTATGTCTTGTATATACAATTTTTGCCTTGCATTTTTTTGCAGCAATTCTAGCAGATAAGCAAGCATGTGCATGAACAAGGTCAGGCTTTTCTTTTTTGAATATAGTCTTTAGATTTTTAACAGCTATTTTACTGTATGACTGTTCTGCAAGACCTTCTATTTCATAAATTTCAAAACCAAGCTTTAAAATTTCTTCCTTTAATTCACTTTTGACAGGAATAATAACCTTAACATTATAACTGTCCTTGTTACAATTTTCGAGGTAATTTAAAAGATATTTTCCTGCTCCTCCTATATTGGAATCACTTATGACATGTATTATCTTCTTCACATGCACACCTCCTTGATGCAATTCCAATACCTATAACAACCCAGAAAATTGCAAAAACACGCAAATTGTACCATGCGTGATCAAACATTCCCTGAAGCAAAAATCCAAGAAGACCTGAAATACATGCGGCACATAGTAAGCTGTACATATTCTTTCGTCCATAAATATAACCAACAAGGATTTTCTTAAATGATACAACCATACTTGCTATAAAAGTAAACATACCGCAAATACCCGTTTCTACCAATAACTGCAAATATAAATTATGAGAATGCAGAGCAACTGCAGCATTGTAATTATAAAACGGATATACACTGTTAAATGCATCTGAGCCTATTCCGATTCCTGTCCACCAATAGTCTTTTATAATCCTAAGCGTTCCAAGCCATATATTAACTCTGTATGATGTTGACGAATCACTAAGATTACCTATACTCGTAAATCTTTGAATTATGCTTTCGGGTAAAATCGCAGGCATAAATAAAAGCGCTATAATACCTAGAGCAACTAATTTTTTATCAACTAAAAAAGCAAAAACAACTGCTGCCAAAATAAGTCCAAGCCAACAGCCTCGGGATTGTGTAAATAACAGACAGATTGTTGCACAGCCCAATACTGACAAATAATAAAATTTTTTTATTATTCTTTTAGAACTATATACCATAGCTCCGCATATTGGTATTAATAAGAGTAAATACTCTCCTAAAACGTTAGGGTTTTCAAGTGTAGAATATGCACGAACTGTTATACTTGAAAACATTTCTTCGTCAATCCAGGAATGCCCAATGTTATTACCGAAATACTTTTGGTATATTCCGTACAAAGAAACAAAAAGTCCTGATGTAACAAAGGAAAAAATCATTATTTTTAATCTCTTCTTATTTGTTCCGCAAGCTATCACCATAAACATAAAGCATAAAAATATTGCATAAATAATAAAAATTCTCATACTTGACACTCTGCTGTATGAAGTTGCGGAATAAATAAATGTAATCAGTGCAAAAACAATAACAAACAACCCAAAAGCATCAAATTTAATATTGAAATTGTTTTTTACTATACTATTTATAAAAAATGATACAAAAGTTAAAAAAACAAGAGCAACGCATATTGCCGTAGGAACAATCGGTGCTAAAAATATTGTTAAATAAACACCAATTTCATAGTGAGAAATGAGGTTTAAAATGAAACTTTCTTTAATTTTTTCGCCAACAGAACCATTGATGTTAATTGAAAAAGATTTGTTTATTAAATAATTAACAATCCTGTAAAACAGACTGTTTTGAGATTTTGTATCGTTCATATTTCGTGTAACAAGCCAGCCGATCTGACTCTCGTTCCATTTTTTACTGATACAGTCTGTGATTTTTTTTATATATGTTAATATGGTACTATTCTGAAAAAAACGAGTCATTTTTTTATCACCTCACTAACATCTTTTACTCTTAGAACAAACAAACCAATTGCATACACAATTACGCTGCCTGAAACAGTGATTATAATTCTTATCAAAACATTGAAATTATCTATAAACGGTTTTATCGACACAATAAATACCGCCATAAGAACACCCGAAAGAAATACTTTGAATATGTGGATTAACAATTCTAAGTTTAAAAATTTAATTTTATGTTGTATAAATAGAAGCAACATTGTTGCAACAATATAAACTGAAATTGAAGAACTCAAGGCAAGTCCCTTAATTCCTAAATTCCATACATTTACGGAAAGTGAAGACATAATAACAGAAAAAATTATTCCTATAAAAGATGCGAACATAGGTAATTTGGCATTTTTCATTGAATAAAAACATTTATTCAAAATTTCATTAATACCATATGCAATCATACCCAAAGAAAAAAATCTAAGAGCTGATGCAGTAAGTTTTATGGAATTTTCATTAAAATTACCTCTTCCGTATACAAGCATAACAATATCTTCTGATATTAAAAACATACCAATCATTATTGGAGTTATTATTAAAAACATTACACGCATAGAAGCCAATAAAATGTCATTGAATCCTTTTTCATCATTAATTCCTGCTTTTTTGGATAAAGCGGGAAAAATATAGTTTGTTATAGCAAGAACAAATACTCCGACAACAATTATATAAAAACGATTTGCATAATCAAGTGCAGGACCACCGCCGGCAATTGCTGAAGCATAACGCTTGTTTACAAAAAGAGATATTGGCTGTACCCATGAACTGATAAGAATAGGAAAAGCCATAATCAATGCTTCTTTTATACCCGTATCTTTAAAATTAAAAGAAAGCCTGTATTTATATTTTTTCTTAATCAGTGCAGGTATCTGTATTATAAACTGCATTGCCCAGCCTACAAGCATTGCTACACATAAGCCATACACATTGTCAAAAAACAAAAGATATGCAATGATAACAATATTTGATACCATACTTATAATTGCCGGAACATTGAATTCTCCGAGGGATTGCAAAATGCCGACAAAAGAATATGCTAAAGTTGTAAAAATTGTTGTTGGTAATACAATGATTATTAAATTTTGCAATAATTGCTGAGTTTCCTGATTTAAATCAGGTGCAATAAACACACCGATTTGTTTTGAAAATACAATTCCTAAAACACTGATTGTTGCAGAAATAAACACAGTAATATTTATGAAATTGTTTGAAAATTCATAAGCTCGTTTATTTTCACCTTTTTCCATATAACTGTTAAATATAGGAATAAAAGTTGCTAAAACAGCTGCACCTAATGTAAAGTCAAATAACTGCACAGGCAGACTGCTTGCATAACTGTATGCAACAGCTTCCATACTTTCAGTACCGTACTTAGCGGCAATAAAAACATCTCTAAGTAGACCCGCAATCTTTGAAAATAAAGTTGCAATCATCATAAAACTAACGGTTTTAACTGTACTTTTCAATTATAAGCTCCTATTCGTCTTTCAGGTATTCCTTAAATAATTCTTCAAGAAGTTCATCACGTTCAAGCTTCATAATTAATGCGCGTGCATTGTTGTGGCTTGTAATGTATGTAGGGTCTCCGGACATAACATAACCTACAATCTGACTGATTGGATTATATCCTTTTTCTTTTAGAGCTTGATAAACCTCCATTATAATTGCTTTTGGTTCAGCCTTTTTGTTAAATCCATCAAACTTCATTGTTTCTCCCATAATATCAGCCTCCAGTATAATTTATAGTTGAATAATTGTTTAAAACAACAATATATATTATTATAACAAAAAAAATATACATTATCAAGTGTTTATGAATATAAATTATAAATCATATTAGCGGATAAATAAGTGTTTCTTTTACCTTTTTACCCGTTGAAATTTCAAGACATCTTTTATAAAGTTGTATCTGTGTATTATATTTTTCGTTTAAACTACCCGTTTTATAATCTATAATAACAAATTCACCATCCTCAATAAAGCAACAGTCTATAACACCCTGTATAAGTACTGTTTCATTTTTGGAAGTATAGCCAATCTCATTTGCAGGAATATCAACGCAGAATTTAAATTCTCTATATATTTCTTCTGCATTTAACATTCTTTTTCCAATATCGCTTATAAAGAAATTATATATTGCCATAATATCAATGATTTCTTTGTATTTTTTATCAAAGAATCCTTTTCTTATCATAGTGTTAATCTGTTCCTCTATTGCATTGAAATCAAATACATTATCCAAATCAATATTTTGTAATATAAAATGTATCAATGTACCTTTTTGTGCCGGTGTTATATCCGTGTTTTCAAGTTTAATGCTATTAAGATTAATGTCTGAATATCCATCAACAATTTCACTTATAGACTTTTTTGACGGAATAAACTTTGTTTCTGGATATTTGTATGAAAAATCAAGCCGTTCCGATATCATATCTGAAAATTCGGAATAATCACTTTCTTTTTTATTTTCAGTTATTATTTCGGATTTTTTTACGTCATCCATTAAAATATCTGATGCATTAAAAACTTTGTAATCAGGAATATGTTTATTTTTTATAAGCAACATATCAAGATAATTACTTTTCTTTTTGATGTGGTATGAGTTTGAATCAAAATCAAATGATTCGTCCTTGTATGTATCTGTACCGGAAATCACAAGCTTATATTTGGCTCTTGTAAGTGCGACATACAATAGTCTTATTTCCTCCGCAATAAGTTCATCTTTCTTTTTTATACTAATGGCTTTTTTTAAAAAAGGAGTATACTTAATGCGCCTTTTAACATCAATAATATTCATTGCAAGACCGTACTCTTCATCATAAATATAAGATGACCTTAAATCGTCTTTATTAAAAGATGCTCCTGTTTCGCACAAAAATACTACAGGAAATTCCAGTCCTTTACTTTTGTGTATGGACATAATATTTACAACATTATCATTTTCACTACACAACTTTGGTAAAGGATATTCATTTTTACTTTCAATCATTGTTCTAATGTAAGAAATAAAATTTGACACTGTCTTATGCTCTTTTGCTGAAAAAGCACCTGCTCTTTCACATAACAAATTAAGATTAAGCATTCTCATTTTACCGTTTGGAAGATTACCAACAAAATGGTAGTAACCTGTGTCAAATACAATTTTTCTTATCAATGAGCTTACATCATTATATTTTGCAAACTCTCTTAATTCCTCTATTTTTTTTATAAAAGCAACTACTTTTTCATCATCTGATTTTTTTAGTAATTCATAAAAATGGATATTTTTATTTTCAGATCTTATTTTTGCAATATGATTGTCATCAAAAGAAAAAACAGGACTTCTCATAACTGCAAGTAAAGATATATCCTGTAGAGGATTTTCTATAACATCCAAAAAAGATATCATTGTGGCAATTTCAATGCAATTGAAATATCCTCCGGATTCTGCTGTATATACAGGTATATTTCTTTCCTCAAAAACATGAGCATAAAGTGATGCTATGTTTTTTGTTTTTCTCATAAGCACAACAATGTCCTTATATGTAACCGGTCTGAATTTTTTTTCTTTTTTATCATATATTTCGGGCTTTATTACTTCAACAAGTTCATGTATTTTATTTGCAATAAAAATAGCCTCTAATGTATGTTTGTCTTCATCATAATTCTCATTATCTTTTTTTGATATATTAATAACATACCTTTCTATCGGACAATCTATATCTTTTATTTCTTCATTTCCGTATACAAGTGCATGTTCATCATTGTATGAAACTCCTCCTACATCGGAAATCATTAATTGCTCAAAGAAACAATTAATTCCGCTGATAACTGAATTGGTGCTTCTGAAATTTTTTGACAGGTTTATCTTAATTCCTTTTTCAGAATTATCATAATCAAACAGATTGTATTTTTCCAAAAAATATCTTGGATTTGAATTTCGAAATCCGTAAATACTCTGTTTAACATCACCAACAGTAAACAAATTTTTACCATTTGATAATAAATTAAACAAATGAGCCTGTACACCGTTTGTGTCCTGATATTCATCAACTAGTATTTCTGTGTAAAAGTCTTTTAAATATTCTCTTAAATCTTCATTTTCTTCAAGAAGCCTGATAGCATAATGTTCCAGATCATTAAAATCAAGGATATTTTCAGCAGATTTCATTAATGAAAAAGTATCTTTAAATTCTGTAACAAGAGAACATATTGTTTTTACATAGGGATAAATAAGTTTAATTTCCTCTTCGATTTGCTCGTCTGTGTAGCAATATAAATTAAGTAGTTCAGGGATTCTTGATTTAGCGCCGTCTCTTACAGTTTTAACATAGTTTGCATTAACAGGATCGGCATCATTCTTTTTGCGTCCCAAACCCAAAAATTCAAAATTACGTGCTCGTTCTATAGTTGAATCTGTTTTTGTTTCTAACATCATAGAAAGTATATTGTAATCACACACGAAAGCATCATAATAATTAATTAGTCCCGCATCGGTTTCAATAATATCTATTGCTTTATCGTATTCTTTAATTATATCAGATATTTCTTTACGGATGCTATTGTTAACAAAGCTTTTGATTTTTTCAACAAAAGATTTGTCATCCAGATTCATATAACAGTCAGTTAACCATTTTTGTGGGTTAGGCAAACTTTCGGAAAAACTATAAATATTCAAAATTATTTCTTCAAGGTTTTTGTCATTCTTTTTACCACCAAAAGCATCAACAGTATTATAAAAATCTTTGTCTGAACCGTTGTACCTTTCTTCAAGTACAAGCTCCATTGCCTCTTTTTTTATAGATGACAGTCTTACTTCATCAGCTATATCAAAATCGTGTCTTATGCCTAAAAGATGATAATTTTCCCGTATGAGATTTGTACATAAAGAATGAATAGTAGAAATCTGAGCCTGACCAAGCAACACAATCTGTTCTTTTATAAAAGAATCCTCCGGATTTTCTTTGATTTTTTCCTGAAGAGCGTTGTATATTCTGTCCTTCATTTCCAAAGCAGCTGCATTGGTAAATGTTGCAACAAGGAGATGGTTTATGTATATAGGGTTTTCTTTATCTGTAACCATATCTACAACTCGTTGTACCAATACAGCAGTTTTGCCTGAACCTGCTGCAGCAGAAACAAGAATATTGTTATGTTTTTCGCTAATTGCTTTTTTTTGTTCATTTGTCCATTTGGTCGACATTTTCGAAAAACTCCTCCATCTTTTGTTTTTTGTACTTAATGTAATTATTGTCTTTCAGACTTTGTTCAAAACTGCATATATTGTTGTAAGGACAATAATCACATGCGGTTGAGTTACCAATAGCATATGGATTTATATCAATATTACCCGAAATCATTTTTTCCAAAGCTTTTTTCATTGTTTTATATGCGGTCTCACAGATTTTATTTATTTGATTAATTGTAACATTTTTCTTTGCAATAAATAAGGATGAAATATCAGCCGATTCATGAACTACACCATGCATTTTTAATTTTTTTTCAATTTCTGTGTATATTTCTTCATCAGATACATCTTTATCACCCTCAATTATTGGATCGTCAATATGATAGTACAGCATAGCAGCGGGTATTATATTTTCACCTTTGTTTTCAAGGTTTTTACATATTGCACTAATATATATTGGTAATTGAATTTGAATTCCGCATAAAATTCTTTCAAAACTTATATCTTTTGCAGAGGATTTATAATCAACAATACTCACAAAATCACCGTTTGCAGTACGTTTAATATCAGCACGGTCAACTTTTCCACGTAACTTTACAACCGTACCATCAGATAAAGTAAGGGTAATTGGTTTAAATTCTGCATCATCATCAAATGATACTTCGTGCCCTATTGAAATATAACCACTATCTTTATAAAATCCCGTAATATTCCATAGCACAGTATTCATTGTAGAAGTTATTTTATTGAATAAATATGTCTGACGCTTAGACTCTGTATAGAAATCACTTAAATTATTACTTAAAACTTCGTTTGTTAACTCATAAGCTTTTTCTTTGCATATTTCCTCGGTAATATTTTTCCACCCAAATTCTTCGGCATATGCTGAAAATTTTTCAATTATTTCATGCATATATGTTCCGTAATCTCTCGCTTCAAGCTTGTATTTTTTACGTTCATCTACATTTAGTCCGTAACGAATAAAATATGCAAAGTGACATTGATTATATCTTTCTATACGAGATATGCTTGACTTAATTTCACTGCCATATAATTTTTTTATAATATCATTTTGTAGCTTTGGCGGAAGATTAGTGTATTTTTTTGCACTTTTAATTATATTATATAAATCGGGTCGGTTAACTTTATACCACTTTGAAACAGTGTTCCAAAAGCCCTCACTATTGTATTTGATAAGTTTATTAAAAGTTGGTAAAATACCCTCTACCTCTTCTAATTTATTTATTTTTTCATACATATTCTGAAGCTGAGAAATTTCGGGAAAAATGTTTTTTATATTTGATATTATTGACGATGCCCCTACTGTATTACCTTCATTATCAGCAGTAGGATATGAAATATAAAGCTTATCTTCAGCGGATGAAAATAGTCTGTATATAACATAATTTTCATCACAGTGTTTCTGTACAGTGTTTTCCTCAATTCCCATTATTTCCAATTCACTGTCTTTAAATATTCCCTCGTTAATGTATCCCCACGGAATTACACCTTCAGAAACGCCAACAACAAAAACAACTTTACTTTTTAGTGCCTGAAATCTGTCAATAGAAGTTATTATTACATCGTCAACACCGGATGGTAAGGTATCAATTGCTGTATTTGAAAGTGCAGACTTGAGTATTTTATAGAATTTTTCAAATGTAATTAAGTCATCACCAAAATACAAAACCATCTGATTAAGTGATGTTATAATGTGATTATAAACAGAAGTTATCTCATCCGCAGCTTCATTGTTACCGGTGTTACGGAATGTTTTTATAATTTCAGTAACTGCTTTTTCTGCATCTGTAAATTTCAAAAGTTCTAAATATGCGTAAATTATTTCCTTAACGGATTTTCTCCCCTTAAAATTATCTGTAAAGGCAAAGAAACACTTTCTTACATAATTAAGACTTTTGTTAATTTTTAAAAGTTCATTATCTGAAAAACTCCCTTTAAAGGTAACTTCATTTTTTTCTGTCCATATCTTTTCACGGTTACCTGTTTCAAGTATGTAATTTTCTAACAAAAATTTACTTTCATCATCTAACTTGCACAAAAAACTACGAATAAAATTGAATACAGAGTCAAAAGAATATTTGTTTATTACAACATCAAATACAGACATAAGTGCATTGTACAAAAAATTACTGTTCGAATATTTTGTTTCGGTTATATTATAAAATATATCGTATCTTTCAAATGTATCACGTATTATAGGATAATATACACCGGTATTTCTTGTAATGACAGCAAAATCTCTATATCTGTAATTTTCTTCTCTGACAAGTCGGTGTATTTCCTGAGCGATCTGTTCTATTTCGTTATTATAATTATCGCTTTTGCAAATGTAAATATTATCTGTTTTTTTCGAATAGATATTTTTTTTATAACTGAAATAATTATTTTTAAGAAAATTAAGTTCTTGATTTTCAGAACAACAGTGGTCTGTGTAATCATTAGGTAAAACATTAATGTTGTTATGATATGCTAAATCAAATAATTTTTCAGCTGTCATCTGAGATTTATAAAAAAGCTGGTATTTATCTGTAAATTTCAAATCATTAGTTGTAAGTGAAAAAACAACACAAGGTGATTTTTTCAATATTGCTTCAATAACCTTAAACTGCTGTTTTGAAAACGAAACAAAGTTATCAAATACAAAGTGAGTATTTTTAAATAAATTAAACTCATTAATTTTTTCTGACAATCTGGTCATATTATCATCAGAATCACAATAGGGAAAATCAAAAAACTTCTCATATTCAGAGTATATTAAAAATAAATCGTATAGTTTGTATTTTAAAGAAACATTTTCAGCTTCATCAACAAGTTTTTTTAAATTATCCGGACTTATGCAGTTGCTTTTTAAAGTTTTTATCAAACTTAAAATAACCAATGCAAAGCCTGCAACGTCTGCATTTTTTGTGAAATATACAAGTTTTCCGAAAACTTTTATAATTGCTTTTTCAACAATCATTAATTTTGCATTATCATCTACAAAATCACACATTATCGGACCAACTGTGGAAAAAACTCTTTTAGCAAGGCGATCCGGACTTAAAACCTCCACCCTGTCTAGTGCTTTTTTTGAAAAATATGCTGAAATAGTTCTTTCGGCTTCCAAAGAATATTGCTCCGGTACAACGTAAACAACATTTTGTTTAGTATTATTTATAACATCATCTATGTAATCAAAGCATTTTTGTGTTTTACCGGAACCTGCTGTACCATAAATTATTTTCAAGGACATATAATTCCCCTCCGTATGTAAATCGGGAAAAGCGTCCGCTTTCCCCTAAAAATTAAAGAGATTCTGAATTTTTAACTTCTTCATATTTAGCAATAATTTTACTTTGTAGTAATTCCCTTGTTGCAGCGTTAATTGGATGTGCAATATCACGATATTCACCCTCGGGAGTTTTTCTGCTTGGCATTGCAACAAATAATTTTTCGTTGCCTTCAATGATTTTTATATCATGTACAACAAAAACATCGTCAAATGTTACTGAAACTATTGCTTTCATTTTTCCATCGTTGTTAATTTTTCTGATTTTAACATCTGTAATATTCATAAATTCCACCTTTAAAATCATAAATTTTATTTATAAATATAGTTTACAACATTTTTAAAAAAAAATCCATAAATATTTTGACTTTTTTACTAAAAATGTTATATAATAAATAAAAGTGATTTTTCTAAATTTCATATATAAATCAGGGAGATGTTAATTTTGAAAAAAATGGATAAAAACAGCCATGTGCATTTTATAGGTATTGGCGGTATCAGTATGAGTGCTCTTGCACATATATTACTTTCTAAAGGTGTAAAAGTATCCGGCTCAGACTGGACAGAAACCGAAATAACAAAGATATTGAAAAATGACGGTGCTGAAATTGCAATTGGTCCTAACTGTGCCGAAAATATAACCAATCCGGATCTTGTTGTATATACTGCTGCGGTTGCTGCAGACAATCCGGAACTTTGTGAAGCAAAAAACAAAGGGATTGAAACTTTAGAGCGAGCTGACTTTTTAGGAGAGCTTATGCTTGATTTTAATATGCCTATTTCCATCAGCGGCACACATGGAAAAACAACCACAACTTCAATGTTGTCATGTGTTTTACTGGAGGCTGATGAAGATCCTACAATTTTAGTTGGCGGTGTTCTTAATACTATTGGCGGAAATTATCACATAGGAAAGGATAAATATCTTGTTTTTGAAGGATGTGAATATGTTGACAGTTTTTTAAAATTCAATCCTTATGCTGCTTTGATTTTAAATATTGAGGAAGATCACCTTGACTATTTCAGCGGAATTGAACAAATAAAAAATTCATTTAATAAATTCATGAAGAAAATTCCCGAAAACGGTTATGTTGTTGTAAATTCAGATGATGAAAATGTTATGGCAAGTCTTGATGATGTTAAGTGTGAAATAATAAAATATGGAGCAAAAGGTGATTATTCATACAAAAATGTATCCTTTGACGAAAAAGGTTGCGGTATATTTGATATCTATAAAGGTGATAAACACCTTGCGAGTATTCATCTTTCAGTTGGTGGTAACCATAATGTTTCAAATGCAACTGCAGTTTTTGCGTCTGCCCACAAAATGGGTATAGATGTAGAAAGTATTGTAAAAGGCATAGAAAATTTTGGCGGCACAAAAAGACGCTTTGAATATAAGGGAACTGTAAACGGTGCTAAGGTATATGATGACTATGCACATCATCCTACTGAAATTGCCGCAACGTTTGATACTGCATCAAAAATGAAACATAATGAAATATGGGTAGTTTTTCAACCTCACACATATTCAAGGACAAATGCTCTGTTAAATGATTTTATTGAGGTTCTTTCAAATTATGATAATGTCATAGTAACTGATATATATGCCGCAAGAGAAAAAAATACAATTGGAATTACAGCTTGTGCTATTTCTGATAAAATAGAAAATGCCCAGTATATTTCCGACTTTGCAGAAATATCCGAGCATTTAAAGGCTAATGTAAAACCTGACGATATCATATTAACTATGGGTGCGGGAACAATAACTGATTTATCAAAGTTTCTCTTTGATATCAAGTAAGAGTTCATAAGGAACACACATATTGCCTCTTCCTGTTCCAAGATATACACCAGGTCGGCGTGTACCGTGAAAATCGGTACCGCCGCTTTTTATTAATTTGTATTTTTCACTTATTCTGTGAGCAAGCTTTTCTGTGCGTTTATCATAGCCGGAATAAAAAACTTCTATCCCTCTGAGACCATATTCCATAAGTCTTTTGACAGTTTTTTCGGTTTCATAGTCATTCTGCTTAAGATAATTAATATGTGCCAAGACTGGTATTCCGCCACTTTTTATTATTGCACTAATTCCTTCTTCTTCACTGACGTTTTTCATAGGTACATAAGTTTTGGCACCGGGAATAAGGTATTTTTTAAATATCTTTCTGTAATCATTAGACATCCCGTTTTTTTGCATATAATGTGCAATATGAAGTCTGCCTACATTGTCGGTATTCATTGACTGACAGATTTTTTCATACGAAATATCATAGCCTTCTTTTTGCACATTTGAAATTAGCTCCTGATTTCTTTCATACCGATATCTTTTCATTATATCAACAATTTTGACAAGATCGGTATTTTTGTGTTCAATATACAAACCGACAATATGTATATTTTCGGTTTCTCCAACACTAATTTCAATGCCGGGAATAAGCTCAAAATTAACTTCTTTAGCTTTATTAACTGCTTCGTCTATACCATTTACTGTATCGTGATCAGTAATTGCCATAGCTGCAAGACCTGCTTTTTTTGCCAATAAAATGACGTCCGAGGGAGTGAAAGTACCATCCGATGCAGTTGTATGCACATGAAGGTCTATCATTCGTGTCATATTTTATTTCTCCTTCAGAATTTTTTTTAGTTCATCCATAAATGTGTTAACATCTCTGAACTGACGGTATACAGATGCAAAACGAACATAAGCAACTTCATCAATTTTTTTTAGTTCATTCATTACCATTTCACCGATTTCTACTGAAGAAATTTCACGTTTTAAAGTATTTTGAATACTTGATTCGATGTTATCAACCACAATTTCCAGCTGACTTATTGTTACAGGACGCTTTTCACAAGCACGCAAAAGACCTGTAAGTAATTTTTGTCTGTCAAACTGTTGTCTTGTTTTATCCTTTTTTACTACAATAAGAGGAATGTTTTCAACCTTTTCGTATGTAGTGAATCTTTTTCCGCATTCAAGACATTCTCTTCTTCTTCTGATTGAACTGCCGTCATCAGCCGATCTTGAATCAATAACCTTACTTTCAATATGTCCACAAAATACACAACGCATAACTTATCACCATCCGTTTAAAATTTTGGAAACAGATACTAATAAACACAATATTTAGTATCTTTTTTTACATTATAACATATATTTTCCAAAATTACAAACAAAATTCTACAAAAATTATATCATCTCCTATTTTTTTTATATCTTTCCATAAAATAACATATTCATCATGATGTGTAAACAGCCCGAAGAATCCTGTTTTACGTGGCATTATAAGTGCTTCAACTTTACCTGTATCAAGATCAAATTCAACATCACATACATATCCCATTCTGCTTCCGTCAGTTATATTTATAACTTCTTTATTTCTTAGTTCAGCATATCTGCTCAAAAAAATCACCTCATATAAGGTTATGATTTGTGAAATATTTTTATTAATATATTATTGAAAAAGATAATAAAAAGTGGTAAAATTATTACGAAACAAAATAAGGAGTGATAGATATGGGTAGATTATTTGGAACAGATGGTGTCAGAGGCGTTGCAAACGAAGAACTTACAGTGGAACTTGCTTTCAAACTTGGTCAGGCAGGTGCTTATGTACTTACTGAAGAATCAAAAAAGCCAAAGTTTATTATCGGTAAAGACACCAGAATTTCCGGAGATATGTTAGAATCAGCTCTTGCTGCAGGTCTATGTTCAGTAGGAGCAGAAGTAATTCTTGTTGGCGTTATACCTACTCCTGCGGTTGCATATTTAACGAGATTATACAAGGCTGATGCCGGTATTGTAATCTCTGCATCACACAACCCAATGGAATATAATGGAATTAAGTTTTTTAACAACAAAGGATTTAAATTAAGTGACGAAATTGAAGAAAAAATCGAATCACTGATTCTTGACAACTACGATGAAATTAAACTTTCAGTTGGTGAGGATATAGGCAGAATTGTCTATAAAAACGATGGGGTAAATGATTACAGAGAATTTGCCAAATCTACTATACCAACAAAACTAGACGGCATAAAAATTGCCGTTGACTGTGCAAATGGTGCTTCCTCCGTTACTGCAAAAAATGTACTGACAGACTTAGGCGCTGAAGTTTTTGTTATCAACGATACACCAAACGGTGTTAACATTAACAAAAACTGCGGCTCAACACATATGGAACAACTTTGTGAATGTGTGAAAAAAGTTGGCGCAGATATTGGTATCGCCTTTGACGGTGATGCAGACAGAGTACTGGCAACTGATGAAAACGGAAACATTGTTGACGGTGACAAAATTATGGCAATATGCGCACTCGATATGAAAGAGAGTGGCAAACTTAACGACAATGTAATTGTTGCAACAGTAATGAGTAACCTTGGTTTGTTCATAATGGCTGATGAAAAAGGACTTGAAGTTAAAAAGACAAAGGTCGGCGACAGATATGTTCTTGAAGAAATGTACAAAAACAATTATTCCATCGGCGGAGAACAGTCGGGACATATTATTGTTTTGGAACATAATACAACAGGCGATGGATTAGTAACTGCATTACAACTATTATCGGTTGTAAAAAAATCAGGCAAAAAAGTTTCCGAGCTTGCATCTGTTATGGAAGTTTTGCCACAGGTTCTTATTAATGCAAGGGTAAAAACAGAAAACAAAAATGCTTACACAGAAAATCAGGAAATAATGACTGAAATTGCTAAAATTGAAGAAGAATTTTCAGGTAACGGCAGAGTTCTCATCAGACCATCAGGGACAGAACCGCTTGTACGTGTAATGATTGAAGGTAAGGATATTAAAGTTATAACAGAACGAGCTGAAAAATTAGCAAAGTTAATTGAAGAAAAATTAAGTTAAATTATAATACCACGGAAATTTCCGTGGTATTTTTAATATATATGTATGGGGGTGTTTGTTTTGAAAAACCTATACTATAAACATAAAACACATATAATATATTCAATTAAGTTAAAAAGTAAAAAGATAATATTATTAATAATTTTATCTATTTTTAATGTATCTTTTTTATTTACATTCAAATTTGTAGAAAAAAATTTCAAACCATCTGTTGAAGCCTTAGCAATATCTCAGGCAAATACATATTCTATCACCCTTATAGATGAAGCTATACACAAATTACCTGTTGCATACAAAGAATATTCCGAGCTTTGTAACATAAACAAAAACACTAACGGCGACATTATATCTGTAACAACAAACACAAATGTCATAAATAATATAAAAATAAATTTATCTGAAAAAATAGCACAAAGTGTTAAAAATTCTCATTTAAAGGAACTTGGAATACCTATTGGTAATTTGACCGGAACATACATTTTTTCAGGCAGAGGGCCCAAAATACCAATTAAAATACTGACAGCCTCCTCCCCTGACATTCATATAGACAGCAAATTTGAAGCGGCAGGAGTTAATCAGACAAAACATAAAATTTCCATTATTACAAATATCAATATTAAAATAATACTCCCCTACGAAACTTTAACAAAAAAAGTAACATACGAAACATTGCTTATTGAGACAATTATTGTAGGAAAAGTTCCTGATGTTTATGTCTCCAAATAGTTGTAAAATTAATAAATATGTGTTAAAATATACTATATGTTTTAAATTTTGGAGGACTACCATGAAAAAATATATGGAAGAACTTGTGAAAAAAATAGAACAGCACAGCTATGATTACTATGTGCTTGATAATCCAACAATAACAGACTTTGAATATGATAAACTAATTCATGAGCTTATGGATTTAGAAGAAAAATATCCCGAATACAAAATCAATAATTCTCCTACAGAAAGAGTTGGCGGAAAAGTTTTGGAAGGCTTTGAAACAGTTACACATGCTGTTCCTATGGAAAGCCTTAACGATGCTTTTTCAAAAGAAGAACTTGAAGATTTTGATAAATCTGTACGTAAAATAATTTCAAACCCCGAATATATCGTTGAAATGAAAATTGACGGTCTTTCTGTATCTCTGGAATATGAAAATGGTGAATTTGTAAGAGGTTCAACCCGTGGCGACGGTGTTATTGGTGAAGATGTTACACAAAATCTTAAAACTATTAAATCAATACCCCTTCGTCTTACAGAAAATATACCGTACCTTGAAGTACGAGGCGAAGTTTATATGCCTGTTTCAAGTTTTATTGAGCTTAATCAGAAACGTGAAGAACTTGAACAACCGCTGTTTGCAAACCCACGTAATGCTGCTGCAGGTTCTTTAAGACAATTAAACAGTAAAGTTACAGCAGAGCGTAACCTCAGTATATTTATATTTAATATTCAACAGATAACAGGTAGGGATTTTGTTAGTCACAAAGAGTCATTGTCTTACCTTAAAACACTTGGTTTTAAAGTAAGCCCTACCTACGAATCATTCGATAGTATAGAAAAAGCATATGCGCAAATTCAAAATATAGGTGAAATGCGCGGAGAATTGGGTTTTGATATTGACGGTGCTGTAATTAAAATAAATAATTTTGCAGATAGAAAATTACTTGGAAGCACAACCAAGGCTCCTAAATGGGCTGTTGCATACAAATATCCTGCAGAGCAAAAGCAAACAAAGCTTTTAGACATTACCATACAGGTTGGCAGAACAGGTGTTCTTACCCCTACTGCTGAACTTGAACCTGTAAAAATTGCAGGCTCAACTGTAAGCCGTGCAACACTGCACAATATTGATAACATAACAAATAAGGATATACGAATAGGTGATACAGTAATTATTCAAAAAGCGGGAGATATTATACCTGAAGTTGTTGAAGTTGTTAAAGATAAAAGAACAGGCAATGAAACACCATATATAATGCCGGAAAAATGCCCTGTTTGCGGTACCACGGTTGTAAGAGAAGCTGATGAAGCGGCAACAAGATGTGTAAACCCTGAATGTCCTGCACAGAAAATCAGAAACATTATTCATTTTGCAAGTAAAGATGCAATGGATATTGACGGACTTGGTCCTGCTATTATTGAACAATTGGCTGAACTTGAACTTATAAAAAGTCCCGCCGATTTATACTACCTTAAATATGAAGATTTAGTAGATATAGAACGTATGGGTGTTAAGTCAGCAAATAATCTTATTAAAGCAATAGAAAAATCCAAGGATGCAGGTCTTGACAGAGTAATTTTTGCACTCGGTATACGAAACATTGGAAGCAAAGCAAGCAAGGTTCTTGCTGAAAAATTTGGAGATATTGACAGTTTATCAGAAGCTTCAGAAGAAACACTTACAAAAATCGAAGATATTGGACCTATTATGGCAAAAAGTATTGTAAACTTCTTTGCAAGTACAGGTGCAATTGATATAATTCAAAAATTACGTTTTGCAGGAGTAGACCTGACATATAGCAAAGATACAACAGATAATCGTTTTGAAGGAAAAACATTTGTCCTTACAGGTACATTGCCTACTTATTCACGTGATGAAGCATCAGAAATTATAGAACGTTTCGGTGGAAAGACATCCTCCTCCGTTTCTAAAAAAACCGATTATGTTTTAGCAGGTGAAAAGGCAGGCAGTAAGCTTGAAAAAGCGCAGCACCTTGGAGTAAAAATAATTAATGAAAAAGAATTTATTTCTATGACTGAATAATTGAATTTTGCAAAAAAATAGTGTATAATAATTATTTGGTAAATATTCCACGAAAGGATGATATAAATGAAAATTACAACAGATGAAGTTAAATATGTTGCAAACCTTGCAAAACTTTATGTTGATGAAGCCGAAGCAGAAAAACTGACAGGCGAAATGGAAAGTATTATTAACTTTGCGGACATGCTTGCTGAAATAGATACAGAAAGTATTGCTCCTACAAACCATGCCATGAAGGTACAGAATGTTTTTAGAGAAGATATTGTTGAAAAATCATACTCTCAGGAAGATATTCTTAAAAATGCTCCGTCACAGGAGGGCGGATGCTATCTTGTACCAAAGGTTGTTGAATAGGAGGTTTTAAAATGAATTTACATGAACTAACTGCTCATGAACTTTCTGCTAAATTAAAAGCTAAGGAAGTTTCAAGCACAGAAATAACAAAATCTGTTATTGAACGCATTGAAAATGTTGAATCCAAAGTTGAGAGTTATATTACAAACACACACGAATCAGCTTTGGAAACTGCAAAAATTGTTGATAAAAAAATAGCTGATGGTGAAGAAATTGCCCCTTTAGAAGGTATTCCTATGGCTATTAAAGACAACATCTGTACTAATGGTATTAAAACAACATGTGCATCTAAAATGCTAGAAAACTTTGTTCCGCCGTACGATGCTTTTGTTGCTAAAAAGCTAAAAGAAATTAATGCTCCCGTACTTGGTAAACTTAATATGGATGAATTTGCTATGGGGTCTTCTACTGAAAACTCATACTTCAAAAAGACTAAAAACCCATACAATCTCGAAAAAGTACCCGGTGGTTCATCAGGCGGCTCTGCTGCATCAGTAAGTGCAGATACTGCTGTATATACACTTGGTTCCGACACAGGCGGTTCTATTCGTCAGCCAGCATCATTCTGCGGTGTTGTAGGTTTAAAACCAACATACGGTCTTGTATCAAGATTTGGTCTTGTTGCATTTGCATCTTCTCTTGACCAGATTGGACCCCTTACAAAAGACGTTACCGACTCAGCAATGGTTCTGAATCTAATTGCAGGTCACGATAAAATGGACAGTACTTCAATCAATATACCTAAGGAAGACTACACAAAAGCATTGGTTAATGATGTTAATGGTATGAAAATTGGTATTCCTACCGACTATATTGGTGAAGGTATTAACGAAGATGTTAAAAATGCTATTCTAAAGGCGGCTGAAACATATAAAGCCATGGGCGCAGAAATTGAATTCTTTGATATGAAAGCATCAAAATATGCACTGCCTGCTTACTACATTATTTCATCCGCCGAAGCAAGCTCTAACCTTGCAAGATATGACGGTATTAAATATGGTTACAGAACAGATAAATTTGAAAGCCTTGATGATTTATATAAGAAAACAAGAAGTGAAGGCTTTGGAAAAGAAGTTAAACGCAGAATTATGCTTGGTACTTATGCATTAAGCTCAGGATATTATGATGCATACTACAAAAAGGCTCAGCAGGTAAGAACTGTTATAAAAAATGACTTTGATACAGCATTTGAAAAATATGACTTTATTCTTACCCCTACTGCTCCAACAACTGCATTTAACATTGGCTCAAAAACAACTGATCCGTTACAGATGTACCTTGAGGATATATGTACAGTATCAATTAACATTGCAAGTGTTCCTGCAATTTCTATCCCTTGCGGATTTGACAGAGATAATATGCCGATAGGTATGCAGTTGATAGGTAAAGCATTCAGCGAATCAACATTGCTTCGTGCCGCATATACATTTGAACAGAATGCAGATTTACCGAAAATTCGTCCACAGGTTTAATTAAAAGAGGTGAAAAAAATGAATTTTGAAACAGTAATCGGTCTGGAAGTTCATGCAGAACTAGCAACAGACACTAAAATATATTGTAGCTGTGCCAATGAATTTGGCGGTGATACCAACACGCATTGTTGTCCTATATGCACAGGTATGCCAGGAACATTGCCTGTTCTTAATAAAAAAGTTGTAGATTACGGTATAAAATCAGGTCTTGCAACTAATTGTTCAATTACAAAAGAAGGTAAACAGGACAGAAAAAACTATTTTTATCCCGACCTTCCAAAGGCATATCAGACATCACAGTTTGACCTTCCTCTATGCACTAACGGCTATGTTGATATTACGGTAGACGGGAACAAAAAAAGGATTGGTATTACAAGAATCCACATTGAAGAAGATGCAGGGAAGCTTTTCCATGAAGCAGTTGCAGGCAATACCTTAGTTGACTTTAACAGATGTGGCGTTCCGCTTATTGAAATTGTTTCGGAACCTGATATGAGAAGTTCTGAAGAAGCAAGAGCTTATCTTGAAAATCTAAAGGCAATTTTGGAATACACAGGAGTTTCGGACTGTAAAATGCAGGAAGGCTCACTTCGTTGCGACATAAATGTTTCCGTTCGTCCTGAAGGACAAGAAGAATTTGGAACACGTACAGAAATGAAAAACGTCAACTCCTTCAGTGGTGCTGTACGTGCTATAGAATATGAGTCACAAAGGCAAATTAACGAAATTTTGGCAGGAAATAAAATAGTACAGGAAACAAGACGTTGGGATGATACAAAGGGTGTATCCATTGCTATGCGTAGCAAAGAAGAAGCCCAGGATTACAGATATTTCCCTGAACCTGATCTTGTACCAATTATTGTTGATGATGAATGGATTGAAAAAATACGTAAATCAATACCTGAACTTCCTGCACAGCGTAAGGAAAGATATATTAACGAAGGCGGTCTGACAGAATACGATGCAGGTCAGATAACAATGAGTATTCATCTTGCCGATTACCTTGACAAATGTATGGAATTGGGTGCAAAAGGAAAAGCTGCAAGTAACTGGATTTTAAGTGATATTTCAAGACTTCTTAACGAAAATAATATGGAACCATCACAAATTCCGGTACCCCCTGAACATCTTGTAAAGCTTATCTCCATTATTGACAAAGGAACAATAAGCAATAATCAGGGTAAAAAAGTAATTGAAGAATTATTTATAAATCCACGTGACCCTGAAATTATTATTAAAGAAAAAGGGCTTGTACAAATCAGTGACGAGGGTGCCTTATTAAAGATTGTTGTTGAAATTATAGACAACAACCCACAATCTGTTGCAGACTATAAGGGCGGTAAGGATAAAGCTATCGGTTTCCTTGTTGGCCAGACTATGAGAGCGACAAAAGGACAGGGTAACCCACAACTTCTTAATAAACTTATTAAAGAAGAACTTGACAGAAGATGATTAAAATCATACACCTCCGTACAGAATAATACGGAGGTGTTTTTTGTAAAATTTCTCAAAAAAAATTTAAAAACATATCATAATTTTTAACGATGTGTTATTGAACAAGGAAAAAAATTGTGCTATAATTTTACTATGTCTAAAAATTGGAGGTTTTTTTATGAGTATCAGAATTGGTATTTTCGGTTATGGTAATTTGGGACGAGGTGTAGAAAATGCAATAAAACAAAATGATGATTTGGAGCTGGTAGCAATATTTACACGTCGTGATCCATCAACCGTCAAAATACAGACAGAAGGTGTGTCGGTATACCACGCTGATTACGTTTCAAAAATGACAGATAAAATTGATGTAATGATTTTATGCGGTGGCAGTGCAACAGATTTGCCTACACAAACACCCGAACTTGCAAAGTTATTTAATGTAGTAGACAGTTTTGATACACATGCAAAAATTCCTGAACATTTTGAGAATGTAGATAATTCTGCAATAAAATCTGGCAAGATTGCTGTTATTTCCGTAGGTTGGGACCCGGGTATGTTCTCTATAAACAGAATGTATGCAGGTGCAATACTTCCTGACGGTAAAGATTACACATTTTGGGGAAAAGGCGTAAGCCAGGGACATTCTGACGCTATAAGAAGAATTAACGGTGTTGTTGACGCAAAACAGTACACAATACCTGTTGACAGTGCATTGGAGGCTGTACGTAGTGGCTCAGCTCCTGAGCTTACAACAAGACAAAAACACATAAGAGAATGTTTTGTTGTAGTCAAAGATGCTGCAGATAAAGTACGCATTGAAAATGAAATTAAAACAATGCCAAACTACTTTGCAGATTATGATACAACAGTTCATTTTATTTCACAAGAAGAACTAAACAGAGATCACAGTGGCATCCCACACGGTGGTTTTGTAATCCGCAGCGGTAAAACGGGTGCAAATCTAGAAAACAGTCATATTATTGAATACAGCCTGAAGCTTGATTCAAATCCTGAATTTACATCTTCCGTTATTGTAGCATATGCTCGTGCTGCATATCGTATGAATAAAGAAGGTTTCAAAGGTTGTAAAACTGTTTTGGATATTCCTCCATCTTATTTAAGTGTTAAATCAGGCGAAGAACTTAGAAAAGAACTACTTTAAAAACACAAAAGAGTTATCAGGCGATAACTCTTTTTTATAGAAATTATAAACACAGAGGTCAGTATGAAAAAGAAAGAATTTTTACAGGGAATCAAAGATGGTTTTCCAATTTGTCTTGGATATTTTTCGGTATCTATGGCATTTGGTCTTACTGCTGTACTTTCAGGACTTCCGGTATGGTCGGCAATTATAATGTCACTTACTAACCTTACAAGTGCAGGTCAGTTTGCCGGTGCAAACATACTTACAGAAAACGGAACATTTATCGAACTTATAATAACAACTCTTATAATTAATATAAGATACTTTCTTATGTCACTTTCCGTATCCCAAAAAGTACAATCTAACCTTACCATAATGGAACGTCTTGCAATATCCTTTGGTATAACAGATGAAGTTTTTGCCGTTTCAATGCAAAGAAAATGTGCTCTTAGTTCAATTTATATGGCAGGGCTAATAATAACTCCTGTTTTAGGCTGGACTGCAGGCACAACTGTCGGTGCAGTAGCAAGCCAGTTTATGCCGCCAATTTTAACAAGTTCTATGGGTATAGCCCTTTACGGAATGTTCATAGCAATAATTATTCCACCTGCGAGGGAAAATAAAAATATTTCCTATGCAATAATACTTTCTGTTATTTTAAGTATTGCTTTTGAATATCTTCCTCTTATGTCCAAAATTTCAGACGGATGGGCAATTATTATAATAACAGTATTTGTAAGTGCCCTTGCTGCAACTTTATTTCCTGTTAAATCAAAAACTGTTGAGGAGGAATGTTGATGAACTATAAATACATACTTGCGGGAATTGCCGTTATGGCAATAACTACATACCTTATACGTATGTTACCAATGGTAATTTTCCGTAAAAAAATCACAAACCAATGGATACAGTCTTTTTTATATTATGTTCCTTACTCTGTTTTAGCCTCTATGACATTTCCGGCTATAATCAACAGTACAAATTCTAAGGAAAGTGCAATTGCAGGTTGTATAGTCGCCATACTTTTGGCATATTTCAAAAGGGGGCTACTCACTGTTGCTGTAGGTTCCTCCATTATTGTTTTTATAATTCAATTATTAGGATATTAAAAATATTACTCGGTTGTTATTTTTAGCTTATCGCCGAAAATGCCGAGTAATGTTTTTTTTAGTTCATTACTAATATTTTGTTTAATCTGTTTAATAACTATCTTCCTGGGAGCGATACTAATTAATGAATTAAGCAAAAAATCGTCTTTATCTTCTGCAAAACATATTTCATTATTAAAATCTTTTATACATTTATTGGTAATATCTTTTCCATCCGCATATAGCTTAATTTTATCTCCATATATTACTTCAACAGATAAAAACAATGGATTTTGAATTGAAACAAAATATTTAAGCAAATTTATAAACTCGGAATATTCAAGTTCTATCATGTATTCCTGAACACATTCTTCTACTAATTCACTAAAATTCTGTTCCAATTCTCTAAGACGGAAATTAACGAAACCGTCAATACATATGCTTTCTGAATTATCACAAAACTCTGTTAATCTCTTTTTTATTACAGACATTCTGCATAAATGTTCATAATTGTTTTCAAGCATATCATTCATTATATATTTAAATGCAATTTTCCAAATTTCATATTTATCAGGTTTAGATAAATAATTACAATTTATATTAATAATTTTAATTAAAATCTTTTTAGAAAATTCCTCAAATATTTTCTTTGCAAGTACATCATATAACCTTTCTTTACGATTGGCATCAACATTATTAAATACAACTTTGTTATCACTTATTTCGTCAGTTTTTTCATTACCTATTTCATTAAAAATATTCTTAAAAAAATCACCATTTTCTTTTTTGCAGACAGATACAGAAAATTTTGCCACATATTCACTCCCTTATTTTTTAACAACAGGAATTATACTGCCGATATCGGAAAGAATATCATTTGATGAAGGTATAATTTCAACACTGTATTTTGAAGCAAACTCAACAATTTTATTATATGACGGATGTGATGTTATATCACCGCAGAACAGCAATTTTTCACTTCCCACAAAGCCACAACATCCACCAATAAATCCGTCGTGCTTATCATCAAGCTTTATAAATCCTTTTTCTATCAACAGACAATCAATATTATTTGCAACACATACTTTATATATACTTTCATCAGAAGTAATTAAAGCGTTATCATCTATTATACAGGTTGCACATTTAGTATAACCTTGTTTAACTTTGTATATACTAATAGCTGAACTTTCAACTTCATTTAAAATCATTTTGTCGGTATATTTTAAGTTATGCAAAATTATATTTTCTGTTACAACAACATTATATGAAATATCCTCGGGGTAAGTGTCTGATATATATTTATTACCCTTAAAAAGCTTAACATCGTATTTTCTTAATTCGTTACAATAATATTCATACAAACTTGGCTCACAGACATATCTGTTAGCACCAATGTGACAAATTTGCATATCAGGATGAGTTGATACTGCCTCTAAAGTATTTTTTATGTAACCGCTTTTGATATAATCAATTTTTTCTTTTTTTAGATAATCAAATAAAGACTGTGGTGCATTTCTGTCAACAATAACACATTCTACATTTTTTATATTCAAACCAATCACCTTATTACCAGTAAAATCATAAAATAATATTGTATATGCAATCAACCGACCATGTTGGTTGTTAATATAGGGTATGGCAGAAAATTAAAAATATTTCTGCCATACTCAATTTTACACAAAATAATGGCGTTGCTAAATGCAACGCCACTGTTTTTACTCTTCAGACAAAATGTCAGTAAGCCAATATTCACCCAAATCCAATGCAGCGTAAAGACCATCTCTTTCAGCTTTTCGCAAAATTTTAGCTTTACCAGGTACATCATTTGTCTGCAACTGAACATTAACATGAGTAGCAATATCTAAACCCATAATATCAGTGTTTTCGTCAATTTCCAAATATACTCTGTATTTGTCTTCAACATTACCGTAATATATTTCGTTACCTTTTCTCATCAACGGCTTACCTTTATATGTCAAAATCTTCTGTTCGTTAGCTTTATCTGCCATTATGAGCCTCCTTAAATTTATAATCTCAAATTATTCTTCAATTAAAGCATTGATTTTTTCGATTAAAGCATCGCAATCAGCACCATGTACCATACACGCCTGCTCTACTGATTCACCGCTTGCTGACGGACAACCTAAGCAATGCATACCAATTTCCAAAAATAAATTAGCTGATTGAGGAACCATTCTCAAAACATCCATTATTATCATATCTTTTGTTACTTTCATTATAAATTACCTCCAATTGATCTTATATTTTATAGTATAACTCATTTTTCAAAATAAATCAATAGCCTAATTTTAAAAAAATAAGGAAATGAGTTCGGTTGAATACCGAACTCATTTAAAATCAATTACAAGTATAAGGTGCAAGCTCCAATCTGATAAAATATCCCTTATCATGCTGACATACAGGACATATCTGCGGTACCTGAACAACTTCAAGTATATTTCCGCAATTTAAGCACATCCACTTACACTTAACATCCGAAACGAACAGTTTATTGCTTTGAAGTAACTCTGCAAGTTGGGCAAATCTGTCACCGTGCGTTTTTTCAATTTTAGCAATTTCAAAAAAAGTATGTGCTATATTTTCAAAGCCTTCCTCCCTTGCTTTATTACCGAAAGCCTGATATACATCGTCGTGTTCTTCATATTCATTATGTTTAGCCATTTTTAAAAGCTCACATACATCATTACTGATATCTACAGGATAAGTGCCCTCAATTTTAATATTTTCTCCCGAACTTTCAGAAAGGTATTTATAAAATACTTCTGCATGCTCCTTTTCCTGGTCAGCAGTAAATTTGAAAATCATTTCAATAACCTGAAGATTTTGTTTATTTGCTATCCCTGCTGCCATTTCGTATCTGTTTCGTGCCTGGGATTCTCCGGCAAAAGCTTTCATCAAATTTTCTTTAGTCTCACTGTTTTTAAAATCAATTGGCAATAATATCACTCCTTTTGAGGATATTATTGCCAACTAAAATAATTTTATTCAGTTAGATGTAGAATAACATATCTGCATAAGTAGGATAAGGCCAATACTGTGCGCCAACTACTACTTCTGCTTCATCAACAACTTTTCTTAAAGAATTCATTATTGGAATCATATTATCCTTGATTTCAAAGGAAATCTCAGCAAAATCTTTCATTGCAGAAATATGTTTTACTTCAATATCAAGTTTATCCGTAACTTCGTATATTTCTGCAAGTAAAGCTGATGATTTTTCAGCAAGTTCAAGTTCAACTGAGCAATTAATTTTATTGGATATTGCCCGTTTGTTTGCAACAGCTACGCACATATCGTTTGAAAATTCGGAAATTGCAGGTATAATATCATTTCTTACCATATAAAGCATTGTTTTCGCTTCTATATTAACAACCTTATTATAATATTCAACCAATATTTCATATCTTGAAACAACTTCTTCACGGGTATAAACCTTGTGTTTTTCAAACAAAGCTATATTTTTATCGTCAGTATAGTGTGCCAAAGCTTCCGGAGTAGTTTTAAGGTTAGAAAGACCACGTCTTTCTGCCTCTTTTACCCATTCTTCAGAATAGTTATTACCGTTGAAAATGATACGTTTGTGATTCTTCATTGTATCACGTATAATTTCTTTAGGAGTTTTACCTGCTTCAAGCATTTCTGTAAACTGTGAAAGCTCTTCCGCAACAATGGTATTAAGCATAATATTAGGACATGCTGCAGAATCATTTGAGCCAAGCATACGGAACTCAAACTTATTACCGGTAAAAGCAAACGGTGATGTTCTGTTTCTGTCTGTATTATCTCTTCTGAATTCAGGAATAACTTTTGTACCGAGCTTCATTTTATCAACAGACTTTTTAACATATTCTTCTTCATTTTCAATAGATTCAAGAATTTCTTCAAGTTCTTCTCCAAGGAAGATTGATAAAATTGCAGGAGGTGCTTCATTACCTCCAAGACGATGGTCATTACCTGCACTTGCAACAGATATTCTCATCAAATCCTGATACTCATCTACACCTTTAATAACCGCACAAAGCATCAACAAAAATCTTTCGTTATTTTCAGGTGTACTTGTTGGATTAAGCAAGTTATCACCTGTATCTGTAGAAATCGACCAGTTGTTATGCTTACCACTACCGTTTATGTACTCAAATGGCTTTTCATGTAAAAGACATGCCAAATCATATTTATCGGCAACCTTTTTCATAAGCTCCATTGTAATTTGATTATGGTCAATTGCTATATTTGTTGTACAGTAAACCGGAGCAAGCTCGTGCTGAGCAGGAGCAGCTTCATTATGCTTTGTTTTTGCAAGTACTCCAAGCTTCCATAATTCCTCATCAAGTTCTTTCATAAATGCAGATACTTTAGGTTTAATTACACCAAAATAATGATCTTCCATTTCCTGACCTTTAGGAGGCATTGCACCAAAAAGAGTTCTTCCTGAAAAGATAAGATCTTTGCGTTGTTTGTACATATCTTTTTCTATAAGGAAATATTCCTGTTCAGGACCTACTGTTGTATTTACAGCTTTTGTAGTTGTGTCACCAAGAGCTCTTAAAAAACGTAAAGTCTGTTTATTTACTGCATGCATTGAACGCAAAAGCGGAGTCTTTTTATCCAAAGCTTGTCCACCGTATGAACAAAAAGCAGTAGGTATACATAAGGAATTATCTTTAATAAAAGCATATGAGGTAGGGTCCCACGCCGTATAACCACGTGCTTCAAAGGTAGCGCGCAATCCACCTGACGGAAAACTTGATGCATCAGGTTCACCCTTTATAAGTTCTTTACCGGAAAACTCCATTATAACCTTGCCGTTTTCGGCAGGTGAGATAAAGCTGTCGTGTTTTTCGGCAGTAATACCCGTCATAGGCTGAAACCAATGTGTAAAATGAGTTGCACCATTTTCAATAGCCCATTCCTTCATTTCATTAGCTACAACACCGGCAACCTTAGGGTCTAAAGTTTTTCCTTCTTCTATTGTCTTTTTTACTGCACTATATATGTCTTCCGGTAGTCTTTCTTTCATAACAGTTTCATTAAAAACAAGACTACCAAACATTTCAGGTATATTATTCACTGTAAAACCTCCGTATTACACATTTAAAAAAAGCACCGCAAAAGCATTCGCAGTGCCTCATTACAATTAACATTATACCCCATTGTATATTGTTATGTCAATAATTTTGTAATTAATTATTTTGTGCATTTTTTAAACGGTATGACAAAGTCATAAGAGTATCTGAAAGATGAATATTTTCAACACATACATCTTCAGGTACATCGATATCTATATAGCAAAAATTCATAAAACCTTTAATTCCGAATGACACAAGCTTTTGTGCAACGCTGTTTGCAGATGATTTTGGAACAGAAAGAACTGCAATATCAGGCTTTTCATTCTTAATGAAATCTTCGAGGGAATCAATATGCAATACTTTAAGTCCCCCCATATCCTGACCGATAAGTTCTTCTTTTATATCGAAAACACCTATAATTTTAAAACCTCTTTTTTCAAATGATTTATAATTTAAAAGTGCTTGTCCCAAATGTCCGGCACCGACAACAATAATTTTATGTCCGTTATGAAGACCTAAAATTTCTCCAATAGCATTGTAAAGAGCTTCAACATTATAACCGTATCCCTGCTGACCAAAACCACCAAAGCAGTTTAAATCCTGACGAATCTGAGATGCAGTAATGTTCATTTTTTCTCCTAAAACATGAGAAGAAATTCTTGTAACACCATTATCTGCCAAATCCTTGAGATATCGGTAATATCTGGGAAGTCTTTTTATAACCTCGACAGAAACCTTTTTACTCATATCAGCCATTATATATTCACCTCTAATTATCTGTAATAATCAAACTCTACCTCTGCCATACGAACAGTATCTCCATCTTTTATACCCTCTTGTTCAAGCATATCAATTATACCTTTTTTGCGAAGAACTCTCTGGAAGTAGCTTAAGCTTTCGTTATCATCAAAATTTGTGGAATTAACGATATATTCAGCTTGCTCACCTTCAACATTATATACTCCGTATTCATCTACATATACAACAAAATCATCACTTAGTTCAACAACATCTGCTTCAATTTCTTCGATTTCAAATTCTGTTTCAGGTATTGACTTAAGCTGTTCATATGCGTATTTTAAAAGTTTATCGACACCCTGGTTAGTTGCTGCAGAAATTGGAAAAACCTCATAGCCTCTGCTATTTAATTCCTTTGTGAATTCTTCGAGATTTTCAGTAGAAACATCTGTTTTGTTTGCAGCCACAATCTGTATTTTTTCAGATAGAACTTCACTGTATTTTTTTAATTCATTATTGATAAGATCAAAGTCCTCAACAGGGTTTCTGCCTTCACATCCTGATACATCAACAACATGTATTAACAGTTTTGTTCTTTCAATGTGTCTTAAAAAGTCGTGACCTAATCCAACACCTTCGTTGGCACCCTCTATAATACCGGGGATATCTGCCATAATTATGTTATCATCAAACATTTTAACAACACCAAGGTTAGGTATAAGTGTAGTAAAATGATAATTTGCAATTTTAGGTCTTGCATCACTTACAACAGATAAAAGAGTAGATTTACCGACATTAGGGAATCCAAGCAAACCAATGTCAGCAATAAGTTTTAGTTCAAGGGTTATTTCACGTTCCTGACCTTGCTTACCGCTTTTAGCAAAATTAGGTGTTTGTCTGGTCGCTGTTGAGAAATGAGCATTACCCCAGCCTCCGTTACCTCCGCGAGCTGCAACAAACTCTGAATCAACACTATTCAAATCTGCTATAATTTTGCCGGTCTTAACGTCTTTAACTAAAGTTCCAAGAGGAACTAAAATAATAAGATTTTCTCCAGATTTACCTTTCATTTTTAATCCTGAACCGTCCTTGCCATTTTCTGCCACATATTTCTTTTTGTAACGAAAATCCATAAGTGTTGCAAGATTAGTATCAACTTTTAAAATTACACTGCCGCCTCTACCGCCGTCACCGCCGTCAGGACCACCTGCAGCAACATATTTTTCACGATGAAAAGCAACTGCACCATTACCTCCGTGACCACCTTTTACTGTTATATTTGCAATATCAACAAACATTATAATCCTCCGACTTTTGTAACAATAAATAATAAAGGACTGTTAATTTACCAACAGTCCTTTAAAAACTTACTGAGCTAATGTATAAACACTAACCTGTTTCTGATCTTTACCTTTACGTTCGAATTTAACTCTACCGTCAACAAGAGCAAATAAAGTATCATCCTTACCCTTAGCAACATTTATACCAGGGTGAATCTTTGTTCCTCTCTGACGAACAAGGATGTTACCTGCCAATACCGGCTGACCGTCAGCTCTTTTGACACCAAGTCTTTTGGACTCTGAATCTCTGCCGTTTTTAGTACTACCGACACCTTTCTTATGAGCCATTTATTTTCACCTCGCTAATCTGAATAAGTAAATTAAAAATTAACCATTAATCTTTGTGATTTCAACTTTTGTGTAAGGCTGTCTGTGTCCCTGCTTCTTGTGATAACCCTTTTTAGGTTTATACTTGTAAACAACAACTTTTTTAGCCTTATCGTTCTTGATAACCTTACCGGCTACAGAAACGCCATCAACAACAGGAGCACCAACTTTAACGTCGCTACCTTCGCCGATTAGTAAAACTTTGTCAAACGCTACATCAGCACCAGCTTCAACATCTAATTTTTCAACATAGATTACGTCGCCTTCAGAAACTTTGTACTGCTTACCGCCTGTTTCAATTACTGCGTACATCGAAACGCACCTCCTTAATCAAAAACTCGCCTAACAGGTATGTCAGAGTGACATTTAAAACCAATTTCGTGCGGATACCGTAATATAATATCACAAATAATACCGTTTGTCAACTATTTATTTAAATATTTTTTTATAATTTCTCTTGCAATAGGTGCACAGTCTCCTCCACCGCTTCCTCCGCTATATTCCCTCATTACTACTACAACTATTTCAGGATTATATGCAGGCGCAAAAGATACAAACCATGTATGTTGTTTATCGCTGTATAAATCAGTATATTCGTTTTCTGAAGTTCCTGTTTTGCCAGCAACTGTTATACCTTTTATTGCTGCGGTAGTTCCTGTTCCGCTTTTAACTGTTTCAATCATCATTTCAACAACTTCTGCTGTGTCTGAATAATCAGAAGCATTATATAATACCGACGGTTTTATTTTCTTTATAAGTTTATTTTCATGTGATACAACACTATCAACAAGATATGGCTTCATTATAACCCCTTTATTTGCAATACCACATGTAACCATCGCCATCTGAAGTGGTGTTGCAAGCATATCACCCTGACCTATGGCAAGTGATGCAACATGAGCATCATCGTTCACATTTTCAGGAAATTCACTTTTTTGAAACTCAAGATCAAACTCAAATTTTTTATTAAAACCAAAGCGTGTTGCGATATCGTAAAGCTCGTCGCCGCCAAGTTTATTTCCTAAGGTACAAAAAACAACATTGCTTGAATTTTTAAATCCTGTTTTTATATCTGTATAACCATATTTTTTGCCACCCTGATTTTCAAATACTTTTCCGCCAATTGTAACTTTGCCGTTATCTTCAAACGTCATATCATCACAACTGTTTTCCACAGCCGAAAGAGCAGTAAGCAACTTAAATGTGGAACCGGGTGCATAAAGTCCGGAAGTTGCTCTGGCAACAAAGGGGTCATTTTCATCATCAACAAGATTATTCCAGTTTTTAAGCAGTTCATCTTCATTAGGATCAAAATCCGGCTTACTTACCATTGCAATTACAGCACCGGTGTTAGGATCCATAGCAATTACACACCCATTACTTTCTCCTAAAAGTCCGTAAGCATATTCCTGTATTGAATGGTCTATTGTAAGAACAAGGTTGTGTCCATATTCATTACCGGAAGAACCTAACACAGATGAAAGCTTATTTACAGCAAGTAATTGATCATTATATGTTTTTTCAAGATTGCATCTTTGGTATTGTGTTGAATTATAGCCTATTATGTGTGAATACATTCCCTTATAAGGATAATATCTTACAGAATCAACACTTTCAGCAAGAATTATTCCGTTTATATCGGTAATATTGCCTCTTTTTTTTATATCTTCAATATCAAAGTTCCTTTGGTTGGCAGAATGGTTTACCAATGTTTCTCGTTGAAAAAATTCAATATATGTAAGATATCCGATAAGCGATAAATACATAAAGGAAAGTAAAATTAAAACTTTAATAACTCTTTTATTTGTCATCATTTACTCTCCTTTGCAGAAATTGCCTGTAAAATACCTAAAGATATAAAACTTGCAAGTAATGAACTGCCTCCGTAACTTATAAACGGTAATGTTATACCGGTCATAGGTATCATTTTTATTACACCGCCTATAATTATAAAAGTCTGCATACCAAACATAAAAGTAAGTCCGACAGCCACACATTTATCAAAACAGTCAGGTAATTTAAGGGCAATTTTTATACCCCTGTAAGTAAAAATAAAAAACAAAAGAATGATTGCAAAACCACCAAATAAACCTAACTCTTCACAAATTGCCGAAAATATAAAATCCGAATGAACTTCAGGAATATATTCCGGATTACCCTGTCCAAGACCTGTTCCAAAAAAGCCACCTGAAGAAATTGCGAAAAGTGATTGACTTATCTGGTAGCCTGTACCCGAAATGTCAGCCCAAGGATTAAGCCATGTACTGACGCGCACTTGAATATGCCACAAACAACAATAGCCTATATAACAACCTATACTCGCCATAAAGAAATTACCAATAATAATTTTAAGGTCATTCTCAAACACATATTCCATAATCATATATGTGAAAAAAAACAACAGCATAATTCCCCATTCACGTTGAATAACCAAAAATCCAAGATACATATACGCACAAACCATTACAACATATCTTTCTTTAATTGTGCCATACAATCTTTTCTCTTTGGCAGAATAATAAGACGCCAAAAAGAAAACAAAGAAAAGCTTTATAATTTCAGACGGCTGAATACTGAATTTTCCGATAGAAATCCAGTTTTTTGCCCCGTTAATTTCCGAACCGAATATCAATGTTATAATAAACAAAAAAATACCGCCGGCAAAATAAATCCATTTTATTTTTGGTAAAAATTTTATATATCTATAACAAAAATATGAAGCATAAAAAGCAATAACAGAAATTAAATACCACAGTATCTGTTTCATACCATTATTATAATTTATACGACATATCATAATTACACCAAGCGTTACCAATAGGTATGCTATCGGGAACAGATAAGTATCTCCCATGCGACCGTAATAAATTGAAAGATATGTTATAACTGATATTACAAGCAATGAAAGTCCGGTATATAAAATTCTGAAATTATCAGGTGTAAGATAGGCGTGTAACATACCAAATGCTATAACATTGATAATTACCAATAATACAGCGGGATTTTTCAGAGAAATTTTTTTCATTATAACACCACCATAAATTCGAGCTGACCTATTCTGAATCTGTCACCGTTATCCAAAATAAATTCATTTTTTTTCATTTTCTTACCATTAATGTATGTGCCATTTGTACTTCCCATATCCTGAATATGCCACTCTTCATCTTCATACCATAATTGAACATGTTTTCCTGAAAGATAAAAATCGTCTATTTGTATTGTGCATCCGGATGCTCTGCCAATTACAATAACTTCACTTGTCATAGGATAAAATTGCTTAACATCAAAATATAATGTTTCTGTATCATTCATAAGCTCAAGATAAGCACAGTTTTTTGGTGCCATTCTGTTTCTGCGAACATTCATACTGCGTATATCAAGAAAAATCATTCTGATGATTGCGAAAATAAATATGTATATTATGGTGATAAAAATATATTTTAATAATGACGCAAAAACATTAATCATTAATTTTACCCTCCAAAATATTAAGCCCGTATGTAAACGGGCTCAAAATTACTCATAGTTATTGTATATACTATTATCTATTACAAGACTTTTCTGAGCCTTCCATTCTTCAAGTATATCTGTAAATATTATAGTAGCAAGATTTTCTTTTGCAATATGATACATTGCTTCATCATTTTCATATCTTTTAATAATATGATAACCGTACGGTGATTCTACTATACTACTAACATCACCAACTTTAAGTTCAAAAGCTGAGGTTTCAAATTCAGAAACCATACCAGCTCCAAGGCTACCATCAATATTAAGTGAATATCCTTCTCCAACATAATAGAAAGTATCTTGATCGGAGGTATATTCAGCAACTAAAGAATCAAAATCCTTACCTTTTTCAATTTCTTTAAGAACTTTATTAATTTTATTTTGGGCAACCTTGAGTTCATCCTCGGTTAAAGGAGCATTAGTACCAAGGTCAATCGTAGGTATAAGGATGTGTTTTACTTTAACAACCTTGTTATTGTAATATTCAGATATTTTTTCATCTACAACATATTTTTCGACTAAATGTTTTCTGTAATAAACCGCTTCTAACATGTAATCAAACTGTTCTGCAGATAAACCGTAATTTGTTTTAATGGCATCTTGAAACTCACTTTTACTTCCATACATACTAATCCAGTTTTGTTTTATAGAATCTATTTCTTTTTTGTCTTCGGCAGAAAGGGAAATGTTATCCTCCTTAGCTTTATCTGTAATAATTTTTTCTTCAACGGCAGCTTGAAGCGCACGCTCTCTTACATATTCCAATGCCGGTTTTCCATCAAATGTAGCTTCATGCCATGAAACTTCACCATATAGATTCTGCATTTCTTTTCTTAGTTCAGTGAAATAATATTTAAAACATGCTTCATCTATATTTTCGCCGTCAAGAGTTGCTATAGCAGGAATTTCTTTTTTCTGGCAGGCACTAATAGACAATAACAACATAAAACAACAAAAAACGGATATTAATTTTTTGATCATCTAAAACACCTCCACATAAATAACATTTACATATTACTATATAATTGTATTATAAACTATTTTTGCACTTCTTTCAATGTTTTAAACGAATGTAACACAATCTTAATATTTTTTATCAAATCTTTTCCGTTACAGCGAATTGTAATATATGGATTACTTGTAGGCGAAAAAAGTATCATATCCTTATGTTCACTAATAAGTTTTGCAACAACTTCAATATTAAGTTTCTTTTCAGAATCAAAAACAAGAACAACATTTTTTTCTTTTTGTTTTATGTCAGAGATGCCACACTGTGAAGCCATTGCACGAATTAATGATATTTCAATAAGGTTTTCGACACTTTCGGGCACAGAACCGTATCTGTCCTCTATTTCACCGTAAACATCGTATGCATCTTCCTGAGAATACACCATTGAAATTTTCTTATACATTTCTATTCTGTAATTTTCAGCTCTTATATATTCCTTAGGTATAAATGCACTTATATTAAGTGATACAGCCGTTTCAGAGCGTTCCTCAAGTTCTATACCGCGTACATCTGCAACTGCTTCTTCAAGTAATTTACAGTACATATCATATCCTACACTATCCATAAAGCCGTGTTGTTGTGCACCTATTACATTACCTGCACCGCGTATTTCAAGGTCTCGCAAAGCTATTTTGAAACCACTGCCAAATTCCGTAAAGTCTTTAATTGCACGTAATCTTTTGTTTGCAACTTCAGACAATACCTTGTCAGGTTTATAAAACAAATAAGCGTACGCAAGTCTGTTTGACCTTCCTACACGTCCTCGTAACTGATAAAGCTGTGAAAGCCCCATACGATCAGCATCTTCAACAATAATTGTATTTGCATTTGCAATATCAAGCCCTGTTTCAATAATTGTTGTGCATACCAAAACATCAACTTCTTTATCTATTACCTGCTGCATTATTTTTTCAAGCTCACGTTCAGACATTTTCCCGTGTGCATATGCAACACGTAAATGGGGTGAAAAAGAGCTTATTTTTTGAGCCGTGCTTTCAATATTGTCAGTTCTGTTATGAAGGTAAAAAACCTGACCTCCTCTTGATACCTCACGCATAATTGCATCTTTTAAGACATCTGTATTATATTCCATCACATATGTTGATACAGGATATCTGTCTTTTGGAGGATTTTCAAGCACACTCATATCACGTATACCAACCATACTCATATGTAGTGTACGTGGAATTGGTGTTGCAGAAAGTGTCAGAACATCTACATTTGTTTTAAGCTCCTTTAGCTTTTCTTTATGTGCCACGCCAAAGCGCTGTTCCTCATCAATTATAAGTAAACCAAGCTTTTTAAACTGAATATCTTTTTGAATTATTCTATGAGTACCAATTAAAATATCTATTTCGCCTCTGTTTACTTTTTTTACAGTTTCTTCCTGTTGCTTTTTAGTGCGGAATCTTGAAAGCAAACCAACTTTAATACCAAAATCAGCCATACGTTCTGCAAATGTTGTATAGTGCTGATTTGCAAGTATTGTAGTAGGAACCAGATACGCAACCTGATAGCCATCAAAAGCAGCTTTAAAAGCGGCCCTGAGAGCAATTTCAGTTTTGCCGTAACCAACATCACCACACAAAAGTCTGTCCATGGGCACAGGTTTTTCCATATCCTTGTAGACATCATTTAAAGCTTCTAACTGATCGTCCGTTTCTTCATAAGGAAAAGTAGCATCAAAGCTTGTGTGCATATCACCTTGCGGTGAATATTCTATACCTCGTACCTTTTGACGTCCTGCGTACAAATTTATAAGTTGCTCTGCCATTTCGGCACAGTTTTTCTTTACTTTAAGTTTAGTCTGTGCCCATTGCGTACCTCCAAGCTTATTAAGTTTAAGAGTTACGCCATCTTTGCCCACATACTTAAACAACACGTCAAGCTGATTTGCAGGTACATACAAATTATCATCACCGTTGAATTTAATTTGCAAATAATCAGAAGTTGCACCGTCAACTGTCATTGTTTTAATACCGGCAAAAATACCGATGCCATGACTTTGATGTACAACATAGTCTCCAACATGCAAATCCGTAAAACTTTTTATGCGTTCCTGATTTGTGTTAGCCTTCTTCCTTCTTACCTTTTTGACACTGCCAAATATTTCACGATCACTTATTACCGCTAATTTTATAAGCGGATATTCAAAACCATTATTAAGTTCACCCTTAGTAATTATTATTTCCTTTGCTTTAGGTGCATTTTTCATTTCTTCAATGTAAACTGAAGGTATGTTAATATCGTTTAAAGCATCTGTTAAGTTTCTTGCCTTTACATCTGTTCCTGCAAGAATTACTACAGAAAAACCTGCTTTTTTATATCTGCTTACAGCGTCATAAAAGAAGTCTGTTTTTCCATGGAATGCAACCTGTTCCTTTGTTGTTAATTTATAGTTTTGTACAGGCTTATAGTCAGGACATGATGTTAAAATATCGTACATACCAACAAGACTCTTTTTTTCAAGTCTTATGAGTGCATCCTTATAATCATAAACCCAACGACCATTTATTCCGGGAATTTTTCCTTTTTCCATAAAAGATGCGATTGTTTCATCAACTCTTGTCTGCATAGCATATGCAGATTTGCTTATAAGAAATGGTTCAAAGAAAAAAAACTTTGTGTTTTTGTTGGTGTAATCAATTAATGTAGGTAATTTTTCACCATATATAATTGGAATATATTTATCGATGGACGGAAAAACACCTGAATTCTCCAATGTTTCTATATCCTTGTAAATCTGTCCTTTATCAACTAAAGATGCAGAAACATTTTTCATAATTTTCAAAAGTTCATTTTTCATTTCCGCAGTTAATATATACTCACTTGCAGGAATAACAGAAACATTTGAAATTCTTTCAATAGTTCGTTGGCTTATAGGATCAAATGTTCTTACTGTGTCAACTTCTGTATCAAAAAGCTCTACTCGATATGGCAAATCAGAATTAAACGGATAAAAATCCACAATACCTCCACGGATACAGTACTGTCCCTGCCCTTCAACTACTTCCTCTCTTTTGTAGCCTAATACTTCAAATTTTTCCTCTATATTTTCTTCAACGTCTTTTCCTTCGGTAAATGAAATTTGCTGTTCTAAGAATATTTTTGAATCTGCAGTAATGCTAAGAAGTGCTGAAATAGTTGTTATAACAAAAAAATTGTCATTATTACACATATACTCAAGAACCTGCAATCTTTTAGATACAATGTCATTTCCTGATGTTTCTATGTCATAGAAAATAAGTTCTTTATCTAAAAAAAGCATGCAGTCTGAATTATAAAACTTCATATCCTCATACAATCTGTTAGCAGTTATACCGTCAGCAGTAACAATAACAGCAGAACTATTATTTTTCTGAGCAACAGAAAAAGCGAAGTGTGAAGCAATCGCTTCAGACACACCGCTGACATTAATTGGATTTATTTTATTTTCAATTGCCTTTGTAATTTCGATAAACTCTTCCGATTTGTGTAGAAGTTTCTCAAAACTTTTATTCACCATATTGAATTCTCCATTTATGAAATTTATTTTTCATTATAAATTTTCTTTTCCATTTACATGACGTTACTGTTTATTTACATAATAAAATAATATTTATGCATAACTATGTTTAAAATGTAAAAATTTGAGTGAGTTATCCACAATTAAAGTGCTGAAATATAAGTTATTCACAGATTTATCCCACTTATCCACAGGTTTTTGATAGTATTTTTATTAAATAAATATGCAAATATTCAATTTACATAATATTTTTTTGATATTATTTACATATTTTTTGTTGCAATAGCATTGAGGTCCGATTTTGCAAAATTTCCTTTTTTATATTCAAAATAACTTCTTGCTGCTATCATTGCAGCATTGTCTGTGCAAAGAACAAGTGGTGGATAATGAAGTTTAATTCCGTTTTCCGCTGCATACTTTTCAGCAAGCTCACGAAGTTTAAGATTAGCCGCTACACCACCTGCAAGACATACATCACTTACACCCTCTGCCTTTGCTACTTCAATTAGTCTTGAAGCTAAAACGTCACATACGCAGTATTGGAACGATGCGGCAATATCTGCAACAGGTACTTCTTCGTTATTTTGTTTCATTTTATGAATTAAGTTAATAACATTTGTTTTTACACCACTAAAACTAAAATCCAGAGATTCATCAAAAGATACTCTTGGGAACTTATATGCGTGCTCATCACCGTTTACAGCAGTTTTCTGAATTTGAGGACCACCCGGATAACCAAGGCCTAAAACTCTCGATATTTTATCAAAAGCTTCTCCTGCAGCATCATCACGGGTTTTAGCAACAACCTTATAAGAATCGTAATCATCAATTTTTGCAATTGTAGAATGCCCACCTGATGCAACAAGACACACGAAAGGTGGTTTTAATTCAGGTGAAGAAATGTAATTTGCACTGATATGTCCTTCAATATGATGTACCGCTATAAGCGGTTTATTAAGTGCTAAAGCTAATGACTTTGCATAATTAACCCCAACAAGTAAAGCCCCTACTAAACCCGGTGCATAAGTCACAGCAATGGCATCAATATCATCAAAAGTAACATTTGCCTCCTTTAAAGCCTCATCAACTACTCCTGAAATACACTCAATATGCATTCTTGATGCTACCTCAGGCACAACACCACCAAAAAGTTTGTGTTTTTCTATCTGTGATGCAATTATGTCTGACTTCACTTCAAATTTATCTGTATATTCAACTACTGCTGCCGATGTTTCATCACATGAGCTTTCAATAGCAAGTATTCTTGTCAAATTAATCAATCCCTTCATAAAGGTTTTTAGTCATAAGTACAGCATCTTCAGTTGGATTTTTATAATATTTTTTTCTTAATCCTACTTTTTCAAAGCCAAGTTTGTTATAAAGTGATATAGCTTTACAATTACTTTCACGTACTTCCAAGTTTATAAATTTCAAATTATTAACCCTACATATTTCAATAAGATTCTCTACCAAAGAACAGGCAATGCCTTTTCTTCTGTAATCAGGATGTACCGCAACGTTTGTAATTTCTCCTCCATCGACCGATATCCACATTCCTGCATAACCTATTAAATATCCTTCTTCGTTAAATGTACCGAAATAACAGGTATATTCACTCTGTAGGTCTCCCATAAACATTTTTGCTGACCATGGATCAGAAAAGCACTTCTTTTCCAGTTCAAAAAGTTCATCAGTATAATCTTCGTTAAGTAAAACTATATCAAAAATTCTAAACATTCCTTTCGTTATATATCTATAAATTTATAACCTGCCGCCTTATAAAGTCTGTTGCTTACCGCAAGGTTTATTCCTTTATCATCAACATCCTCTGCAAAAATAACATCAACATTTTCATCGTCAAATTCTCTTAAATGTGAAAACAAAGTGTTTGCATATTCATCAGAATTTTCACCCATAAATTTAACAATACAATTTTCAGGCATATCATACTTACTGTGACACATAATACCAATCTTTTTATATTGATTGCATACATTATTAATATGTTTTGAAATATCGCCTCTAACAACAAATACATCTGCTTTGGGTGCATAGTGTTTATACTTTACACCCGGAGATTTAGGCACTTCACCATCTTTAAATTCATAATTTTTAATAACTTCGCCCAATACGTCACAAAGCTGTTCATATGTAACACCACCAGGACGTAATAGTTTAGGAACATCTTCTGTTACATCAATTACGGTAGATTCAAGACCTACTGTACAACTCCCTCCGTCTACAATGGCATCTATTCTGCCATTCATATCATCAAAAACGTGTTTTGCTGTTGTTGGACTGGGTTTACCTGATGTATTGGCAGATGGTGCCGCAACCGGCATTTTACAAATATCCAGTAAATTGTGTGCAACATTATGACTTGGCATTCTTACAGCTACAGTATCAAGTCCTGCACTCACCTCATATGGTATTTTGTTGGACTTTTTCATAACAATTGTAAGTGGTCCGGGCCAAAATGCATTCATCAACTTTTCTGCATTTTCATTTACTTTTGAAACTATATCACAAAGCTGTGATTTGTGTGCTATATGTACTATCAAAGGATTGTCTGCAGGACGACCTTTAGCGGCAAATATTTTAAGGCAAGCATCTCTATCAAACGCATTTGCACCAAGGCCGTAAACTGTTTCCGTAGGAATGGCAACAAGCCCGCCACTTCGCAATATATCGGAAGCACGGGCTAAATCCTTATTGTCAGTACCTAACAATAATGTGTTCATTATTCTTCATCACCTTTTAATTTTTCAGCCTGGAAGAAGGTAGTAAGTGCATCTATGATTTCATCCAAATCACCATTCATAATTGCATCAAGTTTATATAATGTAAGTCCGATTCTATGGTCACTTACACGTCTTTCAGGGAAATTATAGGTACGTATACGTTCACTTCTGTCACCTGTACCAACCTGACTTTTGCGCTGTTCAGCAATTTCATCATGTTGTTGGCTCTGTAACAAATCATACAGTCTTGAACGTAGAATCTTCATACCTTTTTCTTTATTTTTAAGCTGAGATTTTTCATCCTGACAGGATACCACCAAACCTGTTGGAATATGAGTAATACGTACAGCAGAGTCTGTTGTGTTAACACACTGTCCCCCGGGTCCACCTGCACGGAATACGTCAATTCTAAGGTCATTCTGATTAATTTCAACTTCTACTTCTTCAACTTCAGGAAGAACTGCAACCGTAACAGTAGATGTATGTATTCTACCGCCACTTTCCGTTGAAGGAATACGCTGTACACGGTGTACACCGCTTTCCCATTTTAATCTGCTGTATGCACCTTGACCGCTTATACCGAAAGAAACTTCCTTAATTCCGCCAAGTTCTGTTTCGTTCATACTTAGTATTTCAGTCTTCCATCTTCTTGCTTCTGCATACATAGAATACATTCTGAAAAGATTTGCAGCAAATAGTGCAGCTTCATCACCGCCTGCGCCACCACGTATTTCTATAATAACGTTCTTTTCGTCATTAGGATCTTTTGGTATAAGCAAAATTTTAAGTTCTTCTTCATATACAGCGATTTTTTCTTTTGCATCATCGTATTCTGCCTGAACAAGCTCACGAAAATCCTTATCGAGGTTTTCATCAAGCATTGTTCGCGCTTCATCTGCATCTTCTTTTGCTTTTTTATATTCATTGTATTTTTCAACAATAGGTGTAAGGTCTGCGTGTTCCTTACAAAGCTTGGTAAATTTAACCTGGTCGGCAATTACCTCAGGTGAGCTTATATCTTTTGCAAGCTCATCATATCTTTGCTGTAAAAATGATAATTTATCAAACACCGTAAAATTCTCCGTTTCCTTTATTTTAAATTAAGCTGTCCAAGTGATGATTTTTTAAGGTATTCATTAATAAATCCGTCAAGGTCACCATCCATCACTGCACCGATATTACCTGCTTCAAAGCTTGTTCTATGATCCTTTACAAGGTTATAAGGATGGAATACATATGAGCGAATCTGACTTCCCCAAGCAATATCCTTTTGTTCACCCTTTAAATCCTCAATTTTTTCCTTCTGTTCACGTTCTTTTATTTCAAAAAGTTTTGCCTTAAGCATTTTCATGGCAGTTTCACGGTTTTTATGCTGTGAACGTTCCTGCTGACATGAAACAACAACACCTGTAGGTATATGTGTAATACGAATAGCACTGTCTGTTTTATTTATATGCTGACCACCGGCACCACTTGAACGGTAAGTATCAACTCGCAAATCTTCAGGATTAATGTCAATTTGAATATCATCATCAATTTCAGGCATTACATCACAGGATGCAAAAGAAGTATGGCGTCTGCCAGAAGAATCAAATGGAGAAATACGCACCAGGCGGTGAATACCTTTTTCGCACTTTGCATAACCGAAGGCATTAACACCTTCAATCATAATAGTAACACTTTTAATACCGGCTTCATCACCTTCAAGATAGTCAAGTATCTCAACCTTAAAACCCCTGCGTTCAGCCCACCTTGTATACATTCGAAGTAACATTTCAGCCCAATCCTGAGCCTCTGTACCACCTGCACCTGGATGAATTGTCATAATGGCATTATTTTTATCATAAGGTCCGGATAGTAATGTTTCAAGACGCATATCTTCAAGATTTTTCGTAAATTCTCCGTAACCCTCTACAACTTCGTCAAGAACAGACAAATCCTCCATTTCGTTACCTAATGCAACAAGTGTAACCAAATCTTCCCATTGAGTGTATAAATTTTTATATCTGTCTATTTTGTCTGTTAACTGTTTTGTTTTTTGAAGAACCTTCTGTGCACTTTCCATATCATTGTAAAAGTCGGGTTCTCCTGACTTTGCTTCAAGCTCTTTTATTTCAGATTCAGTACCTGAAATGTCAAAGTGAATCCCTC